>JBGSIX010000219.1:0-14713 GCA_041742315.1 Phycisphaerales bacterium | reverse complement strand
GCGCAGCGCCGAGCCCGACCGCATCGAAGCGCGCCCGGGCGACTTCCGCGCCCGCGTGCGCCGGGGCTACCTCGACCAGGCCAAACGCTGGCCCGAGCGCTACCTCGTCATCGACGCGACCTGCGACGCCGACAAGGTCTTCGAGCGGCTCCTCTCGGGCCTGACCCAGCGCTTCGTCCCCAAAGCGCGACAGACCGGCAGCTGATGCAGCCCGCCCCGATCCTCATCGCGCTCATCCTCGCTGGTTACGCGATCGGCTCCGTCCCCTTCGGCCTGCTCATCGCGCGCTCCAGGGGCATCGACATCCGCCAGCACGGCTCCAGGAACATCGGCGCCACCAACGTCGGGCGCGTCCTCGGCAAGAAGTTCTTCTTCCTCTGCTTCTTCCTCGACATGCTCAAGGGACTCGTCCCCACCCTCGCCTTCGGGCTCATCAACCACCTCGTGCGCACAAACACGGCCCTCACGCCCGCCGAGACCTGGTGGTGGCTCGGCGCGATGATCGCCCCGGTCCTCGGGCACATGTTCTCGATCTTCCTCCGCTTCAAGGGCGGCAAGGGCGTCGCGACCGGGCTCGGCACACTTCTGGCCGTCTTCCCCGTGCTCACGATCGCCGGCGGGATCGCCCTCGCTGCGTTTCTCATCGTGCTCAAAGGCACGAAGTACGTCGGCGTCTCGAGCTGTGCCGCGGCTCTGAGCCTGCCGATCACCACGCTCGCGCTGGTGCTGGCCCTGCCCGATCGCTTCGGGGGCGCCTGGCCCGCGGCGATCGCGACCGGGCTCCTGGCGGCCGTGGTCATCTTCAAGCACCGGGGCAACCTCCAGCGCGCCCTAGCCGGGACCGAGCACAAGCTCGGCCAGCGGGTCGAGGCCACCAAGGCCCGATAACCATTTCATCTTCGTCCGAGAGCGCAGTTCCTGCTCAAGATTCCGCGCCCAAACGCCGAATCTGTGCGGTCTTTGGGGGCTGAGCATGAATCTCCGGCTCGCCTGATCCGATGAGCCCCATTGCTCCGAGATATGGGCCGACACGGCTCAAGATGGAGCAGCAAGGAGGTTCCTCGTGGACCGATTCCGACTCAGGGGCACGTGGGAAGAAGATCCCGCCCCGATCCGGTTTCCCAGGCAGGCCCCGGGACGCAACGCAGGCCAGCAGTCCCGCTCGCCCGCCAGCCGCGTCCCCGTGACCAAGCTCTCGGAACGCACACGCGAGCTCATGAACGACGTCGATTCTCAGTTTGAGCGGCTCCAGCTCAACTTCGACGAGTTCCGCCATCAGCTCGACGCCCAGAAAAGCTCATACGACGACGGCCCCTCTGCCGCCTGAATCCGCTTCGCAGAGCATGTCCGCCGAAAGACCGGTCGATGAACCGGCTGTCTCCGCGCGCGCTCACGAGTTCTTAACAATCGAGAGCCCGGGTCTTCGTACCCTCATTCGGAGGGTGCCGCGTGTCCTACAAGCTTGAGCCCAGCGAATCGATCGAGTCGGATCTGCGCCGCATCGCCGACGAGCAGTTGGACCGCGCGCTCGCCGAACTCGACTCGGACACGCTCGGCCCCCACGAGAAGGCCCTGGCGGTCCGCAAGCGGTGCAAGAAAGTCCGGGGCCTGATCCGCCTCGTCCGGCCCGCGTTCGAGGGTTACAGGGCCGAGAACGCGCGTCTCCGCGACGCGGCGCGAACACTCGCGGGCCTGCGCGACGCGGCGGCGGTCCTGGAGTGCTACGAGAAACTCATCGTGGACCACCCCGAGCCCGCGAGCTGGGCCTCGCTTCACGCGGAACTGATTCAGCGGCGAGACAGCGCCGCCAGCGCCGACGTGCAGGATCGACTGGCGTCGTTCCGGGGCGCGGTGCTGGCGATGAGAGATCGGGTCGAGCGCTGGACGCTTGACGCCTCGGGCTTCGATGCGATCCGGGGCGGCATCCGCAAGACCTACGCCCGCGCGCGCAAGGCCATGACACTCGCGTACGAGGAGCGCTCGCCCGAGATGTTCCACGAGTGGCGCAAGTGCATCAAGTACGACCGGTACCACACGCGCCTGCTCGTCGATGCCTGGCAGCAGACGGGCGAGAGCCGGTACACCGAGGCGAAGCTGCTCTCGGATCTCCTGGGCGTGGAGCACGACCTGAGCGAGCTGCGCCTGGCGATCGGGGGCAAGCCCAAGGATCTGGTCTCGCTCATCCGGTCGCGGCAGATCGAGCTCCGGCTCCGCGCGCACGAACTGGGCAAACTCCTCTACGCCGACACGCCGAGCGAGCACACGCGGCGCATCGAGCGGCTCTTCATGGACTGGTACTCGGGCGAAGCGGTCTGATCAGGTGCGGACGACCAGGAGCGTCTGATCGTCGGGCTGTTTGCTGAGGCCCGCGAACTGGCGGATGCGCCAGAAGATGCCCTCGACGACCTCCTCGGACGTCGCGCCGGGTTTGTCAGCGAGCGTCTCGATGATCGCGTGCTGGAGGCGGCGCTTGCCGAAGCGGTGCTCCTCGAAATTCTGCACGTCGGTAATGCCGTCGGTGTAGCAGACGAGCACATCACCCCGGTGCAGGTCGAAGTGCCCGCGCTGGTAGCGCTGCGAGGGATCGACGCCGATGACCATGCCCCCGGTCGAGAGCTCGACGAGATCCGCCATCGTGGGCGTGCGTCCGTCGGGGACGGAGAGGATCATGGGCGCCTCGTGCCCGGCGCCGCAGTATGTGAGGTGGAGCGTTTCCGGATCGATCACGCCGTACCAGAGCGTCACGAACTCGCTCTCGAGCGTGTCGCGGCAGAGGGCCTTGTTGGTCCGGCTGACGATCTCGTCGATGTCGTAGACGTCCTGGGCGTAGGCGCGCAGGGACGACCGCACGCTCGCCATGAGCAGGGCCGCGGGCACGCCCTTTCCGACGACGTCGCCGATCACGAGCCCGAGGTTGGGCTTGCTGGCGACGCCCACGTGGAAGGCGTCGTAGAAGTCGCCCCCGAGTTCGAGCGAGGGGGTGTAGCGCCCGGCGATGTCGAGCCTGGGCAGCTCGGGCATCTTGGTTGGCATCATGCGGAGCTGGATCTCGGAGGCGAGCTTGAGCTGCCGCCCGATGCGCCGGTCGCGGGCCTGGAGCTGCAGGAGCCTGGCCTGCTCGATCGAGACGGCCGCCTGCTGGGCGATCGATCGCACGAGGCGCTGCTCGGAGGCGTTGAGGAGCCTGGGCTCGTAGTCGTAGAGCCTGATCGCGCCGATGGGTCTGTTCTGAAAGATGATCCCGGCGGTCACGAAGCCGACGATTTTCTCGTTTGCGAGCCTCTCGGGCGCCTGCACGCGGTCGTCGCAGCGGAGATCCTCGACCGCGACGATCTCGCCCGAGATCGCGCGACGATCGAACTGCCGACCGATCGACAGGGGCCTCGGGTCATCGAGCCATTCTTTGGAGAGCTTTCGGCTGGCGATCAGCTCGATGCCGTGCTCGTCGGAGGTGATCTGCGCCGTCTCGTCGAAGAGCACGACCGAGCCCGCGTCCATGTCCAGGACGTCCAGCGCCGAATCGAGGGCGATCTGGAGGACTTCCTGCACGTCCGTGGCGCGCGCCAGGTGCTCGCTCAGGCGGTAGAGCAGCTCGAGCTCGCGCACCCGGTGCTGGAGCTCCATGTCGTGGTCGCACACCTCGGCGACCGTCGTCGCCAGGTGCCGAACGCACGTGACGAGCCGATCCGGCGCGCCCCGGCTCACGCGGAGCTCGCCGATCGTTTCTTCGTCGACCACGATCGGGACCGAGAGCGTGCCCTCGTCCGCGGCGGAGGACGTCTGCGCGATCGCGTAGGGCGCCGCCGCCTCGCCCGCGATGATCTCGCACCCGTTCTCGTCGTGGAGCGTGATGCGCACGCGCGCCAGGGCACCAAGGTCCGCGCAGAGCCTGGGCAGGGAACCGTCCGTCAGGAACTGGACAATCGAGGGCCTCTGGGCGGTCATTCGTCCCCGTTCCCGCCCTCTTCCTGCGGCACATCCTGGGTCGCCCGGTCGACGGGCTGATCGTCGAGCCAGACCAGACGCAGGATCGCCGCCAGACGGTCCTCGGTCTCCAGCTCAAGCCGATCGAGCCCCTCTTTGATGAGCGCTTTGTCGCGCAGCTGGAAGCCGATGTACGCCAGCACCAGCGCGGACTGCCTCGCCCGGAGCCCCGGGCCCACGGCGAGCGACTGGAGCCTGGGCGCCATGTCGCGGAGGCGGGCGTCGGGCGGGATAAGCCCCGGCGCGTAGCGGGCCGAGATCATCGTCGGATTGAGTGTGAACGTCTCGCGCAGGTTGGTGGCGGCGGACATGGTCAGACCCGCGCCGATCTGCGCATGGGCCCGGGCGATGGAGGCCGTCGGATCGCCCGGCTTGATCGAGAGCGCCAGGGCGAACCGCGCCTCGGCGTCGAAGTAATTGCCCTCGAGCATCGACTTGTGTCCCTGGTTCAGATGGATCGCAAAGTAGTTTCGTTCCCCAGGGTTGGTCTGCGCAGCGAGCTCGTCCACCATCGTCGTGCTCCGGCGCATCGCCTCGATCACAGCCGGGTCGATGTTCATGCTCTCGAAGTCCTTGAGCAGCTTCTCGCGCGGCGTCAGGTCCTCGTCGTTCCGAGCCGCCTCCGGCGCGGGCACCTGGCTCTCGTCGGTCGTGATCGGCTCGCTGGCGCTGCGAACACCCTCGATGTACGCGCGGAGCTTTTCGTTCTGGTCGAGGACCCGCTTGACCAGATCCGAAGGCTCGGTCGTCGTGTTCTGGCCGTAGACATCGCGGAGTTTGCTGAGGATTCGCTCGTGCCCGGTCAGTCCATCGGGATCGACGGTCGCGCTGGTGTTCGGGGTCAGCCGCTCGATGAGGTTCTGCGCCCCCGTGGACGTGATCGGCCGCAGCGTGTTCGATTCCGCCGAAACACTCAGCGGGTCGAACATCCGCACGCCTTCCAGCGGCGAAGCCGTGACGTCGTACGCTACGCCCTGGCCCGTGTTGATCGTCCCGACGTAGCTCGAGGCGAGCGACTTGTCCGTCAGATAACCAGATGCGGAGCGGAGCCTCCAGAGGCCGGCGCCGGTGATGTCCTGCTGATCCGCCGGATCGACGCGGCGAATCGGGCCCTGATCGGGCTTGAGCGCGTTGATCTGCGCACCTTCCCCCTGTACATCGGCGGTGAAATCATCCCGGCTGATCGCCAGCGAGCCTGCGATCGATGTCGGCGGCCTCGAGCCCGTGGTCATCGCAAACTGATACTGCAACGCATCGGTCCCGCGGATACCCAGCCCCGAGATGCCCGAGTAGAGCGAGTCGCGCCGGAAGGAAAAGAGATCGTCCGAGCCGAGCTCGCCCCGGAACTCGCGGTCGCTCACATAGCCCACGTTGCCGCGGAAGCTCATTCCGTCGGCTGCGTTGCCCGTCACGATCGCGTTGCGAAGCCGAAGTGATTCTTGCAGGTCGTTCTGGACCGCCGTGTTCGCCCCGCCAGAGCCCTTCTGGTTCGAGCGGTCGAGTTTGTTGCCCGAGCCGATCGCATTCTGGGCCGACACGGGCATCGAGCAAACACACAGCAGTACAGCAGCGGTGAGGCGTTTCATGGTCTTCCTCCGAACGAAACCCAAGGCCTGGGCCCGGGCCATGCACCTCTATGGTACGTTCCGGATCCATGCATCGGCCGATCCGCCCCGGGATCGGCACGAATCGGCGTCCCGCGCGGGCGGGGCCTTGGGTTAGACCTGGTCGGTCAGGTTCCGGGTCTGGGCGGGGAGCACGAGCGACTTGCGGATCTCTTCACACTCGGCCCGCTCGGGGATCACGAGGTAGTACACGAGCCCCTGGCGAAGCCAGATGTACACGCTGGGCGTGTTGGGAGCCTCGTCCGAGGAGGCGAGGGTGTAGGTGTAGCCCTCGCTCAGTTTCATCCGGCCCGAATCCTTCTGGATGAAGAGCGAGACCTCGCCCTGGACATCGGGAAGCATGAACCGCAGGTGCATGCTGGGCCCGCCGCCCGGGACGTGGCACTCGCCCGCGTCCATGAAGCTGATGTCGGTCGCCCCGCTGGCCACGAGATCCGCCAGGGCGATCTCGGTGCCCACGACCGAGCCCGTAAAGCTCGGGAGCTCGTCGGGGTTCTCGATGACGAACTTCTTGGCGGCGTGGATCGTGTCGGTGATGCAGTGCCCGTGCTCGTTGGCGACGAACGAGGCCGCGGCGGTGCGGTCCGCCAGCGCCTGATTCGAACCATTGGGGGTCAGGTTGTTGAAGAAGACAAGGACCGCAGCGATGGCGACCATCGCCGCCGCCGCCAAGCCCATCTTGGAGTTTGTGCGCTGCCAGAAGGAGACCGAGCGGGTGTCCCGCGCGATCTCCTCGAGCGGACTCCGGTCGTCTTCGCTCTCGACCTGGCAGCAGCGCATCGCGTCGGCGATGCACGCGCACAGGCTCTTGGGGGCGCAGTCGCCCGAGTCACAGCAGAAGGCCCGGCTGATCGCCTCGCGGAGCTTCTTGTCGCATTCGATCCGGCTGGCGAGGGTGGGGTCCTCTTCGATGTAGGCCTCGAGCCGGCGCTCGTCGTGCGAGCACAGCTCTTCGTCGGCCGCCGCGCGCAGCAACGCCGCCAGATTCAGCTTCTGCTCAGAATTGCCCGAAGAATCCGCCATCGCCGAGTCCACCACCTTGCTGTTTGATCCGAGCGCCTTCGCCTGCCCCGTGCCCACGAGCGGGGCAATCAATCGTCCAACCAATCCGGGCCCCGGGTTCTTCCGGTTCGCCCTCTGTTTTTCGGTCTATTCCCCGGGTCCGCTAAGTGATCTCCCGCTCGCCCCGGATGCCGAGCTCTTCGAAGGCCCCGGGCTGCTCGGCCAGGGCGTCGGCGACCATCTTCCGGGCCCGGTGGAGCCGGCTCATGACCGTCCCGATCGGGACACCCAAAACGTCGGCGATCTCGCGGTACTTGAGCCCCTGCACGCCCCACATGATCAGGACCTGCCGGTACTCCTCCCGGATCGACTCGATCGCCTTACGGAGGCGGTCGTCCACGTGCTTCCAGTCGAAGCTGGTGGCATCCCAGGCGGGGGGCGGGTCGTCGGGCATGGGGCCGTCGTCCGCGTCGGAGTGGAACTCCCCCACCGCGGTGGGCGCCCGGTTCTCGCGCTTGATCGTGGAGTAGAAGGTGTTGTGGGCGATGGCAAAGAGCCAGGCCCGCATGCCCCCGCCCTTGGACTCGAACCCGTGCTTGGCTGCCGACCGCAGCGCCCGGACGTAGACGTCCTGCACCAGGTCCTCCGCCTTCTGGCGGTTGTGGGTCAGGTGCATCGCCATGCGAAACACGGCGTCGAGATGTTCGAGCGCCTCGGCCTCGAACTGCTCGCGGTTCATGCGGACCTCCACGTCGCCGAAATCGTCGGCGGCACAAGCCTAGCCCGGGATCAGGGGCGGTGTCCGGGTGCCACGGCTTGTCCCGCAGGGCAAGCCCTGACCGAGAATCCCCTCGTTCGCACGGCCTGCCGAGGACGGACAAGCCGTGGCACCCCGAGATCGTCCTGTCCCCTCCCTACACTCGCCCGATGGACACCTATTACGTCACGACCCCGATCTATTACGTCAACGACCGGCCCCACATCGGGCACTGCTACACCACGCTCCTGGCGGACGTGGCGGCCCGGTTCCAGCGGATGCGCCTGGGCCGGCCGGGCGACGTCTTCTGCCTCACAGGTACGGACGAGCACGCCGAGAAGGTCGTTCAGTCCGCCGCCCAGCGGGGCCTGTCGCCCCTGGAGTGGGCCGACCGCAACGCCGCCGAGTTCCGCAAGGCCTTCGACGCGATGGATTTCGCCTGCGACGACTTCGTGCGCACAACCGAGGACCGCCACAAAACCAAGGCGTCGGCGTACATCCAGAAGCTCGTCGACTCGGGCGACATCGAGCTGGGCGACTACGAGGGCTGGTTCGACGCCTCGCAAGAGGAGTACGTCCCCGAGAACACCGCCCGCGAGCACGACTACAAGAGCCCCGTCACGGGCAGGCCGCTGGAGAAGCGGACCGAGCAGAACTATTTCTTCCGCCTCGACAAGTACGAGAGCTGGCTTCGCGAGCAGATCGAGAGCGATGCCATCCGGGTGCTCCCCGGCGCGCGCAAGAACGAGGTCATGGGCCGCATCCGGCAGGGCTTGCAGAAGATCCCCGTCTCGCGCCGGATCAAAGAAGGCGACGCGGACTGGGGCATCCGGATGCCCAATGACCCGGAGCACCGGATCTATGTCTGGATCGAGGCGCTGTGCAACTACCTGACGGTGGTCGACACGCCGGACCGCAGGCGCTTCTGGCCCGCCGATGTGCACGTGATGGCCAAGGACATCCTCTGGTTCCACGCCGTGATCTGGCCCGCGATGCTCAAGGCGCTGGGTGAAGAAGCGCCCAAGGCCGTGTACGCGCACGCGTACTGGATCCGCGAGGGGCGGAAGATGTCCAAGAGTCTGGGCAATTTCATCGAGATCGAGCTTTTGGAGGCGTACTGCGAGCGGTACTCGACGGACGCGGTGCGCTGGTACCTGCTCACGCAGGGGCCGCTGGGCGCGAACGACGCGGACTTTGCGCACGATCACTTCGTCGAGACGTACAACGCGGACCTGGCCAACGGCGTGGGCAACTCAACGAGCCGGGTCGGGAACATGATCGACAAGTACCTCGGCGGCGAGCTGACCATGCTCTGCGACGGGGAGTACGGGTTCCCCAGCGGCAGCGCCCTGCAGATGGCGCTTCTTGCGCGCCAGAACGCGGGCAAGCCCGCCGAGGGTGAGATGCGGACGTTCCACTTTGCCAATCTGACGCGCGAGGCGTTAGAGAAAGCCATCGCGGCCGCCGACGGGTTCGAGGTGGACGAGATGGTCAAGCAGGGCCTCTGGCTCGTGCGGGCGGTGGACGACTTCATCAGCTACTCGGCGCCGTTTACGCTGGCCAAACAGATCGATGAGCTCGAGGATGGGCCGCACGCCCTGGCGACGATCCTGTACTCGTGCGCGGAGACGCTGAGGATCGCGAGTCTGCTGCTCGCGCCGGCGATGCCGACGAAAATGGCAGAGCTCTGGCAGGGCTGGAACTGTGCGCCCAACAGCGGCGTTCCGCTCGAAGAACTCGCCAGGTTCGCCGGCCCGCACGCGCTCAAGAAGGGGCAGAAGATCAGCAAGGGCGAGGCGCTCTTCATGCGGGCCGACGCGAAGGAAGACGCGCCGGTGGCGAAGAAGGACGATTGAGCATGCTGATTGACGGATCATCCTGCGGGGTGCCACGGCTTGTCCGTCCTCGGCAAGCCGTGAATCCGTTGCGTCACGAGCACGGCTTGCCCTTCGGGACAAGCCGTGGCACCCGGTCCTTCGACCCGTCAAACAGAACTGAAGAGGGAGGGAACAGCGATGGTTGCGATCAATCTGGAGCTCAGCGAATCGGGTGGTGAGGCCACGCCTGGCGTGACCGAGGATCAGATCGCAGAGCTCGTGGACACCTTCTATACGCGTGTGCGTCAGGACGACCTGATCGGGCCGATCTTCGAGGTACACGTCGCCAACTGGGACACGCATCTGGCCAAGATGAAGCGGTTCTGGTCGTCGGCGATTCTGCGCTCGGGGACGTACTCAGGACGACCTTTCGAGGCGCACCGCAAGATCCCGGGACTGGAGCAGCGCCACTTTGACCGGTGGCAGTCGATTTTCACCGAGGTGACGGAGCGGGTCGTGCCGCGGGCCTCGAACGTGTTCCAGGATCTGGGCCAGAGGATGGGCGTCTCGATGCTCGCCCGGCTTCTCTCGGAGCGCGATTGAGCGTGCTCGACTGCGAACTGATCATCTTCGACTGCGACGGCGTGCTCGTGGACACAGAGCCCGTCACGAATCGCCTGCTCGCCGAGTGCCTGACCGAGATCGGCTGGCCGATGACCACGCAGCAATCGATCGAGACGTTCAAGGGACGCGACCTGCACGTGGTCCGCGCAGAGGCGGAGGCCAAGGTCGGGCGCGAGCTGCCTGAACTTTTGCCGACGTACCGCCAGCGCATGTTCGAGGCCTTCGATCGCGAGCCGATCGGCGTGATCGAGGGGGCGCTCGAGCTGCTCGATGCGCTCGACGCGGCGGGGACGCACCGGCGCTGCGTGGCCTCGAACGGGCCGATGAACAAGATGCAGGCGTCGCTGACGAGCGCGGGGCTGATCGATCGGTTCCATCACGAGGGCGAGGCGCGGATCTACAGCGCGTACAACGTGGGCGTCTGGAAACCGGACCCGGGGCTCTTTCTGCACGCGGCGGAGCGGATGGGGACGAAGCCGCGCGAGGCAATCGTGCTCGAGGACTCGGTCAGCGGCGTCGAGGCGGCGCTGCGGGCCGACATGCGCGTGATCGCCCTGGCGGGCCTGACGCCCGCGGAGGAACTCGCCCGTGCGGGGGCGACGCGGGTGGTTTCGAGCCTCTTTGAGCTGTTCGGCGGGATTCGCGGGGGCGACAAGGGCGCGTGAAGATCGCGCGCCGGGTCGCCGATATGATGCCAAACACGGGCCGACGGACGCGGCCACACTGACGGGGATATCGGGCTATGTCACACATCATCGGCGAGTCGTGCATCGGAACCAAGGACACCGCCTGCGTCGAGGTCTGCCCCGTCGACTGCATCCACCCCACCAAGGACGAGCCCGACTTCGAGACCACCGACCAGCTCTACATCGACCCGGACACCTGCATCGACTGCGGCCTGTGCGTCGACGAATGCCCCGTCAAGGCGATCTTCCCCGAGGAAGACCTGCCCGACGAGTGGAGCAAGTACATCCAGATCAATCTGGATTACTACTCGAAGAAGTAGGCATTAGGCATTAGAATTTCGTGACGAGCCCCCCGCGTGAGCGGGGGGATTCTTTGCGCCATGCGCGCTTCGATCAGATCATGGACAACCCGCGTTGGAGTTGGCGATCCAGGCAGTGAAGTCGGCGGGCGTGCAGGAGCCGTCGCTGTTCTGGTCGCACTCTGGTGCCGAGACATTGAAAGCGGCGATCCAGGCGGTGAAGTCGGCGGGGGAGAGGATGCCGTCGTGGTTGGTGTCGGGGAGGCAGGCCGGAACAAGGTCGAGACCGTTGACAACCCAGCCCATCGACTGGCCTTGGTAAATGCCTCTCCCCGCGACGGACGACCCATCAGCGGACACAGCAATGACGGTTTCCAGGTTCCACCCAGTCATATTAACGCCCTGTGAAATGAGGTGATTCCGCAGATCGAGCATGCCGTGCTGGCGTGTCCACACGAAGGCGCGAAATTGCCCAGGCACCCTGATACCACTCGTTCCACAAACGAGGGATCCGTTGTGGTTGCACTTGTACGCGACCGAGATATCATGCGATTGATCAAGTACACCCAGATCCTGCATGCCATTCTCAGAAGTCCAGACAAACGCGTGTTGCCATTGGGATTGATTGGCGATGGCAAAGCCCGATCCACCAACGACCGTCTTGCTGTCGTCACTGATGCCTTCGGCATAGCCGAAGTTCCCACCTGCGAGCACACCAAGATTGACTGCGCCATTCGATTCAGTCCAGCGAAACGGCCTCTGATTCTCTTGGATGGCTTTCGTAAAGATGATGGCTCGACCATCGCTGCTGATTCCCTTGCCTATACCGCTGTACGACACCGGCGTCAGGGGTTGGAATCCATCAGATTCAGACCACCGAAAGATCGCTCCCGTTGATGTCGTCGGGTCTTCCCAACCGCCGGTCGCGAATGCGCCATCTGCACTCATCGCGTAGATATATGATCTCACATTCGAACCCAGTACGTCGCCAATCGCAATGACAGAGCCATCGACATCCCAAATCGTCGCAATTGGTCTATCGCCGACTTGGCAGTATCCGCCTATTTTCGTGCCGTCATCACTGATTGCGTGGGCAAGCGAGTGTAAGGAACCCGGAAGAATCTCCAGTTCCTCTGAGCCGCCCGATGCCGTGAAGCGGATCGCTCGGTGAATATTGTCTGGCGTTCTTCCGAACGCGGCAACGACTGTGCCCGTGACATCGAGATCGCGTGCCGTTGTATCAAACTGACCGGGCAAGTATCCGATCGCGCGGATCGATGCCTGACCTTGAGTGGCGCCCGCTGCGAGCCCAGCAGCGAGAACGACAGCCGCCGACACCATTCTTAATACGCTTACTGACTCTTCCGCTGACAAAAGATTCCCCACACCTCACCCCGCTTTCCGAAGCCTCGGATCCGCCCAAGCCGCGTCCGATATCAAATACGGATGCGGAGATGGGATGTTGCATCGGAAAACTGAAGCGTGAAGAACTCGCCTGAACAGAGGAAAAACTGGCATCCAGGCTGTGGGCAGCTTGTTGAGTCCTCACTCAAATGCCCCCCGCCTTGAGCAAGACGATGCAATCTGCGACACAGTCGTCGATCGACTTCTCTGGGGCCTCGTAGGGGTCGTCGATGCCGGCAAAGCCTTTGATCTCACCCGTGCTGGTCTTCTTGTAGAGGCCCTTGGGGTCGCGATTCTCGCACCTGATTTGGACTAGACGTTTCGGATCTCGGGCTCATGGCGTGCCAACGGAAGCGGACGAACTAGGCCGCCTTCTTGCGCTTGTGGAAGATCCCCTCGCGGGTGCGGACGTTGGACTCGTTGTCGGGCTTCTCCGTCCAATCGTCGACGCCCTGCAGGTTCAGTTCGCTCGGCAATGTCTTGCGGTAGCCCAGCAGGCGCACGACCTCGAGCACGTCGGTCCAGTTGGGGTAGTGCTTGTTGTTGGCGGCCTTGAATGTCTCGATCGCCTTGAGGAACAGGAACTGCTCCGCGTTCATCTCGCCCTCTTCGGCGGCCTTGACGAAGTCGGTCAGGCGCCGGCCCGGGCCTCGGCGGCGCTCCAGGCCGCTGGCGCGGGTGTCCAGGACGTTGTTGCGCCGATCGGGACCTTCGTAGCGCTGCTCGCTCTTGGCGAGCTTGGGGTTTGATTTGGGCGCGGGCTTGGCGGGCAAATCGCCGCCCATGGCCAGGAGCTCGTCGAGCTCTTCTTCGGTGCGCTCGTCGAGTTCGTCGGCGGGGTCGGCGAACTCGGACGTCTCGAAGGCATCGTCGTCGAACTTGTCGTCGAACGAATCGAATGCGTGCTCGGCGCTCTGACCCATGGCGAGGCTCCCTTTGGAGCCGACGCATGGATTCAGCGCGCCGACTCCTCCTTAGAGGTCATCGTCATCATCGTCCGAGTCGCCCTCGGCGCTCTCTTCATCGTCGTAGTCATCGTCGTAGTCGTCGTCGTAATCCTCGTCGTCGTCGTAGAAGTCGCCGCCCGCTTCCTCGTCATCGTCGTCATAGTCACCCATGACGAACTGGGACCCAGTGTCCTGGTGAAGGTGCTGGGCGGGGTCGAGAAGGAGCAGGTCCAGGTTGGATTCGGTCGTGAGCATGATCGGCATGGCAGGGTCTCCGCGTTGGTCCGGCCATCCTTCCCGGACGGTCGGTAGATTACCCACCAAAGAGCCGTCGTCAACGTGTTTCTTGGCGGTCGTGGTCACGCCGCCCGAGCCGGCTGACCGAGGTATAGCACTAGCGTGGAAAGCGCCCCCCCACATCCCGCCCAAGGTTCCTCCGAGAAAGGTCCGGGAATCCCCTCAGAGGGGTCCGAATCGCCTGCGCCCCTGGCCTGGAACACGCGGACCTTTCGCCCGATGGCGGGCGTGATGGCCCTGATTCTGCCCGGGCTGGGGCACTTTGTCCTGGGGATGCCCAGGCGGGGCCGACTCGTGATGCTGGGGGTGCTCGGGCTCTTCGTGACCGGGCTCGTCATCGGCGGGCTCGACGCGATCGACAGCCACCAGGACCGCTGGTGGTTCTACGCCCAGGCCCTGACCGGCCCCATGGCACTGCTTGTCGACGCGGCCCACATCCATCTTCGCCATCAGGGACAGATTGTGCAGGGCCTCGGGCGGATGAACGAACTGGGCATGCTCAGCTGCGCGATGGCCGGGTTCATGAACCTGATCGCGGCGCTCGACGCGATGTTCCCGCCACTGCGTCGCCGGAGCGAGGGGGCCCGGCTTTGAACGAGACGACGGCCACGGTCTGGAAGCCATTTCTGGCGCCGATGCCCGCACACGGGTACGAGTGGCTCCTGCTTATCCCGATCGTGCTCTTTCTGTGCATCGCTTACAAAGCGGTCCGGAACGAGCACATGGACCGGTACTGGCGCTCCACGTTCCAGATGTCTGGGGTGGTCATCGTCGGCCTCGGCGCGATGGCGGTCGCGGGCTGGGTGGTGGTCGAGCTGCTGGCGATGCTGCCGGCGAGCGGGTGATCGCACCTTCATGGGTGCCACTGCTTGTCCGTCTTCGGCAAACAGTGCGCGAAGCACACCCTCATCAGCACGCGTTGCAAGACAACCCGTGGCACCCATTATCGCGCTGGCCGATATCTTGAAGCACGGGTTTCGTGCGGGCTGTCGAGGTTGACGATCAGGTACCGGAGCGCGTCGACCGCGTGGTCCGGGCCGTCCTTGACGGGTTCCATCGAGCCGGGCTGGTCGGGCGGGTAGTGGTACTGCTGGAGCGACTCGATGAGCCTCTCGCACCGGGCGTGCACTTTCAGCGTCGGCTCGCCCGCAGCGGGTTTGAGCCTGGCGCTGACGAGCGCGATGCCCTCGGCGATGCGTGAGGGTCGGGCGCGGATCGTCAGGCCGTGCTGGGTCAGGATCTGGATGTTGCTCTGCCCGGTCTGGTCGGAG
>JBGSIX010000218.1:0-3339 GCA_041742315.1 Phycisphaerales bacterium | reverse complement strand
CCTCGGCGCGTCCATCAACGTCCCAACGCCCACCGGCTCCGCGTCGCTGGCCATCCCGGCGGGCAGCACGAGCGGCAAGCAACTCCGCCTCCGGGGCCAGGGCTCGCGCACGACACCGCCGGGCGATCTCTACCTCCGCCTCGAGGTCGTGCCTCCCCCCAAAGAGGCCATTTCCGCAGAGGCAAGGGCCCTGCTGGAGAATCTGGGTGACGCGACCGGCGTTCGTCGAGGGCCGGGCTGGCCCGCCCCGGCAACCGACAGCTCGGAGCGCTAAACTTCGCACACAGGGGCAGCGGAAGCCGATCTGATTGACAGCACAAAGGCCGGAGCCGAGGACGGAGTCCAAGGCCCGGGCGTGGGGTCCATTGCCCTTGGTGAAGCAGCGCCACCAACTCTTTGTCTCGGTCCTCTGCGCCGCCGATGCGATCGTCGTCCTGAGCGCCTGCGTCATCGCATGGCTCGGGCGTCTCTGGATCGCTTCCGACACCGATCCCATCACATGGAGCCGGGCTCTGCGCGAGCCGCTCGTGCTCCTGGTCGTCCCCGCGGTGCTCTATGCCATGTGGGGGTTCCGCCTCTACGCACCACGCCGCGACCGCTCGATCATCTCCGAAGTCGGGCAGATCACCCGCGCCGTCCTGGGCGCGGTGGCCGCCATTGTCGTCCTGCTCTGGGTCGTCGGCACCGACCTGATCGACGCCAACCCCGGCGAGCCCATCGTCTACCTGGGCTCCCTGGGCCTCGACGCGAGCCGACTCCAGCTGGGCATGCTCGCGCCGATGCTCGTCTTCGCCCTCGCCGCCGAACGCGCCACCATCCGAAGCATCCTCCGCAGCTTCCGCAAACGGGGCCGGAACCTCAGACACGCCTGCATCGTGGGCGTGGGCCGCCTCGGGCAGATCACCTGCCACACCCTCGACCGCAACTCCTGGACCGGCATCCACGTCGCCTACTTCATCGGCCACCGCGAGACCACCAAACGCACCGAGTGCGTCGCCCGACCCGTCAAGGGCGGCATGCGCGACCTCGAAACCGCCCTCGAAGAACAACCCGTCGACGCCGTCTACCTCGCCCTGCCAAGCTCCCGCGCCGGCGAGATCCCCGGCATCATCAAACGACTCGAACGCTTCGCCGTCGACGTCCGCATCGTCCCCGACATCAACCCCAGGCACATGCCCCAGAACATGGCCGTCTCCGAACTCGACGGCATGCCCATCCTCAGCGTCCGCGAGTGCCCCCTCTACGGCGTGGGCGGCGTCAGCAAACGCTTCCTCGATATCCTCGGCTCCGCCGCGGGCCTCGTCCTGCTCGCGCCCCTGCTGGCGGCGATCGCCCTGCTCGTCCGCCTCTCGGGCCCGGGCCCCGTCATCTTCCGCCAACGCCGCGTCTCGCTCGGCGGCGAGAACTTCAACATCTACAAGTTCCGCACCATGCTCCACATCGAAGACGAAGAGCCCGCCCGCTGGACGAGCCGCAACGACCCCCGCGTCACCCGCATCGGCAATTGGCTCCGCAAGACCAGCCTCGACGAGCTCCCCCAGCTCCTCAACGTCCTCCGAGGCGAGATGTCCCTCGTCGGCCCCCGCCCCGAACGCCCCGAGCTCATCGAGCAGTTCCGCGAAGACTGGCGCGGCTACATGCTCCGCCAGCACGTCAAGGCCGGCATGACCGGCTGGGCCCAGGTCAATGGGCTCAGGGGCGACACCTCACTCAAGAAGCGCATCCAGTACGATCTGTTCTACGTCAGGCACTGGTCGCTCGGGTTTGATCTACGGATTCTGTTCCTGACGCTGAGCCGTGGGTTTGTGCATCGGAATGCACATTGATACAGTCTGTGCATGACATCAACACAAATACTCGTCGGCATTGTCGCGGCCCTGCTCGTCATCTCACTAGTCATCATTGCTATACGCCGCCGGCAGCAATCCGGGCCGAAGATTGGGCCATATAGCGAGATCCGATCAGAGATACTCGGACAGTTAGAGAATCAGCCACAACCAGCAGTTCTAACCGAACGTCCTACGGGTCTGGATATGCGACTCGGCAAGGATCATGAGCGTGTTTTTGAGGAGCAGTATCTTCTATACGCACAGGATCCTGGTTCTGAGAATAATTTCTTCAAGATGTACATTGGCGTATTGCGCAGCATTTCGGAAGAGCTGCATGCGATAAGCACTGAATACGATGCACTCGATTTATTGAGTGAGCCCCGGCGTACCGTATTTGTCGTAGACGCACTCGTGGCAGACGTGAATAATGGCGGCTTTGACCAGTACTACATTAACAGTGCAGGCAACGGTGCCGCCATGGCTCCTGAATGCTTCCGTCGAATAGGTCTGCCCGATATCGCCGAGATTGTCGAGAAAGCCAATGCAGTATTCGATGAAGTGCCTTCGATGCTGCGCCACAAGAGGGGGGAGCAGATCAGCCGTCTTGGTGAGCAATCAAATTTCGCGTGGAAAGAGTGCGATAATGAGTATTTCCAACGCGAGGGCGATGTGCTATTGAATTGTGCGCGGTACATCCTAAGCAACCGAGAAGAATTCTTTCGCTAGTTAGTGAACGTCATCTGCCAATACCCCACATCAATCGCCTTCCCAAACTTCTCCCCGATCCCCGGAAAGAGCGCGACCCGTTTCATGCCCATCGACTCGTGCAGGCGCACGCTCGCCTCGTTGGGCAGGCTGATGCCGCCGATGATGTGCCGGTAGCCGATGGCTCTCAGCCTCGCGAACAGGTCCGTGTAGAGCGCCCTGCCCACGCCCTGTCCCTTGGCGTCGTCGGCGATATAGACGCTCACCTCGCAGGTGATGTCGTACGCCGTGCGCGGGTTCCAGCGCTTGCTCCAGGCGGTGCCCACGACTTGTCCGTCTCTTTCCGCGACGAGCCAGGGGTACGTCTTCTCGCCCGAGGCGGCGACCTCGCGGGCGAGCTCTTCCTCGGGGCGGGGCTCGTACCAGAAGCTGGCGATGGTGTGCAATATGGCGTGGTTATAGATCGCCGTGATGGCGGGCACATCCGCGGGCGTAGCGAGCCTGATGTTCATGTCCCTAGGCTATGCGAACACGCTCTTTGCGAGCCGCCCCCGTGAGGGGGCGGTCCTCCTTCTGACCCATCACCCGCCCCCTCACGGGGGCGGCTCGCCAAAGGCACGCCTCACGCACGCACCTACCATTGCCCGATGCAAACGTCCTACAGGATCATCGTGATCGGAGGCGGGCACGCCGGCGCGGAAGCCGCGTGGTCGGCTGCCAATCTCCTGCGCGAGCCGCACTCCATCGCCCTCGTCACCGCCAACCCCGCCCGCATCGGCGCCATGAGCTGCAACCCGGCCATCGG
>JBGSIX010000217.1:0-7991 GCA_041742315.1 Phycisphaerales bacterium | reverse complement strand
GAGAACACGAGCCGGGCGCAGATCGCCGAGTCGAACGCGAAGCTCGCCGAGATCCGGGCCGAGGCCAAGCGCCGCGCGGACGTGGCGAGCGCCGAGGCGTACGAGGCGATCCTGAAGGCCGAGCGCGAGCAGGAGATCGCCAGGCTCGGCAAGGAGCAGCTGGCGCCGCAGGAGATCGAGAAGCAGCGCATCGAGATCGCGGCAGAAGCCGAGGCCGAGAAGCGGAGGCGTGAGGCCAAGGGCGAGGCGGACGCGATATTGCTGAAGTACGAGGCCGAGGCCGCGGGCGTGCGGAAGGTGCTGGAGGCCAAGGCCGAGGGCTACCGCAAGCTCATGGAAGCCGCGGCGGACAACCCGAATGTCGCGCCGACCCTGCTGATGATCGAGCAACTCCCCGAGATCGTCCGCGAGCAGGTCAAGGCGATCCAGAACCTCAAGATCGACAAGATCACGGTCTGGGACTCGGGCTCGGGGCAGTTCGACGGCAAGGGCGGCGGCTCGACGGCGAATTTCCTGAGCGGGCTGATCGGTTCATTGCCGCCCGTGCACGAGCTGGCGCAGCAGGCGGGCGTGGAGTTGCCCGGGTACTTGGGGCGCGTGGCGGGTGCTCGGGCGCCAAAGCCCGACGGCGAGGACAAGGCGTAAGGCCTGAGCTCAATTTGATTTCTTTGGAATAAACGAGCCCCTCGCTTGCGCGAGGGGCTCGTTTTTTTTTATTCGGCGCCCACGCGCTCGAAGACCAGAACGAATGCCTCGCGTCCGGAGGCTTCGGGGAAGATCACTCGAGCGGTCATCGTGTCGCCCTGGCGGTCGTAGGTGATCGCCTCCACACCCGAGGCTTCGTCGAACTCGAAGCGGACGCTGTCCTCGTCGATGAGCACGACCGAGCTGGACTGCATCGGTCCGTCGGCCTCGGATTTCCAGGGCACGAGCGCGGTGTCGAAGTGGCGCAGGCGGTAGACGAGCCCGTCGTCCTCTTCGGTGAGCGTCATGATCTCGACCAGCTGAACTCGGCCCTCACCCGTCATGCGGAAGACGCCGGTCAGGTTGCCCTCCTCGGGCGGGAGCCATGCCTCTTCGATCATCGCGCCGTGCGACTCGCCCCGCCAGTTGCCCGCCAGGAAGGCGAGATCATCGGCGGAGGCTTTGGGCATCGCGTGCGACTGGAGGAGCATCGAAGCGACGAGTGCGGCAGCGTGAATCACAGCGTGTCTCCATTCTCGGTTCAATCGTCGAAATAATCTTCCGCATCGGCGGGGCCCTCGGCCCAGTCGGCGTCGGTGAAGATCGGCGCGTCGTCGAGATCTTCGAGGTCGATCTCGATGACGCCCGAAGCCGGCGCGCCGGGCCTGACGCGGTCCTCGCGGTCGCTCGTGTCGAAGACGCCGCCCTTGCCCTTGCGCTGGCTGCGGGGCTTGATGCGCAGGCGGATGGGCACCTCGCCGAACGGCAGCAGCTCGCGGAAGCGGTTCATGAGGAACCGCTGGTACATGGGCGTGAACAGATCGGGCTTGTTGACGACGAGCGTGATCGTGGGCGGGGCGATGCCGGTCTGGGCGGCGTAGTAGATCTTGGCGACGTCGCCCAGCTTGTTCGACGGGCCGCGCTCGGAGAGGAGCTTCTCGATCATCCGGTTGAGCTCGCCCGTACCGACGCGCATCCGGCTCTGGTCGGCCAGCTCGCCCGCCAGCTCGATCACCTCGCGGACGTTTCGGCCCTGGATCGCGCTGATGAACGCCAGCGGCGCGAACTTCAGGCCCTGCAGCTCCTTGCGGAGGTATTCCTCGTAGTCCGCGGTGCCGACCGGCGTGCCCTTGCGCCCGATCGTGCCCTCGACGGCGTCCCACTTGTTGATCACGATGACGACCGGCACGCCCTCGTCGATCACCATCCTGGCGAGCTGGTTGTCGATATGGCTGATCTGCTCGGCGGCGTCCACCAGAAAGAGCACCGCGTCCGCCCGGCGGAGCGAGCGCTGGAGCCTGTCCAGCGCGAACCACTCCACCCGTCCCGAGAACGACTTCTTGCGCCGAAGGCCCGCGGTGTCGATCGCGGTGACGATCTTGCCGTCGATCTCGAATCGCACGTCGACGGCGTCGCGCGTGGTGCCGGCGATCTCGCTCACGATCACGCGGGGCTCGCCCGCCAGCGTGTTGATGAGCGTGCTCTTGCCCGCGTTGCGCCGGCCGACGATCGCGAGCTTGAGGTCGCTGGGCGCTTCGGGGGAGGTCTCGAAGTCCTTGAGATGATCGAAAAGCTTCTCGTAGAAGTCGCGGCGCATGTAGTTGTTGAGCGAGCCGATCATGAGGGGCTCGCCGAAGCCGAGGCCCGAGAGCTCGTAGCCGTGGGCCTCCCACTTGGGGCCGTCGATCTTGGTGGCGACCATGACCACGGGGACGGGGTTGCGCCCGTCGCCCTGAACGCGCCCGAACTTCTGCTCGCGGAGCATCTTGGCGATCTCTTCGTCGCGCGGCGTGATGCCCACCTGCGCGTCGATCGCAAAGAGCACGAGGTCGGCGGAACTGACGGCTTGTCCGATCTGCCACTCGATCTGCTCGGTGAGCAGGGCAAGGTCCTTGCCCGCGTCGTCGAAGCGCTGCCCGTCGGCGACGTACACGCCAAAGCCGCCCGTGTCGATGACCTCGATGTCGATGCCCTTGGTCTCGCCCTCGGGGTCCTCGAGGTGGACGATCGTGCTCACCCGGTCGCGCGTGACGCCGGGCAGGTCATCGACGATCGAGACCTTCTCCCGGGCGAGGAGGTTCATGAGCGAACTCTTGCCGACGTTTGGTCGGCCCACGATTGCGACACGGGGCAGGGGCATAGCCCGATCGTATGCAGACCCCGAGCCCACCCCTCATATTCGCCTTAGAGTCCGGGCGTGAAAGGCGAAATACCAGCCCGATATCCCGTGATCTGTGGCCCGACCGCCGGGGGGAAGACCTCATTGGCGCTTGCCGTCGCGGATGAGCTGGCCCGGCGCGACGTGGGCTCGGAGATCGTCTCGGCGGACGCGTACCTCGTCTACCGGGAGATGGACATCGGCACCGCCAAGCCCTCGCGCGAGGAACTGGAACACGTCCCCCACCATCTGATCGACATCGTCGAGCCCACGGAGTCGTTCGCGGCTGGTCAGTGGCTCGGGCTGGCGGAGCGGACGATCGGCGAGATCCGGGGCCGGGGGAATGTGCCGATCGTCGTGGGCGGGACGCACCTGTTCATCAAGGCGCTGATCGACGGGCTCTTCGAGGGCCCCACGCCCGACCCGGCGCTCCGGGCCAGGCTCCACGCGCTCCCGACGGAACTGCTCCGGCAGCGACTGGACGAGGTCGATCCCGAGGCGGCGGCCCGGATACATCCGGCCGACACGCGCCGGACCATCCGGGCGCTGGAGGTCTTCGAGCAGACGGGCCAGAGCATCAGCAGCCTGCAAACCCAGTGGGACCGGGAGCACCCCCGCGATCCGGGGTCGATGCTCGTGGTGCTGAGCTGGGAGACCGCGGCGATCAACACACGGATCAACGCCCGGGTGAAGCAGATGCGGGCCGAGGGGCTTACGGCTGAGGTGCGGGGACTCCACGAGACGGGCCGGCTCGGGCCCACGGCTTCCCAAGCCCTTGGCTACAAGCAGCTTGTGGACCACTTGCGGGGCGGATCGTCCGAGGACGACGCCTACGAGCGGATCAAGATCGAGACCCGCCGATTCGCCAAGAACCAGCGGACCTGGCTGCGAAGGCTCCAAACGACCCAGGGATCTGTGGCCCTTCACCCGGGGGGGAGCGAGCCGATCAAAATGGCACAAACCATTGTGGAGAAGCTCTTTAGCGTCGATTGAGCGGGGCGATTTCGGGCCGAGCGGGAAATATTCGGGTGTGGTGTGTTCTTGACAACCAGTGGTGAGGCCCGTTTCCTCCAACCGATCGGGTAGGCGGGGGAAGGGCCCCATTGCGGAGCACCGGGCACGCCCATGGCGAAAAAGACGACCACAAAATCCTCGAAGAAAGCCGCTTCCAAGGCGGCGAGCACCAAGGCGCCCAGCGGCAAGAAAGCTGCGGCTCGTCGCGGTCCGGGCAAGGGGCTGGGCTACAAGAAGGGCGACGCGAGCGGGCGGAGCCTGGTGATCGTCGAATCGCCGGCAAAGGCCAAGACCATTAATAAGTACCTGGGCCCCGAGTACCTGGTGCTGGCGAGCATCGGTCACGTCCGGGATTTGCCCAGCAAGGCGCCCAAAGGCACGAAGCAGCCCGTGCCGGGCGTGGACCTTGAGAAGCGGTTTGCGCCGTCGTACGAGGTGCTCTCGGGGAAGGAAGCCGTTGTCAGCGACCTGAAGAAGGCGGCGCACGACGTGCTGACCTCGGGTGGTCAGATCTGGTTCGCGACCGACCTTGACCGCGAGGGCGAGGCGATCGCCTGGCATCTGGCGCAGGAGATCGGGATCGAGCCCGGCGACGCCAAGCGGGTGATGTTCGCGGCGATCACGAAGGCCGAGATCGAGAAGGCGTTCCACAACCCGCACCCGATCGACGTGGACCGTGTCAACGCGCAGCAGGCGCGGCGGATCCTGGACCGGATCGTGGGGTATCAGGTCTCGCCGTTGCTCTGGAAGAAGGTGGCGCGGGGTCTCTCCGCGGGCCGGGTGCAGAGCGTGGCGGTTCGTCTGGTCGTGGAGCGCGAGCAGGAGATCCGGGCGTTCATCCCGGACGAGCGCTGGGAGATGAGCGCGAACTTCACGCTCGACGCCAAGGCCGCGGGCAAGCTGGCGGGCGAGTGGCAGAAGCTGCTGGCCAAGAAAGACGAGAAGGGCGCCGGCCCGACGGTCAAGTCGCAGAACGCGTGGCTCTCGGAGCAGAGCGCGATCCGCGCGGACCTGATCGAGATCGCCGGCGAGAAGCTGGACATCAGCGCCCCGGGCTCGGCCGAGGGCAAGCCGGCGGACCTGACGGCCCGGGTCGAAGAGATCGCCAAACTCGCGGGGCTCAAGAACGTCAAGACCTCCGTGAAAGAGGACGACCGGGGCAAGGGGCCCGCAAGGTTCCTGCGCATGGTGACGGGCGAGGTGGACACGGCGACCGCGTGGTCGATCGCGTCGATCGAGACGAAGCGGACAACGACGAGGCCCTCGCCGCCGTTCATCACGTCGACGCTCCAGCAGCAGGGCTCGAACCGCCTGGGCTTCGGCGCGCAGCGGACGATGCGTGCGGCCCAGGCGCTTTATGAAGGTGTCAACGTGCCGGGCGAGGGCCCGGTCGGCCTGATCACCTACATGCGTACCGACTCGACGCACATCACGGGCGAGGCGATCAGCGCGGCTCGGACGTACATCGACAGGACCTTCGGCGACGCGTACCTGCCCGAGAAGCCCAACTTCTATTCGTCGAGCAACAAGGCGGCGCAGGAGGCGCACGAGGCGATCCGCCCGACGGATCCGAGCCGAACGCCCGACGCGGTCAGGAAGGCGCTGACCGAGGACCAGTTCAAGGTCTACAAGATGATCTGGGAGCGGTTCGTCTCCTGCCAGATGACGCCCGCGCAGTGGGATTCGACGGGCGTGAACATCACGGGCGGCACGGACCAGAAGCGGCCCCTGACGTTCCGCGCCACGGGCCGGGTGCTCGTGTTCGACGGGTTCTACCGCGTGGCTGGCGTGCCCGTGTCGGCGGACGAGCAGACGCTGCCCAAGCTGGCCGAGGGCGACGACGCGCGGGCGTTCGCGGTCGACCCGATGCAGAAGTTCACGAGCCCGCCGCCCCGGTACACGGAGGCGAGCCTGATCAAGATGCTCGAGTCCGAGGGCATCGGTCGGCCCTCGACGTACGCCTCGATCATCAGCGTGATCCAGGACCGCAACTACGTCGAGCTCAACCAGCGCCGGTTCATGGCGACGGACCTTGGCGAAGTGGTGACGGCCAAGCTCATCGAGGCTTTCCCGACGATCATGGACGTGGGCTACACCCGCGACATGGAGACCCAGCTCGACAAGATCGAGGAGGACCACCTCGACTGGATCGACATGCTCAGCCGGTTCTATGGGCCGTTCAGCGAGGCGCTGGAGAAGGCGCACGAGGAGCTCAGCCACGCCAAGGCCGAGATCATCCCCGCGCCGGAGGAGTACCGCTGCGAGACGTGCGGCTCGTCGCTCGTGTACCGCTTCGGGAAGAACGGGCGGTTCCTGAGCTGCTCGCGGTACCCGGACTGCACGTACGCGGTGCCCTGCGACCGCGAGGGTCGTCCCAAGTTCGCCGAGTTCGTGAACATCGCCTGCCCCGTGACGGGAAGGCCGATGGTCAAGAAATCGGGCCGGTTCGGCGATTTCCTGGCGACGCCTCTTGAGGAGGGCGAGGTCGCCGGCGAGACGGGCGTGATCATCAACATCGACAAGAAGGGCTTTGCGACGCCCAAGGCGCCCCCCGCCTTGGAGACGGACCTGCCCTGCCCGACGTGCCAGAGCCCGCTCAACCTGCGCGACGGCGCCCGGGGCCCCTGGCTCGGGTGCAGCAGATTCCCCAAGTGCCGGGGCCGGGGGAAGTGGAGCGAACTGACCGAGGAGAAGCAGAAAGAGCTTGAACTCGCCCTCAAGAACCATCTCAGGCAGCACCCGGTGCCGATCCTGTACACACTCGACGGCAAGGCGCTGACGGATGCCAAGGGCAAACCCCTGCCCGAAGCGTCCAAGGTCGCGGATCTGCTGATCGGCTCGGAAGAGGAGCTCGACCGGCTCCGCGGGAAGAAGGCGGCGGGCTCGGCCGCTTAGGGGGTGAGTCTCTGAACCAGCGGAGGCTGGAAGCCTCCGCCACTGGGCGATACGTCTGCTAGAGTCGGTGGCGTGCCCTCCTTTCTGACACAGCTCACTCGGAAACGATCGATCGGCCGAGGCCCGTGGAACTCAGGGCACGGGACGGAGTGGTGGCTGATCGTCGTGGGCGCGGTGATCGGCTCGCTCACGGGCCTGGGCGCGATCGCGTTCGACAAGGCGCTCGAGTACGTCAACCACAGGGTGATGCACGCGCAGAGCGAGGCGACGTGGATGCTCGTCGTCACGCCCGTCGTGGGCATGACGCTCACGGGGATCCTGATCCGGCTTTTCGCGTCCGAGGCCAAGGGTCACGGCGTGCCGCAGGTCATGAACGCGCTCATCAAGCGGGGCGGGGTGATCCGCTGGCCCATCGGTGTGGTGAAGGTCATCGCCTCGATCCTGACCGTGGGTTCGGGCGGTTCGGCGGGCACGGAAGGGCCGGTCGTGCAGATCGGGGCGACCGTGGGCTCGGTGGTGGGCCAGCGCCTGCACATGACGCGCGAGCACATGGGCACGCTGGTCGGCTGCGGGGCGGCTGCGGGCATCAGCTCGATCTTCAACGCGCCCATCGCGGGCGTGTTCTTCGTGCTCGAGATCCTGCTGCGAGACTTTTCGGTCAAGGCGTTCGCGCCGATCGTGGTCGCCAGCGTGTTCAGCCAGGCGACGACGCAGGCGATCCTGGGCGAGAACCACGCGATCTTCGCCACGCCCGGGGACCTGCACGGGTACACGTTCTCGATGTTTGAGTTGCCCGGGTTCGTGCTGCTGGGGGCGGTGTGCGGGCTGATTTCCGTGGCGTTCAACAAGCTGCTGCACAAGGGCGAGGACCTGTACGACGAGTGGAAGATCCACCCGCTGCTCAAGCCGATCTCGGGCGGTCTCGGGCTCGGGCTGCTCGGGCTCGGGTTTATCCTGGCGCTCAGCGCCGCCAAACCGGGCAACGGCACGGACGTGCCGATGTTCTACGGCAACGGCTACGCGACGATCCGTGAGCTGCTCGACCCGGCGGCGTACACGCAGGGATCGATTTTGGCGTCGTCGATCATGCTCTTGTCGATCCTGCTGATCTTGAAGGCCGTGGGCACGGTGGTGACGCTTGCTTCCGGTGGCTCGGGCGGCGTGCTCGCGCCGAGCCTGTTCCTGGGCGCGGTCGCCGGCGCGGCGCTGGGTGTGGCGCTCGAGCGCGTCGGGCTCATGC
>JBGSIX010000216.1:0-3131 GCA_041742315.1 Phycisphaerales bacterium | reverse complement strand
CGGCGTCGGCGGCGGCGTGGGCGACTCGCCCGGCTTGAGCAGCTCCTCCACCGGCACCGCGACCGTCCGCGTGTCGTCGAGCCTGACAAGCACGAGCTGCGTCAGGATCTGCGAGTCCAGCACGATTCCGTCGCCGTGGGGCGTGCCCACGCGCGTCTTGCGGTTGGGCAGGTTTTTCTTGAGCTCCGAGTACGTCTTGTCCTCGTACCGCAGGCAGCACATGAGCCTGCCGCAACGCCCCGAGATCTTGAGCGGGTCGAGCGTGGCCTTCTGCGTCTTGGCGCTCCGCATGCTCACGGGCTTGAGCACCTTCAGGAAGTTCTTGCAGCAGCAGTACTGCCCGCACCGCTCGTAGTCCGCCGTGAGCCGCGCCTCGTCCCGCGCGCCGATCTGCTTGAGCTCGACCCGCGTCTCGGGGTACTCGTGCTTGAGCGCCGCCAGCAGAGGCCCGAACTCCACGCGCTCCTCCGACAGGAAGTGCACCGTGAGCGTCTCGCCCCCCAGGATCTGCTCGGCCTCGACGATCTTGACGTTCACGCCCGTCGAATGCGAGAGCTCCTGCGCCCGCTTCCTGATCGCACCGCTCTGCTCGGCGAGCCTGCTCTGCAGCGCCAGGTCCTCGGCCGTCGCGATCCGCAGCGCCCGGCCCTTGACGCCGTACTTGTTGTGCTTGGAGTCCAGGAACGGGTAGTCCGCCCCGCCCGAGTTGTCGATGTACTCGAGCATCTCCTTGCGCGTCACGCTCTTGGCGCAGCCCGCGTTCTCGCAGGTCGACGTGAGCATCTCGCCCACCTCGGTCCCCCGGTGCGTGCGGACCACGATCTTGGACCCGCAGCCGGGCTTCGCCTCGCCGTCGTAGGGGAACTCGCCCACCATGAGCATCGCGCCGAACCGCACGACCATCGTCGAGGGCGCGCGCAGACGCTCGTAGGCCTCGCGGTCCTCCTTCTCGCTCAGATACTGGGCGAGGTCCGTCTCGAATTGCGGCAATGGAACAATCGGCATGGTGTCGCGGCGTGGGCCTTACCGCCCGCCCAGCTTGCTGCGAGCCGACGCGAAGACGCTGTCGAGCTCCTCGCGGGCCAGGAGCGTCATCGACTTCTGCTGGTCCACCTTGTAGACCATCAGCTGCTCGTTGCGGTTGTCGAGCACGAAGAGCAGCTCCTCGTTCCCGCCGTCGGTGGTCATGATGCTGTAGTCGCCTACGCTCGTCACCATCTCGGCCAGCGCCTGCTGCTCGAAGGGCACGCCGCCGCCCCGGCCGAGCTGCAAGACGACCAAGGCCGCCAGCGCCACCGCCGACACCCAGAGCACGTTCATGTTGAGGGCGCTCTCGCGTTTCATCGTCCACCCCTCTGCTGCGCGTCCTTGCTCAGGTCGCGGTAGCCCAGCCCGTCGAGCACCTTGCGGCTCTCGTCCCACTTCACCGCGATCAATTCCTGATTCGCCGCGTCGAGGATGTACACGGCGTTCGCCCCGCCCCCGCCCAGGTACTCGCCCCCGACCATCGCGTAGTTGCCCCGGGCCCGCGCCCCGGGCTGCGCCTGCGCGATCGAGACGATGCCCAGCACCACCAGGAGCCCGGCGTTGAGCGCGATCAAAGGCCCGGCGATCGACCGAGCCCGCTTGGTCTGCGGTGTTTCCATGTCATTGACTCCGGCGGCTCGCAGCCGCACTTTGGGGACCAATCAGTCCTGGTGCCCGCGCTTGGACGGGATCGCATTGGCGCCCAGCATCAGACCGCCGATCAGCAGCACCGTCAGGTACATGCGGTACTTCGGGGGTTTGGACGTCGTGTTGTTCGAACTCGGCGGACGCAGGAGTGTGGGGGCCGCGGGCTGGCTCTGAGGCTGGGCCGAGACCGTTCCCGCACACGCCAGAACCGCGCCAAGCACCACCGGCACCACGAGCCGACCGAACGAACTGCCTCTGCGTGTGCCCGTCTTCATGCCCCGATGCTACCGGGCGGCAAGGGCCGGGGCAAAGCGCGTTTCCCCGACTTGGACCGCCTGACCCGCCCGGAACTCCTGGCTCGGGGGCGCCGTCAGGGGCGAACTGATCCGCTCGTACGCCGCCGTGGGCACGTTGACCGTCCGCCAGCGATTGCTCCTGGGCACCATCTCCCGCTTGTACGCGTCCAGCAGCACGCTCCGGACCGCGTACCACCGCCCCCGGTGCTCGAAGATCTCCTGGAAGAGCGCATCAGGAGGCTGGTCCTCGCACCAGTAGATGAACACGAACGCCGCCCGGAAATCGGCCCCGAAAAGCCGCTCCCAGCGCCCAAGCGCCTCCACGTCGTCCTGCGTCACCCACGATTCGAGCCGGCCCACGCTGTTGGACCTGCTCCGGACCTTCCGGCCCTTGACGTCCACGAGCAGGTTCGTCGGCTCGCCGTAGACCACGAAATCGAACGACTTGAGCAGCACCCGCCGACCCGTCTCGCTCGAAGGGTCCGCGATCGAGAGCTCCGCATCGGGCGGCAAGAGCGTCCGGCGGGCCTCGTTCACCGAGATGAACGGGATCCGCCTCGACCGCAGGTGCGCCTCGAGAGCCTGCTCGTAATGGTGGCGACTCTGCCCCATGTTCGGAGTTTACCAGAGGGCCAGATGGCAGATAGCCAGAGGGCCAGATGAAATGCAGAAAGACAGATCTCAGAATCTGGCCCTCTGGCTATCTGCTATCTGGCCCTCTTGAGATCCCGTTCCACGCGATCGAGGACGATCGCGATCGCCGGCGGCTCGACATCCCCCCGAATCGGGCAGGGCATGCGCGTGATCATCGACCGGTGCAGCGCCCGCACCGGCACCACGTCCATCGTCCAGGCGCTCCGGCCCGAATCCGCGTCCACCACGCCGTCACCCACCAGATCGATCGCCTCTCCGAGCCACCTGCTCGCCCACGACCCGAAATCCCGCGCCGCCTGCTTGGCCTCGGGCTCCTGTGCGATCGCACCGGGTATGGACATGAGCAGCGCGACCTCGATCCCCTTGGCGTCGGGTTTGGGCGCCTCGGCGACGACCGCCGTGATGGGCACGCCCTCGGGCCTGACGCGTGAGTGCAGATCCATCAGGAACGCCGAGCCCGGCATCAGGTCGCGCCCTGCCTGGCCCGAGCCGTCCTCGTCCATGCGG
>JBGSIX010000215.1:0-1591 GCA_041742315.1 Phycisphaerales bacterium | reverse complement strand
CAGGCCGAGGCGAGAAGGCGGGCCGCCCAGAGGCGCGCCGAGCAGGCCAAGACGAGTCCGCAGAAGGCGTCGGCTTCACCCGCCCAGGCGGTGGGCAAGATCGTCGGCGCGTCCCAGACATACGCCGAGGCCTCGCATCTCGCGACGCCGCCCATGATCCCGATCGAGGCGATGGGCTCGCAGATCCACGCCAAGCGTGCGGTCCGAGCGACCAAACGTGTGCCTTCGGCGGCGGTCGTGGGCAAGCTCGGGCCCGCCGAGCTGCGCAAGGCGATCGTGCTCACCGAGATCCTCGGTCCGCCCGTGGCGATGCGCCAAAGCGAGTTCTGATTGAGTGAGTCAGACCCGAAAGAGCCGCGGGCGTGAGCACGCGGACAAGCGATACTTCGGCGTCAATTGTTTGAAACTCCAAGACTTCCGCGAGCTTACGCTCGCGGCTCTTTTTTGATGGCATGAGTTAGCGCACGAGGGATTCGATCGCGAGGCGTGTGCGCGAGAGGCCGGTGAAGCCGAGCGTGGACGTTTCCTGCTCGATTTCCTGGGCGACGACGGTGGTGCGTCCGGGCATGATGGTGGCGATCCAGGTGCGCTGCTGCATGTGGATGGTGCCGTTGCCGAAGTCGAGATTCCATTCCGAGAGGACGACGTCGGCGTCGTAGGTGCCCATGGGTGTGACGACGCGCTGCTTGCCGGCGTACTCGGTCCAGGCGGTGCCGGGTCCCGAGCCGCGCTGCTTGCCCTCGTCATCGATCTGGCGTGCCAGGAATTCGCTTGTGACTCTTTCGCCCGAGGACATGAGGGCTGCGGTCATGCGCACGGGCGGGTCGAAGACGATCTGGTCCGTACCGGGTTCGCCGAAGCCTTTGACGGCCAGGACCGAGCCATCGCCGCCGTGGCGGAGAGTCAGCCCGTGCTCATAGGTCGGGTTGCCCGTGGCCCGGCTCGGTAGGAGCCACCACTGGACCTCCCAGCCTTCCTGGGTGGGATTGACGCGCATCTCGGATCGGCGCGTGGCGGGTCTGGATGAGCCGCCCTGGAAGCGTTGGTATCGCGCGATGATCGGATCGGGCGAGAAGAGGAGCTCGGCCGAGAGGTGTCCTTCGGAGGGTTGCAAGACGCCCAGTTCGAGGCCCCGCGCGGGCTCGCCTGGGGAGACGTCGGGGCTGGCGGCACAGCCGGTGAGCAGAGCGGCGAGCACGGCTGGGAGGGTCCATCTCATGCGGGCATTCTAAAGCCCCCAACTCGGCCCGGTATACTCCGCCCATGTCGGCACCCGGATGCAGGGCCATTTCGCTCGTTGTGCTCGCTCTGACGCCTCTGGCCGGCTGCGGGCTCGTGGAAGACATGGGTTTCCAGTACAACCCGGAGGCCAAGGGCGTTTTTTCGCTGATTTCACGGCCCTCGCCCGCTCAGGCGACGGCCTGGGCGCTGGACCAGGAGAACGCGGACCGGCGCTACCAGGGCACGCTCCTGCTCGCCAACGCGCCCTTTGCGGGCGAAGAGGTCTATCTCGAGCTCTTCGAGGACAACCTGACCGACGAAGACGCGGCGGTGCGTTCGGCGGCGGCGCGGGCGCTGGCGCACCACGGCC
>JBGSIX010000214.1:0-12705 GCA_041742315.1 Phycisphaerales bacterium | reverse complement strand
GCGGGCAAGAGCACGCTCGTCGCCCAGCTCGTGGGCGAGCACTCCCGCCGCGCCAAGGCCGACCCTTCGCTTGGGCGCTGCGCCGTCGTCGCCTTCGACCCCATGAGCCCAATCACCGGCGGTGCGCTCCTGGGCGACCGACTCCGCGTCGACTTCAACGCCCTGGGCGAGGAAGTCTTCTACCGTTCGCTCGCCATCCGCGGTGAGGACTACCGCTCGCTCGACGCGATCCTCGAACTCATCGGCGGCGCGGGCTCGGGCGACCAGGCCTACGACACCGTCTTCGTCGAGACCGTCGGCGCGGGCCAGAACGAGACCCGCATCCGCGACCACGTCGACACCACCGCCGTCGTCCTCACTCCCGGCATGGGTGATGCCGTCCAGATGGACAAGGCCGGCATCCTCGAGATCGCCGACCTCTTCGTCTGCAACAAGGCCGACCACCCCGGCGAGAACGAGCTCGTCCGCGATCTCCGCGAGATCGCCGGCAAACGCCCCATCCTCGAAACCGTCGCCACGCACGCCAAGGGCATCCCCGAGCTTCTCGACGCGCTCCGCTGAGTTTCCCGCCGCGTCCTCGCCCGGGCGACGTACCATCGGCCTCCCGTGACCCACAAGCACGAACAGGACGAGACAGGCCTGACGATCGACGCCCAGACGCTCGATCCGTCGCAGGAATCCTGCGCGCCCGTCGCACGGGAAGTCCGCCAGCTCCTCTCCCCCGATGGCAAGCTCACCCGTGGCAGGCTCAAAGGCCTCACCATGAACAAGGCCATCTGGATCCTGGCCTGGCCCATCCTCCTCGAGAGCTATCTCAACTCACTCGTGGGCCTGACCGACACCATGCTCGCCTCGCAGATCTCCGCCGAGGCCACCGACGCGATCGGCGTCGCGTCCTACTTCGTCTGGTTCATCGGGCTCATCGCCATGGCGCTGGCCACCGGCGCGACCGCGCTCGTCAGCCGTTCCGTCGGCAAGCACCGCCTTTCCGTCGCCAACGCCGCCGTCGGGCAGACCTACCTCGTCGCCATCGCCTCGGGCCTCATCGTCGGGGGCTTCATCGCCTCCATCGCGCCGACCATCGCCAGCCTCGTGAGCCTCAAGGGCGAGGCTCGCAGCGCGTTCATCGGCTACCTCCGCATCGTCGCCGCGGGCGTGCCGCTGAGTTCCATCCTCTTCGCCGGCATCGCCTGCCTCCGAGGCGCGGGCGATTCCTACCGCCCCCTCGTCGCGATGGCGCTCTGCAACGTCGTCAACATGATCGTCAGCTTCGTTCTGGCGGGCGTGCCCATCCAGACCAGCAGGCTCGACGACGCGGGCAACCTCATCGTCAACCAGATCGTCCCAGCCGTCCCCGGCTTCGAGATGGGTGTCCAAGGCATCGCCGTGGGCACGCTCGTCGCGCACGCCGTCGGCGCGGCCGTGATCACCGCCTTCCTCATCCGGGGCCGATCGGGCATCCGCCTCAAACGCCGCTGGCTGAGACCCCACCGCCTCACGCTCAAGCGGCTCCTGCGCCTGGGCGCCCCCAACTTCGCCGAGAGCTTCGGCATGTGGATCGGCAACTTCTTCGTCGTCATGTTCGTCGGCTGGCTCGCGCTCGCCGACAGGCAGGCCGGCGGCTCGGGTGACGGCGTCTTCGGTGCGCACATCTGGGGCATCCGCATCGAGGCCTTCAGCTTCCTCCCCGGATTCTCCATGGGCATGGCCGCCGCAACTCTCGCCGGCCAATACCTGGGCGCGGGCAGCGCCACCCGCGCCCGCACCGCCATCCTCCGCTGCACGCTCATCGGCGCCGGCATCATGGGCTGCATGGGCGCCGCCTTCATCCTCTTCCCACACTGGATCATCGGCCGATTCACCGCACAGCCCGTCCACCTCGAACTCGTCCCAAAGCTCTTGGTCATCTGCGGCGCCGTCCAGATCCCCTTCGGCATCGCACTCGTCATCCGCTCCGCCCTCCGCGGCGCGGGCGACGTCACATTCGTCATGTGGATCACCTGGATCTCCACCTACCTCATGCGACTCCCACTCGCCTACGCGCTCAGCGGCGTCGATATCTACTGGCCCCTCGCCAACGAACAGGGCGAGATCGTCAACCAGGTCGTCTTCGCCAACCCATTCCCACACATCGAAGGCGTCACCGGCACGCTCAACGGCCTCTGGCTCGGGCTCTGCATCGAACTCGTCCTGAGAGGCATGCTCTTCGCCGGGCGATTCCTCCACGGCGGCTGGGCCAAGGTCAAAGTCTGACCAACACCTCTCCTCCCCCGTCGCCGACGGGGAGGTCGACGAAGCCGACGGAGGGGGTCTTGAGCTTTGTGTGCGCTACTTTTCGAATGATGCGTGCAACGCCAGATTTCCTGACGCCTTACTCCCCGGCGTCTTCCTCATCCGCCGCTTCCGCCCCATCCGAGCCACGCCTCGGGCGCTTATCCACCCAGCCGTGACGCTGCTTGAGCTGCTCGTACGAGAACGGGTTGAAGTCCCCATCGAGCGCGTTCACCTCGAGCTGCGTCAAGAGCGACGAGATCTGGTTGTACCCAAGGGCGAAGTCTTCCTGCGTCAGCGGCATCAGCTCCGTCACCCGGCCGACCACCACCGAAAGCGACTTGGGCGCCGGCGCCGCGAACGTCCGCTCGGGGAGCGGGATGTCCTCGATCTGCCGCGTCGGGTCTAAAGGCTTGGAAACTTCGATCGCCGCCGCCAGCACGCTCTCGTCGCGGAACACCAGCGGCGTCCCCTGACCCGCCCGGCTCCGAAGCGTCACGCCGGCCGTGATCGACACGCGATCGGGTGTCGCGTCGTCGCCCACCGTGACCTCGTCCTCGCTCGGCAAACCCGCGTTCACCGACTCGACCACCGCCTCGAGCCCCGCGTTGATCGCGACCTCGGTGTAGCTCCCAAGCTCGCTCACCACGCGGTCGTACGCCCGGATCCGCTTCAGATCCCTGACCACGTCCTCGCGCACCTCGCCCAGCGACTCGGGCGCCGACTCTTCGCGGGCCGCGAGCACGCGAAAGAAGTACTTCGTCCCGTCGTTGCCCGTCGTCGGGAACTCGCTGGCGAGCAAGCCCGTCTGCAGCGGCAGATTCGGGTTCGCATTGAGCTCCTTCACGCTGAACACCGCCGCCCACGCCGGGAGCTGGATGCTGCCCACGCGGAGCGTCGAACCGCCAAAGCCCTCGATCGAAAGGACGCCCTGCTGCGTCATCCACTTCGAGTTGCGGATCGTGATCGAAGGCAGCGGGATCTGCAGCCCGCCGTTGGACTCGGCGACCTGCTTGACCACGTGCTCGGCGATCGCCTCGAGCGTCGGACGCTGGCTCGCCCAGTCCTCGGGCAGGATCACATACCCGTCGCGCCGCTGCAGCGTCCTGGTCGCCCGGAGCACCTCGGCCCGGACGAAGTTCTCCGCCTGCGCGATGATCTGCTGCGCCTTCTGACGCTTGAGCGCCGCCTCGATATTCGAGCGTTCCTCGCTGAAGCTCCCGGGATACATGTCCTTGTTGAGCTGCTGGAACTTGCTCGCCTCGACCGCGTCGATCGTGATCGCATCCTCAATCGGCGTGCGCTCGATCGCGAGCCATTCCAGCTTCACGAGCTGCGGCTGACGGTACCCGATGCCGTGTTCCGTCTCGCTCGGGAGCTTGTCCGCGTACTTCTCGTAGTGCGCCCGGATCTCTTCCTCGGTGGGCTCGGGAACCGAGTCGATGAACCGGTCCGCCGGGATCACGACGTAGTCCACCTTCGCCGCGCCAAGCGTCTCCGAGCCCGCGCGCGTCGCCCGCGAGCTCGAGAGCCGGCCCATCACGCCATAGGCCGTCTTCATGCGGAGGATGCCCCGGAGCTTGGCGACAGCTTTGTGAAGCTCATCCATCGACCGGAAGCCCGCCGCCACCGCGGCCCCGCCCTCGCTGCTGGCCAGCCGATTCATCCACGGCTCGACGTAGCTCTGCGCCAGCTGGGGCACGAAGTTCTCGGGCAGGTTGTTCTGCCGCGCCACCTCACGCGCCTGCATGAGCGAGAGCTCCTGCGCCAGCTGCGGGTAGAGCGACACGCCGTCCTGATCCGAGCCGACGAACCCCGCCTCCTCGGCCTCGCGGGCGAGCATGTACCACTCCATGTGCCGCTCGCCGCTGGGCGCCGAGAGCTGGAGCAGATAGTCCGCCAACCCGCCCGTGCCGCCCAGCGCGTTGACCGCGCGGAGTTCCTTGTCCGCCTGCTCGAGCGTGCTCCCCTTGACCCCCTTGCCCTCGTACTGCGCCTCCACCGGGTCGTGCAGCTTGGGCATCTGCTGGATCGCCTGCGGCGCCAGGAACGCCACCATCAGCAGCGATCCCCCGACCACCAGGATCCACTTGTTGTACTTCCGCAGAAACTTCAGCATGGCAGCGGTCCTGAATGAAAGGCGGCCGACCGGGGTTTCCGATCGGCCGCTTCGGGTGCGTCTCTCCGTGGGCCGGTCTGCCCCAGAACTTCGGCAGCAAATGGTTTAGCGGTAGAACTCGATAACCAGGTTGGGGTTCACGTCGAACGGGATCTGCTCGCCAACTGGCAGCGCCACGACCTTGCTCGTCAGCTTGCCCGGGTTGATGTCCAGCCAGCCCGGAACCTCGTAGCCCGCCATTGTTTCCATGTGCTCGCGGACCAGCTTCTCGATCTTGGGCTTGAAAGTGATCTCGTCGCCGACCTTCACCGCGAAGCTGGGCTTGTCGACCTTCTTGCCGTTCACGCGGACGTGACCGTGCACGACCATCTGGCGGGCCGCCCAGATCGTCCGGGCAAAGCCCGAGCGCCGGACCGCGTTGTCGAGGCGTGTCTCGAGGATCTGCATCAGGATCTCGCCCGTGTTGCCCGGGCGACGAGCCGCCTCTTCCACGTACCCGCGGAACTGCTTCTCGAGGATGTTGTAGTGGTAGCGGATCTTCTGCTTCTCGTTCAGACGCAGGCCGTAGTCGCGCAGGCGACGCATCCGGTACCCGTGCATGCCGGGCGGATTGAGCTGACGCTTGCTCGTGTGCTTGGGGATGTCCGCGATCGGCACTCCGACGCGGCGGGACAGTCTGACCTTCGGACCGGTATAACGGGCCATAACGGGTTCCTTTCTTCCGTCACCGATCGTCGCCGATCGGGTGCCGAGGATGTCTCGGCGATCACGCCGGGGGACCGAGTCTTCGGGCCGGCAAGAGTGATCCGGGCACAGCGCCCATATCAGGGCCTATTCAAGACCGAGCAAGCGGGGGAGTCAAACCGATCCCCGTTGTGCCCCCATTGTGCCACCGACCCCGTCCGCGGGGTCGGTGCTCGGGGCGTTGGGACCCACTCGATTGTGAAGCTTTCAGGCCCGCCCGGCTTCACCAAAGATTCACGCCAAGCCGCCCCCATACACTCCAAGAGACCCCGCGCGGAGCCGCAATCGATGCCCAAAGTCGTCCCACTGAGCGTCCTCCAGCAACCGGAGGGCGTCGACGCCCCCAAAGAAAAATGCGGCGTCGCGGGCGTCTGGGGCCTGCCCGCACCCGCCACTCACATCTACATGGCCCTCTACGCCCAGCAGCACCGGGGCCAGGAATCCGCCGGCATCGCCGTCACCGACCGACTGAACATCGAATCCCACCTCGGCATGGGCCTCGTCGCCGACGTCTTCACCAAAGCCCACCTCGACAAGCTCAACTGGTTCGGCACCGCCGGTGCCATCGGGCACAACCGCTACTCCACCGCCGGCGGCTCGCTCTCATGCAACACCCAGCCCCTCGTCGAGCAGACCATCGACGGCTCCGTCGCCCTCGCCCACAACGGCAACCTCGTCAACGCCACCGCCCTCCGCCGCAAATTCGCCGAAAGAGGCCACCTCTTCCATACCACAAGCGACACCGAGGTCGTCATCCACCTCCTCGCCTCCCCCGAGCAGCGCAAAACCCCCGACCCCCTCGCCGCCACCCTCCGCCGCCTCCAAGGCGCCTTCAGCCTCGTGCTCCTCTTCCCCGACCGCATCGAAGCCGCCCGCGACCCCTGGGGCTGGCGCCCGCTCGTCTTGGGCGAGATCGAGCGCGAGGGCCAGACCTACCCCGTCGTCGCCAGCGAGACCGTCGCCCTCGACGTCATGGGCGCCCGCTTCCTCCGCGAGGTCGAGCCGGGCGAGATCGTCACGCTCTCCGACGCGGGCATCACCAGCCGCCGCTACGCCGAGCCCGCCCCGCGACTGGCCCGATGCATCTTCGAGCACGTCTACTTCGCCTCGCCCGCCAGCAACGTCTTCGGCCAGAACGTCCAGCGCGCCCGCGAACAGATGGGCGAAGTCCTTGCAAGCGAAGCCCCCGTCGAAGCCGACATGGTCATGCCCATGCCAGACTCGGGCCGATCCGCCGCCAACGGCTACGCCCACGTCAGCGGCCTGCCCTACCGCGAAGCCATCATCCCCAACCGCTACGTCGGTCGCACCTTCATCAAACCCACCCAGCACGAACGCGAGGCCGCCGTCCGCCTCAAGCTCAACGTCGTCCGCGAAATGGTCGACGGCAAACGCCTGGTCGTCGTCGACGACTCCATCGTCCGCGGCACCACCACCCGACTCAAAATGATGGCCATCCGCGAAGCCGGAGCCAAGGAAATCCACCTCCGCATCAGCTCGCCCCCCATCCGCCACCCGTGCTACTTCGGCGTCGACTTCGCCAGCAAAGACCAGCTCATCGCCAACAACCGAACCGTCGACGAAATCCGCGAATTCCTCGGCGTCGACAGCCTCCACTTCCTCTCACTCGAAGGCCTCCTCAGCGTCGCCCGCCACAGCCCCGAGGACTACTGCACCGGCTGCTTCAGCGGCGACTACCGAGTCGACATCGACCACCCGACCACCGAAGAAGTCGTCTCTCTCGAACAGACGAGCATGTTCTAAGACGCCGAATCCCTGCATTGCGAGCCGCCCGCGTAAGCGGGCGGTTATTGATGATTCAGGACATAATCAATCGCCGCCGTGAGCGATGCCTCATCCTTGATCCACCGAGTCGAACCCTGATTGGTCCAGATACGCCCCATAGAAGCGACCTCACCCGCTTCCCGCAGATCTCGTGTCGCCCACGATTTGAGTTGGCCCATCACGATCTCAGGTTTGGAACCCGGCGCTTCGACCAAGACATGCACATGGTTCGATCGAACGTTGCTGGCAAGCAATGATCAATTCCGATGCGAGCACACGCGTTTGATGGCATCCCCCACGATACTCCGCTGTGAATCAGAAAAACGAACTGGATCACGCACGAGTCGCTCCTGATTGGACAGTTGAAGTTCGAGATCCGGAGGCAGGAGGGGCGTGCCCCGAGCGTTATGATCGCGATCAACCGATCCGCGTTCATCGCCGTGGAGCCAGGTCCCGCGGGTGGTCCATGTCAGAAAGTACACAGGGAATCGCACACGAATAGCATATGTGATTCACGCCCGCTCACGCGTGCGGCTCGCAAGAGTCGCTCACAGTTTCAGGCTTGTATCATCCCCCATGCCCACTCTCACACTCGCACACTCCCCAGACTCCGACGACCTCGTCATGTGGTGGCCCCTCTGCGGCATGACCCACGCCGACGGCTCGCCCATCGATGGCCCACTCGGCAAACCCGCACTCGACACGCAGGGCTTCACATTCAAACCCCTCCCCGAAGACGTCGAAGCACTCAACCGCCGGGCCATCGAGCGCGCCGACCTCGATGTCACCGCCATCAGCGCCCACACCTACCCGCACATCAAGCACCACTACCAGATCACCGACTGCGGCGGCTCCTTCGGCGAAGGCTACGGCCCCAAGGTCGTTGCACGCGCCGACGACAACCGCTTCATCCGCGAGATCCCCGTCGAAGCCCTATTGAACGACGACATCACCATCGCCGTCCCCGGACGCAAGACCACCGCCTTCCTCACCCTCAGCCTCATGCTCCGCGCCATCGACCCCGCGCACACGATGCGAGCCATCGAGATGCCCTTCGCCGACATCATCGGCGCCGTCCAATCCGGCGCCGCCGATGCGGGGCTGCTCATCCACGAGGCGCAGCTCACCTTCGAGGACGCCGGCCTCCGCAAACTCGCCGACCTCGGCGAGTGGTGGGGGAACACCACGCACATGCCCTTGCCACTCGGCCTCAACGTCATCAAACGCGACCTCGACGAACGCTTCGGCGCGGGGACCTGCGCGAAGCTCTCAAAGCTCCTGTCCGAGTCCGTCGAATACGCCATCACCCACGAAGCCGAATCACGCGAGTTCCTCCGCATCCGCGGCGAGGGCCGACCCGAGTGGAACGACGACGCCCTCGTCAAGAAGTACCTCTCGATGTACGTCAGCCCGCTGACCCGTTCAATGGGCGACAAGGGGCGCTCGGCCCTGAAACACCTGCTCACCGAGGGCCACAAAGCCGGCCTCTGCCCCGACCCCGGTCCAATCGACGTCCTCTAGACATCTTCAGTGGCGGAGGCTTCCAGCCTCCGCGGTATTCTTCCTGCATTCAACGCGGAGGCTGGAAGCCTCCGCCACGGAGAAGCGATCGATGAACCTCATCAAACACCACAACCTCGTCGCCGTCGAACGCCCGGACGCCGAGCCACTCCCCCTCACGCACATCATCGGCATCGGGCGCAACTACGCCGACCACGCCTCCGAGATGGGGGGCGTCGTCCCCGAACGACCCATGTACTTCACCAAAAACCCCGCCTCCGCCTGCCTGTCGGGAGACCCGATCGTCATCCCGCCCATCTGCCGCGACCCGGAAACGGGCGGCCCCGATCAGGTCGACTACGAAGCCGAGCTCGCCCTCGTCATCGGCACCGCCGCTCGCGATGTGAGCGAGACCAACGCCTTCGACCACATCCTCGGCCTCTGCTGCGCCAACGACGTCAGCGCCCGCTGGTGGCAGAAGCAGGGCGCGGGCGGCCAGTTCTGCCGAGGCAAAAGCTTCGACACCTTCTGCCCGCTGGGTCCACGGCTTGTCCCGCTCGATGAAATCGGCGATCCGCAGAAGCTCGACATCGCCTGCCGCGTCTCGGGCGAACAGATGCAATCGTCGAGCACGAGTCTGATGATCTACACCGTCGCCTATCTCATCGCCGAGCTCAGCACGTCCACCACGCTCCTGCCCGGCACCATCATCCTCACCGGCACCCCCAGCGGCGTCGGCTTTGGCCGAAAGCCCCAGCGTTTCCTGAGGCCCGGCGACACCGTCGAAGTCGAAATCTCCGGCCTCGGCGTCCTCTCAAACCCGGTTGTTGACGGCTGAGTTCTTCTCCCTCTCCCTATTGGGGAGAGGGTGCCGAGCGCTGCGAGGTGGGTGATGGTCTTCTCGTGGCGGAGGCATCCTGCCTCCGTCTCCATCGACTTGCCTACATCTCCACCCTCGGCACCACACGCTCCGCCTCGCTCGAAAGCTCAAAGAAGCTCCCTTCCCGGAACCCGAACATCCCCGCGACCACGTTCGTCGGGAACGCGTGCCGGAGCTGGTTCATCTCGCGCACGTTCGCGTTGTAGAAGCGCCGGCTCGCGGCGATGCGGTCCTCTGTCAGGCTCAGCTCCTTCTGCAGCGCCAGGTAGTGTGCATCGGCCTTGAGCTCGGGGTACGCCTCGGCGAGCACGAAGAGCCTCTTGAGCCCGATCAGCATCGCCGACTCGTCCACCGCCTGCTCGGCGGCGCTGCCGTGACTTGCGACCGCGCGGCTGCGCGCCTCGACGACCATCTCTAGCGCCTCGCGCTCGTGCTTGGCGTAGCCCTTGACGGTCTCGACCAGATTCGGCACGAGGTCGTACCGACGTTTGAGCTCGACGTCGATGTCCGACCAGCTCTCCTTGATGTGCTGACGAAGCCGAACGAACCGGTTGTAGATCGCGATCAGCCAGACGATCGGGATGAGCAGCACCGCACCGACGACGCCGAGGATGATGAAGACGGGTTCCACGATTAGCGCGTCCTTTCCTCGAGCTCCCGCACCACATGGTCGGGCCACAGATCCACGAACTCCGAGACCCAGCCGAGGCTGGGAATGAACTCCTCGGCCTTCCAGCGACGCACGCCGTTGGTGATGCAGATCATTCCGCGCTGCTGGTCGATCGACCGCTTGGGCGAGGCCATCAGGAACTCCATCATCCGCGGCGTCACGACGTCGTACGCGAAGCGTTTGTCGTTCGACTTCACCATGAACTTTCGGCTGAACTCCGCCGACTCGAAGTCGATGTCGTCGAACCCGATCGCCGCCCCGATCTTGTCGAAGAAATGTTCCGCCCTGATCATCAGGTCGGGAACGCCCGCGTAGGGCAGATGCAGAATCAGATAGCTCAGCCGGTATGTGGTCGTGGTCGTTGTTTTGCCGTTGGACGTCGTGACCTTGTAGAGATAATCACCCATCTTGACCGGGTGCGGGCTGCCGTTGATTTCGTGCGTGCCCGAGATCGTGTTGTACGCCCGCCGGCTGTGGCCCGTGCGGAAGACGCTGAAGCACCCGTACACGTCGTCGTGCCGCGTATCGGAGCCCGGGTCGAACGACCACCCGTATCCCGCGGCGAGCTGCCGGAGCGCCGCGATCCGCTCCTGCTCGGCCTTGTGGCTGTAGTAGATCGCCACACCGATGAGGGTGAGCACGATCACCGCGATCAGGACAATGCCGACAACTTCCATCAGTCCGAGTGTACCCCCTGCTGCTTCACCCGCGTTCTTGGGATTTCTTCGGCATATCGTTCAGACCATGGCCGGCAAACGCAAGAAGAAACCCGGGAACGAAGCCGAGGTCCACAACCGCCGGGCCAGGCACGACTACGCCATCGAATCGACGCTCGTGGTCGGTCTGAAGCTCCACGGCACCGAGGTCAAGTCCGTCCGCAACGGCGAGGTCTCCATCGGCGAGGCCTACATCAAGGCCACCAGCGAGCCCCTCTCGCTTCGGATCATCGGCATGACCATCGGCCACTACGGCCCCGCCGCCAGCCGCAACCACCACCCCACACGCGACCGCGTCCTCCTGGCCCACAAAGCCGAGATTAAACGCCTCGCCCGCGCCACCGAGAGCAAGGGCATGACCCTCATCCCCCTCAAGCTCTACTTCCACAACGGCTACGCTAAGCTCGAGATCGGGCTCGGCAAAGGCAAGGGCCACTCCGACAAACGCCAGTCCATCGCCGAACGCGAACAGAAACGCGACATCGACCGCGCCATGTCCACACGCGTGAAGTGGTAATTCCTCAACATCTCGTGGCGGAGGCATCCTGCCTCCGTCTACACTTTCTCCGCATTGAAAAGAACAAACCCCCCGCAATGCGAGGGGCCTCGAAAGTCATCCTCAATATCCGAACGAACTCAGATGCCCTTGTGCTTGAAGCCCCGAGCCAGCGCCAGCTTCGCCCGCGCGGCGTTCCGGGCCTTGGTGATCTTGTCCATCTCCGCGAGCTGGTTCGTCGCGTCGCTCGGCACGCCCCGCGTCTCCGCCGCCTTGAGCTCCGCCGCGCAGTCCGCCTCGATCAGATTCTCCGCCGGCATCGCCGCGCTCGCCAGGATCGTCAGCTCGTTGTTGGCGAACTTCATGAACCCATCCTCAACATAGTAGATCCGGCTCCCGCCCCGGGCGCCCTGCTGATCCGGGAAGTCGAGCCGGAGCTGCCCCATCCCGAGCTTGGCGACCAGCGGCGACCCGCCGTGGGTCATACCGATCAAACCGTCCCACGCGGGGACCGAGGCGTAGGTCACCTCGTCGTTGAAAAGGGCGGCCTCTGGGGTGATGAGCTTGCAGCGGATCGTGCTGGCCAAGGCAAATTCCTCTCGTTCAAGCCGACATCAATCGCCGGGGCCAATGGTAGTCCAGGCCATCCCGCCCGTCAGCCCGGGTAGGCTTGCCCCGTGAGGCCCAAAGACGCCGCCATCCTCGCCGCCCTGGCCCTGCTCCTCGCCGGAGCCGCCCTCCTGCGCCTGGCCATCGGCACCGACGACTTCGCCCTCCCCGCAACCGACACCATCGCCCGCCTCCGCTGGACCCGCATCCTCGCCGCCGCCTCGGTCGGCTCATCCCTCGCCATCGCGGGCGTCATGCTCCAGTCCCTGCTCCGCAACCCACTCGCCTCGCCCGACCTCCTGGGTGTCTCCGCCGGCTCGGGCCTGGCGATCCTCATCTCCGCGTACCTGGGCTACCAGACCACCGGCGCGATCACCCCCCCCGGCGCCGAGCCCATTCCCGCCGTCATCGGGGCCCTGGCCACCCTCGCCTTCGTCTACGCCCTCAGCCAGCGCCGGGGCTTCATCGAGCCCGTCACCCTCATCCTCGTCGGCGTCGTTGTGGGCATCCTCTGCGGCTCCGCAGGCGCCTTCATCCGCCAGATGCTCCCCGACGGCGGCTTCGCCGTCGCCCGACTCCTCGTGGGCCGGCTCTCCGACGATCTCTCACTCCCCATCGTCTGGGGCACGCTCGCCGTCACCGCGCTCGGAGCCGCCATCGGTGCCAAGCTCGGCCCCGCGATGGACGCCGCCGCTATGTCCGACGACGAGGCCCGCTCCGTGGGCGTCCCCGTCGGCGCGATGCGCCTCACACTCTTCCTCGTCTCAGGCATCTTGACCGCGGGCTCGGTTGTCTTGGTCGGCCCGATCGGCTTCGTTGGGCTGGTCATCCCGCACGCCGTCCGCCTCATCACCGGCCCGAATCACCGCACGCTGATCCTGGGCTCCGCGCTCGCCGGCGCCGCCGCCGTCGTCC
>JBGSIX010000213.1:0-9612 GCA_041742315.1 Phycisphaerales bacterium | reverse complement strand
AATCCGCTCTCGCTCGGCGGCAAACGCCGCGTCGATCGCCGCCTGATCCACCGGCGCATCCGCTGCCGCGTCCGCCGCCTTGGGCACCAAGGCCTCGACATACCGCCTGGGCACCTGCACCGAAATACTCAGCGCCGTCGCCATCCCGCGCGGGTCGATCGTGCTCGTCACCTCCGAGCCCACCCGCGAGTCAAAGTCCGTCGAATCGTCCGTCTTGACAAACCCCGCGCCACCAGACGAGCCCGTGTTGATGTCCGCGCCCGTGTTGGGCCGCGTCCCCGCCTCAGCGCCCGCGCTGGCCGATTTGCTCTCTTCCTTGCTGCTCGTCGTCGAGCTCGGGAGCGAAACCGTCCCCTCGTTGTTCTTCAGGTACGCCTCGCGCCGGCTCGTCACGCGCTTGACGTCCACGTCCGCCGTCACCGCGACCGTCGCGCCCGGGATCGCTGCCAGGATCCCCATCACCTTCTGCTCGACCTCACGCTCGAACTGCAGCTTGTGCTCGAGGTAGTTCGTCGCGATGGCGTCGTCGTCCGTCCTCGCCCGAAGAGGCGTGCCCGACGAGCCGTCGATCACGCTGATATTGTCGATCTCAAGCCCCGACACCGCCTTCGAGACGAGCCTGGCGACCGCGTCCACCTCGCCCTGCTTGACGGGCAAGCCCGACCGCGTGAAGACCGTCACCGACGCGGACGGCTGCCGGTTGGCCATCCCGATGCCGCTGGGCGCCGGGATGTCCAGGAAGACGTTCGCCTTGCTCATGTTGGGGAAGTTCGAGATCGTCCGCGCCAGCTCGTTCTGCAGCGCCATGTGGAACATCTGCTGGTTGACTTCGCGCGGGTTCGTCCACTTCATCTGCTCGGCCAGGTTCGAGAACAGAAGCGCCCCGTCCGAGGGCAGCACACCCTGCGAGGCCAGGAGCCCCTCGGCCCGCGCGACATCCCCATCCTTGACGAGCAGCTTCCCCTGTGCGTCGATATTCGCGTCGATCCCGCCCGCGCGGAGCGTCGTCAGGGCCTGGCTCTTGAAGGCCGCGTCCGTGCCCGCCGCCAGCTCCACCCGCTTGGGCCCGCCCGCGTAGATGCTGACCAGGAAGAGCAGCATCGCCATCATGGCCACGGTCATGATGACCGTGAGCCTCGCCGCGGGCGTCAGCTTCCCGATCTGATCGGTCGCGTTCCTCAGAATGCGTCCAAGCGAGTCGAACATAGGGCATCGGCCTCCGTGCCGCGATCGGATCGTGCGCCTCCAGGCGCAGCCCGGCCAGAACAGCGCATCGACAGATCACGCCCCGGGCGTGCGATACCTCGGCACTCCGAACCCTGTTGCTTGAACTTGCGCTCACATCGGCAGGAACTGCGCCCGATTCACGCGCACGAACTGCGCGTCAGACCCGAAGCTGCTGGATCTCGGCGTACGCCTCGAAGACCTTGTTCCGCACCTGCTGCAGGAGCCTGAAGGCCGTGTCCGCCTTGGCCGTCGCCAGGAGCACGTTCTCCACGTCGTCGCGCTTGCCCGTGCTGATGTCCTCGATCGCCTGAGTCGCGTCTTCCTGGAGCTTGTTAACCTGCTCGATGTTCTGCATCAAGAGGTCCTTGAACGCGGGGCCGCTCGTCTCGCCCGCTCGCCGAACCGGCGCAAGCCCAGCCGCCGCCTGCGTCTGCTGCGCACCGCCGATGAGTCCGAGTGGGTCTGTCATGCTCTGCACTCCTGTCGGCCCACACATCCCGGGCCTCGCTCATTCCGCGTTCATTAGCCGATCAGACGCAAACCGAGGGCCAGCATCTGTTTCGTCGATTCCGCCGCCGCCACGTTCGCCTCGTACGCCCGGACCGCCTCCATCGCATCGATCCGCTCGCTGGTCGTGTCGATGTTGGGCTCCTTGATATACCCCGCCGCGTCCGCGTACGGGCTGTTCGGAGCATACTTCAGATTGAACGGCGACTGGTCCTGCCCGATCTGGCCCACGTGCACGCCCAGCTTCTGCCCCGAGGCGCTCTGCGCCCCCGGGTTGCCCGCCGCCAGATATGCGATCCGCCGCCGGTACGGGTTGTAATTGCCCTGCGCATCAAGGATTGTGTTCTTGTTGCTGATGTTGGCGCTGATGACGTCCAGCCGCGTCCGCTGGGCGATCATGCCGCTGGTCGAGATGTCGAGCGAGCCGTACACCGGTCAGTCCTTCCTGCTTACACCCGCTGCGTGATCGCCACGCCGATCGTGCCCATCCGTGACCGCATCAGATCCGTCGCGACCTGGTACGCCGCCAAGTTCTCGGCGAGCCCCTGCATGAGCGACTCCAGATCGCGGTTGTTCCGGTCATGCGCCAGAATCCCCCCCGTGCTCGAGAGCGGGTTCAACTCGAACGATCCGTCCCGGGTCGCCCGGAACTGCCGGTCGTCCTTGAGCTTGAGCCCGCCGTGCATGCCCCCGTTCCGGGCACGCCTCTCCTGAACCGCCTCGGCGAGCCACTTCTGGAAATCCCCGGGTGACACGTCCTTCTGCTGAAAGTTCGGCGTCGAGATGTTCGCGATGTTGTGCCCGATCAGCCTGTTCCGCTGGCCCGCGAAGCGGATCGTCGCTTCCAGCGCCGGCAGGGCACCCGAACTGAGCACATCATCAAGAATCATCGCCCTGAATCTCCGGCAAACAGCGGGCCAGACCGAACACTTCGCTCACACCGCTACAGCGACTGCGAGACCTTGTCCTCTTCCTTCCACTTCTTGAGCTTGAGCCCGAGCGTCCGCACCCCGATGCCCAGGCTCTTGGCCGACTTCTGGCGGTGCCCGCCGAAGCGTTCGAGCGTCTTGACGATCGCGTCCCGCTCCAGTTCCTCCAGTGTCAGCTCGGGCCGAACGACATCCGCCAGCGCCGACGACCGCGCCACAGGCTCGGCCCTTTCGCCCTGCGTCAGGTTCCGCTCGATGTGCGCGCTGGTCGCCTCGACGAACACGCTCGTCGCCTGGCTCCGCACCTCGACCGCCGGCGAACTCGCCGCCGCCTCGAACTCAAAGCCCATCATCCCGAGCCAGGGCTCGATCATGCTCAGGCCGATCTCCCCCGTCTGCCGGGCCCGACCCAGCACCACCGCCCGCTCGCAGATGTTCTGCAATTCGCGCACGTTGCCGGGCCAGGTGTACTTCTCCATCAGCTCCATCGCCTCGGGGGTAAACCCCAGATCTTCCACACCCTCGCGCCTGGAGATCTGGCCGACGAAGTGCGTCGCCAGTTCCGCCACGTCCGTGCTCCGCTCCCTCAGCGGCGGAAGATGAATCGGGAGCACGTTGAGCCGGAAAAACAAGTCCTGCCTGAAATCGCCCTTGGCGACCGACCTTGGCAGATCCCGGTTGCTCGTGGCGATCACGCGCACATCGACCCCGATCGTCAGGCTCGAACCCACACGCTCGAACGAACGCTCCTGCAACACGCGCAAAAGCTTCGCCTGCAGCGAGGGCGCGATCTCGCTCACCTCGTCCAGCAGCAGCGACCCACGATCGGCCAGCTCGAACCGACCCTTGCGGAGCTGGTCCGCGCCCGTGAACGCACCCTTTTCGTGCCCGAACAATTCCGACTCGAGCAGGCTCTCGCTCAAAGCCGCGCAGTTCACCGCGAGCATCGGCCCCTCTCGGCGCTGGCTCACCTCGTGGACCGCCCTCGCCACGACCTCCTTGCCCGAGCCGCTCTCACCGATGATCATCACCGTGCCCAGGCTCTCGGCGACCGCCGCCACCTGCTCCCGCACGCGCCGCATCGCCGGCGACGTCCCGATGAGCCGATCCAGTCCGAACCGCGATTCGCCCTTGGCCTGCTTCACCACCGGCGCCGACTGCGCCCGCAGCACCGCGTTCTCGCGCACGATCGTGACATGCTGACACGCCCGCTTCATCGCGATCACCAGCTCGTCGCCCTGGAAGGGCTTGGTGATGTAGTCGAACGCGCCCAGCTTCATCGCCGAGACCGCCGTCTCGATCGTCCCGAAGGCCGTCATGAGCACCACGGGCAGCTCCGAGTCGATCTCGCGGAGCTTCTCGAGCAGCTCGATCCCCGAGAGCCCCGGCATCTTGAGATCCGTCACCACCGCGTCGGGACGCTTCTTCGCCGCCACAGCGAGCGCCTGCTCGCCGTTCTCGGCCGTCACCACCGCAAACCCCGCGCGCTGGAGCGTCGAGCCCACGCTGTCGCGCATCATTTCCTTGTCATCCACCACCAAGACGGTCTTCATCGATCACTCTCCGCAGCGGGGGCTCGCTCCCCCGCGATCTGAATCTCTGGAATCCTGTTCGCTACGGGCAGCATCAGCTCGACCACCGCGCCGCCCGGATAGCGCTCGCCCTCTTCCGCATTCCGCACGCGGATCTGCCCGCCGTGCGCATCGACAATCCGGTGCACGATCGCCAGCCCAAGACCCGTCCCGACGTTCCGCGTCGTAAAGAACGGGTTGAACATCCGCTGACGCACCTCGTCCGTCAGCCCCTGCCCCGAATCCGCGACCCGGATCGAGACCGCCTCCACGCGCTCGTCGCCCGTGTCGATCGCCGACGCCTCCCACGCGACCTCGATCGCGGGCGCTCGAGTCTGGGCATGGCTCAGCGCCGCCTCCGCCGCGTTCCGCAGGATGTTCACCAGCGCCTGCTGCAACAAACCGTGGTCCGCGTCGAGCTCCATCGGCTTGCCAGAGAGCCCAAGCGTTACCCCCGGCTCACCCCCGAGCACCTCCCGGCAGCTCTCAGCCGCCCGCTCGACCGCGCCGGGCAATTCCACTTCCACGCGCCGGACCTGCATCGCTCGGCTGAAACTCAAAACATCCCCCACCACCGCGTCGAGCCCGATCACCGCCCGGCGGATCTTCCTGGCCACCTCGCACTCGGCTGGCCGATCCGCAAGGTCCGCCGTCAGCATCTCCGCGTAGAGCCCGATCGAGCCGAGCGGGTTCCGCACCTCGTGCGCGATGCCCGCCGCCATCTCACCCAGCGCCGCCAAACGCCGCGAGCGGTCCAGCTCGTCGTTCGCGCGGCGGAGCTCGCCCTTGAGGCGCACAACCTCGCCCGTCAGCCGCTCGTGCGTCTCCTGCAGCTTGCCCGTCACCTCGTTGAAGGCGCTAAACAGCTCCCCGAGCTCGCTCGAGCTCACGTTCATCGCGGGATGGGTCGGTGCCGCACTCACCGATCAGGCCTGCCGATCCTGGAACCTCGGCCCGCGGGGCGCCGATTGCCCGTACGAACGCACTGCCGCGCCGCCCCGCTTGACGCCCGAGATCTGCGTCTGCACGCGCTGCCTGCGGTCTTCCATCGTCCTGCGGTCGTGCTCGTCCCGGTCGGCGATCCGCGCCATCATCGTCGCCAGATCATCCAGCCCGCGCCGGAGCGCCTCGCGCTCACCCTCGGCGAGCGTGCCCACGTGGTCGTCCCACCGGGCGCGGTAGGGCGTCATCCGCGAGGCGACGTCCGTGATGTATTCGATCAGCCTCTGCCGCTCGTTGAGCACGTTCAGAAGCGCATCGGTGTCCTCGCTCTCGACGAGCTCGTGCTGGCGCAGGCTCAGCTCTTCGAGCTGCTTGTAGAGCCCGATCTGCTCGCCCACGAGCGACACGAGCCCCTCCGGGACGGCTCTGTGTTCGGTTGTCTCGGTCATCCGTGACCCTTTCATTCAGGCGGGCTCCGCCGCCGATTCCGCTGACTACCCGCCCAGTCCCTCTGAACGCATCACCGCAAGCTCGTAGCTCGAATCGAGCCACCGCTCCCAGTCGGCCCGCGACATCGGGAGCGACTTGTCCTCCCACGCCTCCTTGGGGAGCGATTCATAAAATCTCCGCGCGCGCTCGCTGGCGGTCCTCGCGCGTTCCAGATCGCCCAGCTCGAAGTACGAGTTGAAGATCTGCACCATCGCCACCAGCGAGGCCGCCTCGTTCGAGTACCGGTCCTTGGCGATCGAGTACGAACGGATCGCGCTCTCGTACTCGCCCAGGTCGAACGCGCAGTCGCCGATGTAGAAATAGCTGTTCCGCAGATACAGGTTCTCCAGCGCCGTGCGCCGGCGGGCGTCGATCGAGTCGAGCCCGTCCCTCGCCTCCGAGAAGAGCTGAGCCGCTAGCTCCAGGTGCTCCTTGCGCTTGTCGGCAAGCTCCCTGGCGACCGAGGGCGCCACCGAGCCCTGCGTCAGCGTGTCGCGGATGCGGTCCGCTTCGAGCCGCCGCGCATCGCCCAGCAGGAACTGGAGCCTGTGCACGTCCCGCGTGCCCATGCCCCTGGCCACCGCCTCGCTCAGGCTCTCGATCGCGCGCGGGTACTCGCCCTTGAGGTAGTACACCTGCCCGATCGAGGCCAGCGCCGAGGCGAACGCCTCCGAGTCGACATCCCCGATCTCGCCCCGGATCACGATCGCCAGCAGTTCCTCCGCCCGCTCGTCGTTCCCCTCGTCCGCGTCGGCGAGGTACACCTGCGCCAGCGGCACATAGCTCAAAACCGCGTAAGGCCCCACGTGCCGACCGAGTTCCGTGTCATGCGAGGCGTTGATCAGGTCCTCGAACTGATCCGCCGCCAGCGCATACTCGCCGCTCGCCTGGTACGCCCGTGCGAGCCTGAACTGCGCTTCGGGCACGCGCGGATCGTCCGAGATCGTCGAGGCGAACTCGATGAACCCCGCGATCGCCTCGCCCGAATCCCCGCCCCGGTCGTACGCGTCGGCCGCGTTCCACAGGCTGCTCGCGTACGCCACGTCGTTGTCGCTCCCCGCGATCGCGTCGGCGTGCCTGCGGTAGTAGTCCGCCGACCGGATGAAGTACCGCTGCGTCTGCGCCCGCGTCACCGGGTCCGCATCCGCAAGATCAATCACGTGCTCCTCGCCCTCGACCGCGCCCCGGAGCATGTCCTCGGCGAGCGTCAGGTTCACCCGCGCCTGCGTCTCCAGCACATCCACCGGCGCCTGGTCGATCCCCCAGAGATCCTCGGCGAGCTGCGCGTACTGGGCCGCGATCACCAGCTCGTCCCGGATGTACTGCTCCTCGGCCCTGCGAAGCAGACTGCGAGAGCCCTCTTCGAGCAGACCCTGCGTCGCCTCGCCCTTGGCCTCTTCGACAAACCGCACGTACGCCTGCACCGCCTCCTCGATGCTCACCATCGCCGGGTCCGTCTCGGCGATCGCCGAGAGCACGTTCCCCCGGCCAAGCAGCGCCGGCAGGTACGCATCCGAACTCGCGTAGTCCTGCGTCACATGGTCGAACTGCTCGATCGCCAGCTCCATCTCATCCGTCTGCTCGTACGCGTTGCCCAGCGCCAAAAGCGTGTCGGCGTACAGGTCATCCCCGTCGTCGATCAGCTCCGTCGCCCGCTCGAGCTGCTTGCGGGCCTCGCTGATCGCGCCAGATTCCATGTACCCCCGCCCGAGCAGCGTAAACAGCTCGCCCTTGGCGTTGTCCTCCGCCGCGGCGATCCTCGGCATCTCGCGCAGAAGCCCCGTGATCGCCTCATCGATGAACCCACGCTCGATCTGAATCTCCGCTCGCCGCGCCGTCGCCCAGCACCGGTCACCCACATTCAGAAGCGGGTCCTGCGTCAGCTCGATCAGAAGCTCCTCGGCGAGCTCGTACCTCGGGAACCTCGCCGCCAGCACACGCTCGATCAGCGCCTTGCGCAGCCCGATCCGCGACGAGACCGACTCCGCCGGCAGCTTCTCGATCCGCTCCTTCGCCTCATCCATGCGGTCCGTCGCGATGAGCGACTCGATCCGGAGCACCTGGTCATCGCCCCCCAGCACCGCCCCCGCCTGCTCGGCGCTGGCGAACTCGGCGAGCACCGATTCGTCGTTGACCGTTTGCCGCTCGATCAGCTCGCGCTGCCCCCGACCGATCGCCCGGCCTCGGAGCACATGGAACCGCTGGAGCTGCTCTTTCGTGAAGTGCGGCGCATCCACGTGCGGGCGGACGTGCTCGTTGAGCGTCTCGACCGCCCCCGGGTACTCGGCCCGTGTGATCCGGGCCTCGGCCTGACGCAGATACCCGTTCACATCGGGCTTGGGCTTGGTCAGGACGACGCCCACAAGACCCGCGATCAGCAGAACCACCGCCGCGGCGAGCGTCGGAACCTGCCAGAGCTCACGCCACGTGCGCTTGCCGGTATTGGTCTGGATGACTTGGGCTTCTTCGTCCAACGCGCACTCCGCAGCCGACACGCGCACCCGTTGCGCGGCGTCCGTAGTGCGTTATCGGGAGCTGACCCGCGCAGGCTTGACACCCGCACGCGCAGTTTCCGCCGACCCGTCCTCAATCAGGGGTCTACTGGTCCGATAACGGCTCGTTCGCCCGGCACAGCACCGCCGACCGCGCGATCAGATCGCCCCGGTGCCGACCGCTCGGGTCCGACAGCGCCAGCATCGCCACGGGCGGCAGAACCCACTTGATCAGGTTCCGCACGACCGACCGCCAGAACACTGGCGGCCTGAACTGCCCCGGGGGCAACCCCGCCGAGACCAGATCCACCCGCGCGACGATCAGACCCGTCATCGCCTTCCCGATCGTGCGCCCAAAGAGGGCCTCGGACACCGCGCAGTGCGCGATGTTCACCATGATCGCCAGCGCCAGAGGCCCGACGTCCAGGCTCCCCGTCACGGGCAGCGCGAGCGGCCCGAGCACGTCCACCACCGACAAGTCCAGCATCCGCGCCACGACGAGCACGCCGAGAAGGCCGTCGATCGCCGAAGCCATCAGCCGGCGACCCGGCCCCGCGATCGCCAGCCCCACCGGGAGCACGATCGCCCCCGGATCTCCCTGCGGCTTGAGCACCACAAGGAGCACCACCGCCATCATGAGCATCAGACTGAACGCCAGAAGCCGGAACTCGCCGGGCGAAACGGGCGATGTCACGTTCGCCGGCCCCGCGTAAAGCGTCCGCCCCTCGATCAGGCTGAACTCCGAAATCCGGCGCACCGGGTTGGAGACCTCCTCAGGAGCCGGGAGCCCCGAGCCCGTCTCGCCCGTGACCTCACCCGGCACACTCCACGCGAGCACGAGCCGACCCGAGCTGTGCAGCACCGCCGACGAAGCGTCCTGCCCGACCGGGTCGGTCATCCCAAGAAGCAGCGGTTCGTCCGAACCGAGCGACCACACCACGCCCCGCCCCGCCCGCATCCCGAGCGCGATGACCTCGCCACGCCAGAACCCTGCGACGCTCAAATCGCCCGGGTTCTCGGGCACTTTCACCGTGTGGCTCTCCCACACGCCGTGACTCAGCGTGTGCGCTCGCCAGTCCGAGGCGCGGCGCTCAAGGATGTAAAGCCCCACCTCGCTCGAACCGAGCGCAAGCTCGACGCCGTCACTCCCGATCGGCGGATGCTCGAGAACTTTCCAATCGCTGCCTGCGCGCTCAAGGAGCGGGATCTCCCCATCCCGGCGCACGAGCGCGTGCATCCGCCCCGCGTGGAACGCGAAGCCGAAGACCTCGGATGCGTGGTCGAGCGTGCCCGCCAGGATGAGCCTCGACTCGGGCTCGCGGACCCAGAGATCGCGCACGCCCGTCGGGCGGACGCTGAGCATCATGATCTGCCGCTCGCCCGTGCGCCCCGGCGTGAGCAGCAGGTACACGCTCGCCCCGTCGGCGGCGATGTGCGTGGGCACAGCCGTCATCG
>JBGSIX010000212.1:0-5202 GCA_041742315.1 Phycisphaerales bacterium | reverse complement strand
GGGCCCGAAGAAGCGGTGGGCCGCGCCTTCCTTCCAGCCGTAGAAGCACCACTCGTGGTTGCCCATGAAGTCCTTGCGCGTCAGGACCGGGTGCTCCTTGATCCAGATGATCGCCTGTGCGAAGTAGAGCTCGCAGCGCTTCAGCACAGGCGGGTAGTTGCCGCAGTTGGCGTACCCGCCCCAGATGTAGAACGTGCCGCCGGGGATCAGCACGCGGGTGATGTTCCCAAACCATGCCGCAAGCAGACGGTCGAACTCATCGTCAGACACGAAGTCGTTGGCGAGCGGGCGGTCCTTGGCCCGGAGCTTCTTGTGCGTCGCGCGGCTCTTTTCGGGATAGCGGTTGAGGTCGGCGCTCTGCTGGTCGTGCTGGTCTGCTTTGCCGGGCAGTGCGAACGAACTCAGGCCGGCGACGATCGCGTTGTTCGAGCGGGGCTCGACCTTCACGTTGTACGGCGGGTCAGTGTTCACGAGATGGATCGGCTGGCCATCAAGCAGACGGTCCAGGTCCTCGGGCTTGGACGAGTCGCCGCACATCAGGCGGTGGTTGCCGAGCACCCAGATGTCGCCGGGCACGGTGGTCGCGGCGTCGGGCTGCCCAGGAATGTCGTCGGGGTCGGTCAAGCCCTCGCTGCCCGCGGGAGCCATGATGGCGCTGAGGTCCTCGGCGCTGAACCCCAGGAGCGCGAGGTCGAAGTCCACGCCCTTGAGATCGGCGAGTTCCAGCGGCAGGAGTTCCATGTCCCACGACGTAAGCGTCGCGACCTTGTTGTCGGCGATTCGCAGCGCCTTGACCTGTTCCGGCGTCAGATCATCGGCGCGGATGGTCGGCACCTCCTTGAGCCCGAGTTTCCGCGCCGCGCGGAGCCGCGTGTGCCCGGCGATGATCACGCCGTTGGCGTCGATCAGGATCGGCACCTTGAAGCCGAACGCCTCGATGCTCTTGGCCACCGCGTCAATGGCGGCGTCGTTGATGGTGCGGGGATTGCGGTCGTATTCCTTGACCGCGTCGATGGGCAGCGTCTCGATGTTCATAGCGATCTCCGTCGGAAGCGCGGCGGGGAACGCCAGCGCAAAGCGTCGTGGTGGCCCGCCGCAAAAGCGGTGGGTCCAGGGATCGGTGGATCGGTGGATCGCTGGTTGGTTGGCTGGGTCGCTCGGGCAGTCGGGCCCGTCCGTTGCGGAATACCGCTCGCTTCTGGTCCGCTACGGGCGACGCCCGTTGGCCACGGGTCCGCCCACGTTGGCCCACGTCGCGTTCCTGGCGGGCGGCTCTACCAACCCCGCCAGACGCCCGCCCCGCGCTCGGACGGGCGAAACAAACTCTGTTGCCAAGCGCGGCTGTTCCCGCGGGCGTCGGATCTGGATTCCGGCCCGGGAGTACCTAACGCCATCCGCCTCCCCTCGCGTAAGGCTTCCGGCTGTAAGGCTCCCACCCGGGAATGCCACGCTGCGCTTCAATGAAGTCCGGATGGCCGGAGCGTGGCGGGCGGAGAGATGGCGTTTTCCACGCGGAAAACATGGGTGTTGGGTAGAAGAGAAAGATGATTGCTTGTTTGCATACCTCCTCCGTCTCCCCCCACGCGTGTAGAGAGACAGAACGGACCCACAAACAAGCAGCGAAGTTGTCGGTGTACGCTCAGGCCTTGGAAACATAGCGGATTCCGCTCCTTCCCTTCGTTGCAATCCGCACTTCATTGATCTGCCCGGTGGCAATCAGGTTCTCGATGACCTCCTGCCGTTCACGCACGCTCAGCCAGCGCGTCTTCCACAGCAACTGGGTGTGGCTGATCCCCTGGCTGCCTCCGTGCTCGTCGATAATCCGGAGCACGCGCTTCTGCCTGGCGTCGAACTGCCCGTCGGCGATGCGCACGTGGGCCTCGAAGAGCAGCCGCCGTGTGACGTAGCTGGACAGTTCACACGCCCAGGTTGCGGCCCGCTCATCGATCACCGGCTTCTCCGGGCACGCTGAGCAGGCGTAGATCAGCGCCAAGCGGCATGCCTTTTCTTCGGCCCGCGACCACACCGCCGCGATCCCCTCGCCCTTGGTCTCCATCTCCGCGTCGGCGTGATCGGCCAGCGCGTCGAACCGCGCTGCTGCCTCCGGCGTTGAAGGAACGAGCAGGGGTTCGGGGTGCTCCCGGCCGAGATTGCCCCCGGGCGAGAACTCGGCCCACCACCGGACGCGGTCAACGACCGACTTGGGCGGAGCGACGCGTGTCCGGCGCTGCCGCTTGGGACGTTGCGGGCTCTCGAAGACCAGGAGCCGCCCGATGAATCCATCGCTGAGACTCTCGGAGGTGAGTGACTCCCAGAAGCTGTCGGGCACAGTCGTGCCGTAGAGCACGACGCACGGTTGATCGACGGCCTTGTTGCGCTTGGGATCGGCATACGCCTTACCGCGCACGAACGTGTCTGCGGAGCTGTAGAACTTCATGAAGGCGGTGAGGACGTTGAAGAGGTGTGGGGCCTTCTTCGCGTCACCGATGGTCCGCAGGAAACGCCCGAACTCATCCAACTGGAACAGACTCGCGGGCTCGGCTTCGACCGCTGCGAAGAGGCCTGCGTCGCTGGCGAGGTCCTCGTTGCCCTCCAAGTCCTCGGCTCCGGCGGCGAAGAGGATGTCGCGATTGAGCTTCCGCGCGTGGTCCTTGCCCGCGCCGCTCTTGGCAAGCCCCACGCAGTAGACGTTGGTGCGGTTCCCGCGCTCGTCGCACACCTTCCGCCCCGCGAGCACGGCCTGCAGGCAGATGGCTCCCGCGAGGGCCAGCTGCGGCTGTGGCCGTGGCGCGTACGAGAGGTTGTGCGCGATGACGTCGCCCATTAGGCCCGGAACACCGAGCAGGACGTCGGGGAACGGACCGGGGTCGTCGGGTCGTTCCAGACGCTCGATCGGCTCGGCGTCGTGAGATTCGCTGCCGAACGAGGAGAGGTCGACGTCCCCGGTATCAGGCACGTCCGTGCCGTACCCGTCGGCGCGGAGCGCCCCGGCAGCCGCGTTGAAATCACCCGCGTGTTCGAGCATCGCATAGACCGCGAACGGGGCGTATGCACGCCCGGATTCAAACGGGTCTGCGTTGCTGGAGAACACATAGAAGACGCCGTCCTTGAGCGTGGCGCTCGTGCCGGCCGCTTTGCCGGGCCTCCGCCAGTGCTCGTTCTCGCCAGACTTGACCAGCACCCAACCGTGGCTCGCGAGCACCGCTCGCACGTCCCCGCGGGCGTTGAAGTCATCGCCCGGGCGGATCTGCGGGCCGGGCAACGGTGGCGCGTTGCCGACCACGGCGGGCGTGCCCTCGTTGAGCCGCCAGGCGCAGCCGAGCAGTACTTCCCGCTCCTCGGCGGTGAGGACGGCGAGGACGTCGAGCTGCCCGGCGACGGATTGGTAGCCCGGCGATGGCTCGCATAAGAACATGCCCCCCTCGCCACGAGTCTCGATGAGCGTCACGGAGACGGACCAGCGGCCGTCGCGGTCCTTGCGGGCCGCGATCGACTTGCCCGCGACCACCGTCTCACCCGGGCCATCGACCTCGATGCGGCGGTGCGCGAGTTTGGTGTTGCCGCAGACCGGCGCCTCGCATCGATACACCACATGGCGGCCGCCCGAAGGCGTGGTTTCCACGAACAGGCGATCGACGATGCCGGGCTCGATCTCCTCAACCATCGACCGCCAGGCTTCGAAGGCCTCCCCGGCGCAGTCGAAGTCGATCATCTCAAGGTTGCCCGAGATGGCTCCGGCCACGACGCAGATTGAGTCCGGCTTGGCACTGAGCCAGCTGTCCAGTTCGCCTGCTGTAGGCAGACGCTTCTGGAAGTGGGCCCAGCGCGGCAGCGCCACGCGTTTGTCGTCGCCGCGGCGCGATGCGGGAAGCACGCACAGCCCTGCGGTCAAGTACGCCCGAGCCGCCTCGCAAAGTTGTTGAGAGGTGACGGGGGTCAGAACGGGATCTCCTCATCGGGGATGCCGTACGTCATGCCCGCGGGCTCAGGCGGTTGCTCTGGCAATCCCTCGTCACTCTCAAGCCGTGGCGGCTTGTCCCCCAGGCGGTGTGCGGAAACCCGTTCGAACTGATCGCCGGCCTTCTTCTCGACAGTGATCGCAAGCGCCGGCGCGAGCGCCCCGGCCTTGGCCATCTCGACCGCTTCCTCCGTGCCCCCGGGCACATGCTCGACGGAGCGCGCTCGCCACCAGGCCTCCGCCTTGGTGCGGGCGTAGCCGGTGTGATCGAAGCAGACCCACTCACGGAAGTAACGGTTGAAGCCGACGCGGTACTCAACCCGCATGGTCAGCGGCGCGGACGGGTCGCTGCGCTTGTAGTGGACGTGGTACGTCGTCTCGCTGACATGATGCTCCTCGCGAGTAGTCTGCCCCGAGAGGATGCCCTCGGTGCTGGCCTTGGCCTCGTGCTGCTGGCGGTTGGGCTCGGGGAACTGGTGGCCGCACTGCGGGCAAACTTGGTAGCCAGCCGCGATAAGGGCCTGGCAGTTGGGGCACTCCTTGGCGGGCGCTTCACCGTCGCCGCGATCATCGGTGGAGATGCGGATGGCGTCGACCGGTCCATGCCGCAGCACGTTTCCGCCGAAATCGAGCACGAGGCAGTCGTCCTTGCCCGGGTGAAGCCGGAAACCCCTGCCCACCATCTGGTAGTACAGCCCCGGCGACATGGTCGGCCGCACCAGTGCCACGCAGTCGATGTGCGGCGCGTCGAACCCGGTCGTCAGCACGTTCACGTTGCAGAGGTACTTCAGGCCGCCCGCGCGGAAGCGGTTCAGGATGGCGCTGCGGACGCCGTCGGGTGTTTCGCCCGAGACGAAGCCGCACTCGATGCCGTGCTCGGCCTTGAGCACATCCACGAGGTGCTGCCCGTGGCGGATGCCAGACGAGAAGATCAGCGTGGCGCTGCGGTCCTTGGTGTGCTCAACGATCTCAGCGCACGCCCCTTCGACCAGCCCCTCCTTGTCCATCAAGTCCTCGACCTCGCTGGCGACGAACTCGCCCGCGCGAACGTGCAGGTCGTCGGTGCTGATCTTCTGCAAGCCCGCCTTGGTTTTGAGCGGCGACAGGAAGCCCTGCACGATGAGTTCGCGGACGCCGACCTCGTAGCAGACGTGGTTGAGGATGTTCTCGGGGGCGCAGATCGAGCCGGACTTCATGCGGTACGGCGTCGCGGTGAGCCCGATGATGCGAACGTGCGGATTCAC
>JBGSIX010000211.1:0-1507 GCA_041742315.1 Phycisphaerales bacterium | reverse complement strand
TGGACCGTCCGCGAGCTCGAGGGCGCGCTGACGCGGATCGCCGCGACCGCCAACGTCATCACGGACCGCACCGAGAGCGGCGCAATCCCGATGCACGTCGTCGAGCGGGCGCTCTCGGCGCTTGGCCGGGCGGGCATGCCGGTGCGTGCGATCCGGTTCGATCACATCCGCGACGCGGTCTGCCAATCGCTTGAGGTCGAGCACAAGGACTTGGGCGAGAGCGGCCGGCACAAGCGCGTCGTCATGGCCCGCGCGATCATCACCGTGCTCTGCAAGCAGATGACCACGCTCAGCTACCCCGAGATCGCCCGCAAGCTGGGCAAGACCAACCACTCCACGGTCATCACCGCCCACCAACGGATCGTCAAGCAGATGAACGACGCCGTGGCGCTGGGTCTCCCCGTCGATGGCATCACCGTCGAGCAGCTCGCCGACGCGATCGGACGCAGGATCAAGGAAGCCGGGACCCAGGCCTGATTCTCGGACGGGTCTTCCGGTCCCAGAACGCGCCGAAACCCGGTGAATCCGCGCAACTGGGTGGCCCCGCTCGCCCGCGTTTGTGACACCCCATGAGTTGGGGTTCCATCGATTCAGCCCGGTGCTCGCACTCGCGCTTGCGCTCTCGGGGCACGTCTGCGCCCAGGACGTGCTCAACGTGCCCGCCAGCGGCGAGATGGTCGACGTGCTCCGCGACTCCTTCGACGCTCCCGATGCGCAGACCCGCTACGAGAGCGTGCGCTGGATCCGCTCGCGCACCACGCCCGCGGCCTTCCAGGTGCTCCGCCGAGCCTCACGCGACCCGGTGCCCGCGATCGCCTTCGAGGGCCTGATGGGCCTGGCTCAGATCGCGCCCGAGTACGAGCTCGAGAGCTACCAGATGCGGCATCTGCCCGCCGAGGCCCGGGCCGAACTCATCCGCCGGGCGTCGGCTCATGGATTGATCGGGCTCCCCTCGCTCCGGGCGATCGCGACGGATTCGAGCGCCCAGGCGCTCGAACGGGCCGAGGCGCTGCTCGCGATGCAGGCGATGGGCGAGAAACCCAGGCCCTCGCTCTGGCTCCCGATGCTGGGCGCGACCGACGAGCGCGTGCGCCTGCACGCGGCTCTGGCGATCGTGACCGAGACGCCCAGGATCCGAGCCGTCGCGGTCGCGCAGGAGCACGCGACCAAGATCGTGCGTCAGAGCGTCCGCGACGCGTCCAAGGGGAAGATCTCGGCGGTCGTGGATGTTCTGACCGAGGCCCGGGGCGCGCCGTCGGCCTCAACGGGCGACTGGTGCCTGGCGCTGATCGGTTCGTGCGCCAAGGCCCAGACGCCCGAGCAGCGACTCGTCGCCGAGGAAGCCCTGCGGACGCTGCTCACGATTGCCCCGAGCACCGCGCACCCGTACTGGAACAAACTCTGCGGGTTCACCCAACCCGAGGATGCGCGGAAAGTCGCGTTCTGGGCGCTCGAAGCCGCGGGAACGCTCCAGGCTCGGGGCGAGCCCGTCCCCGCCTGGCTCGCC
>JBGSIX010000210.1:0-14963 GCA_041742315.1 Phycisphaerales bacterium | reverse complement strand
GGCGGTCGCGGGCCTGGTCCCCGCCGCGGCGGCCTACCGGACGTCGGTCGCGCGAAACCTCCGCCCCACCGACTGAATCCGCCGAACCTTTCGCACGTACAAACGTGTACCATACGAGAGATTTCCCGAAAGGAGCTCCGGACGTGCGCATCTTCTGGGCCGTACTCATCGTCGCCATCGCCGGCGCTGGCTTCCTGATCTTCTCGGGCGGCGATGACTCGTCGCATACCCCCGCGATCCAGACCGCGACGCCAGCGCCTCAAGTATCTCAGTCGCCCGCGCGCGACGATGCGGTTCGTGACACCCCCGTCGATACACCTGTCGACACGCCCCCGCCGCAGACCGCGGAAGAGACCATCACCGAAGCGACCGCCGAAGATCTTGCGCTGCTCGACTTAGCAAACGATGTTGAATTGACCGTACCGGCTCCCGTGGTCGAAGAGACCAAAGCCGAGATCACCGAAACCACAGATGAGGTTGCGATCGACGACGAGGAAGAAAGCGACGAACTCGAGATCGTCAAGCTGACCGCGGACGACATCGCCGAGGCGCTCAGCGAAACCGCAACGCCCGTGCCCGCCGAAACAGAAAACTCAAACGATGCACCCGCGCCCCCGGGCTGGGAAGCGCTCGCAGCGAACGCGAAAGAGAACAACGAATCTGCGGCCGAAGCGCCCGCCGCCGAGAGCCTTGAGATCAAGCATCTCGAAGACGGCAACCTCCAGATCGGCAAGTTCACCATCACGGGCAAGGGCACCAAGGAAGCCCCTTACGCCCTGCCTTGGGACTTCCTCGTCTCCATCCGCGAGTCCTACAGCCCCCGCGAGGACAAGAAGACGATCCCCGATCATCTTTCCTACTTCGAGGGCAAGTACATCTCGATCGCGGGCTATCTGCAGTTCCCACTCGCCGCGCCAGAGCCGACCGAGTGCCTGGTGATGCTCAACCAGTGGGACGGCTGCTGCATCGGCGTGCCGCCCACGCCCTACGACGCGATCGAGGTCGCGCTCTCGACCCCCGCGACGCAGGCGCAGAAGTTCGCTGTCGAGGGCCGCATCGTCGGCAAGCTCGACATCGACCCCTACCTCGTGGGCAACTGGCTCATCGGGCTCTACCTGCTGGGCGATGCGACGGTCGACATCTCGGGCGCCCGCACCGCCGAGGAGCTCTACGGCAACACGCCATCGCAGCTCCAGCCGGGTCAATGATCGAACAAACTCCCATCGGTGCCACGACCCATCTCCGATGGGTGTGCCGATTTCTTTTCACCGCAACGCTCTACCGATCAATGATCCGTAGTGGCACCAATTGCTCATTTGTAGAAATCGAGCTCCGTCGCCCCGCCGCCCGTGAAGGTCTTGACCAACTTCGGCGCCGCCTGGAACGAGACTGCGCCGCCCGCGACCGCGATCAGCGCGAGCCTTGCGATAAGCCTGGCCTTCCAGCTCAGCTTGCTCTTGAGCTCGGGCAGGACGAGCAGGAATGGCATCGCCGCCAGGACGATCGCGTGCCAGAGGGGCATCTCGGAGTAGAGGTGCCCGACGATGAGGACGCCGCTGAGCCAGAGGACAAAGAGCGTGCCCACGGGCGGACCGAGCGATCTTCCCCGGAGGAGCATCCCCGCCAGCGCGATCCCGACGAGCGCCATCCCGACGCCCAGGGCGATCTGCCACTGCGCGGTCGCGCCCGAGTCGAAGATCGCGGGCACCGACAGGAGCGGGATCGCCGCCATCGAGATCGCCGAGGGAGCAACGGTCGCTTTCCGCTGGAGCAGGTCCATCGCGCCGAAGGCGAGGACGAGCCAGAGCCCGAAGCCCGCGGTCCAGGCGATCGCTTCCACGCCCGCGTCCCACTGGTTCATCCGCGCCGAGGCGAGTTGGAACCACAGGATCGCCGCGATCAGAACGAACCGCCCCGCCCATCGGACGGCGGGCTGCTTCGTCGCGCGGCTCGCCCACGCCTCGGCGCTCACAAGCACGAGCCCGGCGATCGCCAGCAGGAACTGCCAGTGCGACGCCGAGATCGAGCGGGGTTTGAACGTGGGCGGGAGCCCCTGAATCGCCCAGACGACGAGCACGAACGCGAGCCCGAGCCCGAGGGCCGGGCCCAGTCGTTCGAATCCCCCCGCCAGGCGTGAGTGCTCCTCACGCCTGGCGAGATACGAGGAGATCCAGAACCCGGCGAACGCGCCCAGCGCACCGATCGCGCCCGGCGCCGCGATGCCCAGGAGGCCGTCGCGGAGCTGTTCCTGTGTCACGAGGGCACCCCCATGTGAATGAATTCAGATCAACGGACGATTACTGACGCATGCCGGTGAGGGCCACGGTGATCGTGGTCTTGTCGCCCAGCGCCCCGTTCTCGACGCCGTAGCTGACGCCATAGTCCGAGCGGTTGATCTTGAGGACGGCCTCAAACCCCGAGCGGAACCCGCCCCGCGGGTCCTCGCGGCCGCCGATCCACTCGAGCGTCGCGGTCTCTTCCTGCGTCACGCCGCGGAGGGTCAGGTCGCCCGTGACCTTGATCGTGTCGTCGCTGGCGGCTTCGAAGGTCTTGCCCACGAAACGGATCTCGGGGAATTCCTTGGCGCTGAAGAAGTCGCCGCCGCGGAGGTGCTTGTCGCGGTCGGCGTTGTTCGAGTCGACGCTTTCGACTTTCACCGCGACGTTGAGCATGCTGTTGCTCGGGTTCTCGAGATCGATCGCGTACTCGCCCGAAACTTCCTCGAACGTGCCGTAGAAATTCGTGACGCCCATGTACTCAACCTTGAAAATCACCGACGAGTGCGTCGCGTCCACGCCAAAGGCATCGGCGCGGCTCGTCTCAAGCATCGCAGCGTCGTCCGCGTTGACGTTCGAGTTGAACCCGACCATCGAGCCGCCCAGAACCGCAGCGCCCAGCGCCGCCAGAACCACAGACTTCGTCTTCATTGGAAACTCCTGAGAGGGTGTGAAGCGCGGGTGCCTCCCGCCGCCCGAACATTCAGATCGTAGGAGCGGAGAACATTCCGCGGTCCTATTCATTGTTGCAACAATAAATAGGACCCGTTCAGGAGTCAAGCCCCCGGTTTCGCACCCGGAGGCGTTCTCAGCCCTCTGGAGTCAGGGACGCCGAGGCGTTCGAGGGCAGGGTCACCACCCCCGGCATCGCGGCCTCCAGATCGGCAGCCCAGGCGATCCCGCTGGCTTGCCAGGTGTCGAGCAGATCGGCCAGGGCGATGCTGGCGTTTTCACCGAGCGAGAGCTCCGCGAGTTCCCCCTCGTCCACGCCCAGCGCCCGCTTGGCCGACCACTCGGCACGGCTGACATCGCCCATCTCAGCGCTCGCCAGCGCGAAACCGAGCTTGGCGACCGCGTCGTCCGGCGCTTTCGAGGCCACCATCGCGAAGAAGCCCTGTGCCCGGTTCGCCTCGCCCTTCTCAAGCAGATCCCACGCCTGCGCGAGCCGGTCATCGACCGCGACCGTGTCCGTGATCGCAGGTGTTCGATTGACGGGGCGGTCGTGCGTCGAGGCGATCGTCACGGCCTGGGGCGCCTCAAAGCCCGCGTCGCTCCAACCGCCGCGATGACCCGAATGCCCGCGGGAATATCCGTGCGAGCGCCGTCGCGGTTCGTAGTGGCGGTAGCCGTAGCTGTGCCCATAATACCTCGGCTGATACCCGCCTGAGTACCCGCCATAGCCATACCCGCAGTCGTCCCAGCGGTAGGCGGGGCGATAGCAGCCCCAGCCCGAGCCGATCGAGATGCCGCTGTAGATCCCGATGCCTGAGCCGCAGAACCCGAACGAGGATCCGATCCCGATGCTGAACCCGATGTCGGCAGAGGCGTTCCCGGCGGCGGAGACAAGGGCGAGAGCGGCGATCGATGCGAGCTTGTTCATGGTCAGATCCTCCTTTGTGGTCGATCTGTTCGTAAGTATAGACTAACTTATATCGGGTTGCAAGACCCATCTTCTTTCGCCAAGGCAGGTCTTATAAGTTTGCAAATTGGGTCAAGTTCTGGTAGGCTGGGGCGAGTTGGTCGGGTACCACTCGGTGCCGATTGCACTCGAAGGGAGGTCCTCAATGGGCGACTTACCCAATCTCAAGGCTGTGCCGTTGTCTCTGGAAGCCGCGTTGTACGACACCAAGTCGGGCATCTTCAGCTCGACCGTCAAGCAGCCGGCCAAGGGCGCGGAGCCGAAACAGGCTGCCGGTTCTCAGCAGTCGCAGAAAGACCACCCCAGCTCGTAAGGGCCGAGTCCGTCAAGGGTGATCTCAACCTGATGTGTTGGTCTTTGGCAGGAACCGCAGCGCGATCGGTGTCAGAGGATTTCAACGATCTCGAACTGCTTGACGCCGCGCGGGGCGTCGACGCGGACGACCTCGCCCACGCGGGACTTGAGCAGCGCCTGGCCCATCGGTGAGTTCACCGAGACCTCGACGTGCTCGGTCATCGCGCCGCCCGAGAGCTCGCCCACGAGGCGGTAGGTGTCGTCATCGCCCCGGGTCAGGTCCTTGAGGCGGACGATCGAGCCGATGAAGACCACGCCGTCGGCCTGCTTGTTGGTGTCGATGACCTGGGCATCATGGAGCTTTTCTTCGAGCCTGCGGATCTCGGCTTCCTCAAGGCCCTGCTGCTCGCGGGCGGCGTGGTACTCGGAGTTTTCCTTGAGATCGCCCAGCGCCCTCGCCTCGGCGATGCGCTCGGAGATCTTGTGCCGATTCTGTTGCAGATCGGTCAGCCGCTTCTGCAGCTGGGCCTTCTCGTCGGGTGTGATGAGTTCCATGGCCTGGTGAGCTCCCTTGAGAACGGACCCCAAAAAGCAGATCCGCAGCGGTCAACTTAGGCGGAATCGGCTCTCGATGCCACTCCCCCGCGGTGGGTCGATCGCCAGATCGCGATCAGAATCCACCCAAAGACCGCCACACAGGCCGTCATCCAGGTGGCTCGCCAGTGGGCGGCCCCCACCACCGCGTGCCTGCCGGTCCAGATCCGGTCCCGGAGCAGCTCCCACGGAGCCGTCAGGGGTGAGCTCATCCGGAGCAGCAGCTCCAGATCGTCCGAGGTCGCCCCGCCGATGGATTGCAGGCACATCAGGATCAGGGGCCCGGCCCCCACGACGGCCAGGATCGAGAGCATCCAGAACGACCGCTCGAGGCCCGGCCTGACCCTGGTGTCAGCTTCCAGGGGCCCCTCGAAGGTCCGGACCGCCCGCCCGGGCCCGAGAGCCAAGGCGAGCAAGGCACCGACAATGAGAGCCCAGGAGAAGGTCACGACCGCCGTCGCGGCGACTGAGGTCACGGTCCAGCCCGTGATAATCGCCTGGGGCCAGAGCACGGCCTGCAAGGGCACGAGCAGGATCACGAGGTCCTTGCCGACCACCGCCGACCCGCCCCCGATCGCGGGCATCTGGCTGAGCCTCAGCATGGGCCAGAGCACGGTGATCCCGATCGCGATGACGGTAATCAGCATCCGCGCGCCCTGGCGGTAGCCCTCGGCGGTGACGCGGACCGGATCGCCCAGCGTCATGAAGACGAGCAGCGTGGACACGAGCAGAAAGATCATCCAGAGAACGGCAAAGCCCCGGGGCTCGCCCCGGCGGTGCGCCCAGCGGTCGGGCTCGCCCTTGGGAGCGACGAGTCCGATGTGCTCGGCCCACTCACGCAGCGCGCGGCGATGGCCCCTCTTGCTCGGGCCGGGCGGCAGGGCTGGCAATTGATCGTTCACCTGGGTGAATCTTGGGGGCTCCGCGCGCGGTCTTCCACCAGGATCGGCCCGGAACTGACGTCGATGAGCGAGCGAGCCGCGTCGATCCGCCGACCGAAGTCCGGGTTCTGGCGCAGATACGCGAGCTGGCGGAGCTTGCCCTCGGTGCTCACGGCATCGGGCACCGGGTCGCTGGGCATCCGGCCCCAGATCACGCGGTTGCCCGCATCGGTCAGGATGATGAGCCGGCGGAAGCGCGGGAACTGCGAGACATCGATGCCCCGGATCTGGTCCGCGCCGCGCGTGCCGGGCAGACGCTCGTGGAGCAGGTTGAGGAGCTCGACGCCCGCGAGAATGGACTCATTGGACCAGACCTGTCCGGGGACGACGGCCAGGGGATTGGCGTCCGTTGCGTTGAGGATGACGGGGAAGGGCGAGAGGTCGGCGCGCCAGCTCGCCTTGAGGCGCCGGCCGTCGGTGGCGATGAGGTAGTCGTGCGCGCCGTCGCGGATGACCGCGCCGGGCGAACGCCAGCGGGCGTCGATCTCGATCACGCCCTCGTCGAGCCTGTTGATCGCTTCGATCTTGCTGACCCAGCCCGTAGTGGCGAGCCAGACGCCCAATGAGTCGAGCGTGCGGGCCGAGAAGGGGCCGGGGTGCTCGCCCACGATGGCGTAGGCCTGATCGAGGAGTTCGCGTTGCACGGCCTGCGGGGGCCAGGTGACGTTCTGCCCGCCCGAGACGGCCTCGGGCCAGTGGATGCGGACGGTCGGCGGGCCATCGGCGGAGATCGTCGCGGCCTGGGTGTCGGCGAAGCTGATCCCCACCCCAAGACCCACGGTCAGGACCACACCGGTCACCACGATGCTGATCACATCGGCGGTGATGCGGTCGTAGACCCACTCGGTGATCCGCTCGCGCGCGGACAGGGGCTTCTTGCGTTTGCTGGCCATATGCAACAGAGGGTCGGGTCAGCGGGCCGTTTCGCTTGAATGCAGGGCCCCGGATCGCCCCTTCGAGCCCGCCAGAGCGATTTCGACCAGATGGGCGCACAGGGCGTGCATGGGCATGCCGGTCCTGGCCGCGGCCTGGGGCACGAGCGAGTGCGAGGTGAACCCGGGCATCGTGTTGATCTCGAGGAGCCAGTGTCGGCCCGCGTCGTCGACGATGTAATCCGCCCGGCAGAGGTGCCGCACGCCAATGGCGCTCGCGAGCCTCAGCGTATCGGCCTGGATCGGCGAGGCGTCGATGCCCGCGGGCTCGACGGTGTAGACCGTGTCGTCGCGCTTGTACTTGGCTTCGTAGTCGTAAACGCCCTGGGCGGGCGCGATGTGGATGATGGGCAGGGCGACGAGCTTGCCGTCTCTTTCGAGGAGCGGGGCCGAGACCTCGCGGCCCTTGATCAATCGCTCCACCATCGTGACCTGGCCCGGGTGCTGGGCGAGATCGCGTCTCGCGGCTTCGACAGCTTTGGCAACGTCCTCGTGCGTCCGGCAGATCGAGAGGCCGACGCTCGAACCCTCGAGCGCGGGCTTCATGACGAGCGGCGGGTCCATCGCGACGCGGTCGCTGTGGTTGAACAGGCACGCGGGTGGCGTGCGGATGCCCAGACGCGCGGCTTCGAGCTTGGTGGCGATCTTGTCCATGCACGTGCGGGCGGCGAAGGGGCCGCAGCCCACGTACGGACGACCGTCGCGTTCGAGGATGTCCTGGAGGGGCCCGCCCTCGCCCCATCGCCCGTGGAGGACGGGGAAGATCACATCGCCCGCGATGTGCGCGAGATTGTCGGGTTGGTCGATGAAGTGGAGCTCGGCCCGGAGGCCCGCGTCGTTGAGTGCTTTCGTGACGGCGGTGGAGCTCTCGATGGAGACTTCACGCTCCATGTCGGGCCCGGCACCAAGAACCGCGACGTGTGTCACGACGAGCGTCTCCAGATCACGACCTCGGTTTCGAGCATGACTTCGAATCGGTCGTAGACAAGATCGGTGACTTTGTCGATCAGGCGGAGGATGTCCGAAGCGCGGGCATCGGGCGCGGTTTCGATGAAGTTGGCGTGGCGCTGGCTGATCGCGCAGCTGCCCGAGGCAGCGCCCTTGCCGCCCGCGCGGTCGATGAGCAGGCCGGCACTGACGCGTTCGTGCGCTTTGCCGATGCCTTCGAGGTCGTGGCGCAGGACCGGGTTGCGGAAGACGCAGCCGCAGGTCTTGGCGGCCAGGGGCTGGGTGCGGGCCTTCTGGTCCATGATGTCCTTGAGCTTGCTGCGCGCGGCTTCGGGATCGCCCGGGGTGAGCTGGAGCTCGACTTCGGTGATGACGAGATCGAAGAGGCCGCTGGTGCGGTAGGCGTAGGCGATGTTCTCGCGGGGGATGTGGACGGTTTCGCCCTCTTTGTTCAGGGCCGTGATGGAGCGTACGGCGTCGGCGATCTGCCCGAATGAGCCGCCCGCGTTCATGAAGGCAGCGCCCCCGAGCGAGGCGGGAACGCCGATGAGGCCTTCGAGGCCGGTGAGCCCGGCGCGGACGGTCGCGTGGATGAGCTTGGCCAAGTCCGCGCCGCCGCCGGCGGTGACGATGCCCGTGCCCTCGTTCATGCTGACGTGGCGGAAGGACTTGTGATCGAGCCTGACAACGAGCTCGGAGACGCCCGCGTCATCGACGAGCAGGTTCGCGCCGTCGCCCAGGACGCGCAGGTCGGGCTCGGCCAGCAGGCAGGCGCGGAGTTCCTCGATCGACGCGGGGCGCGCCAGGCGGTCGGCCCGGCCCCCGACGTTGAAATACGTCGGGATCGGGGCGTTCCGCTCGATCTCGGGGAGTGTGACGGCGGTTTGCGGCATCAGACGGCCGCCCCGATTGTGACGGGGCTGGGCGCCCGTTCCATGAAGCTGCGGGCGATGGTCCAGACGGGGCCCGCGCCCATGACGACGAGCAGGTCATTGGGCTGGGCGATGTCATCGAGGTGCTCGACGATGGCGTCGAAGGGATAGAGGTGCATCGCGCGGGTGCCCCGGCTTCGAAGCCGGTCGACGAGATCGCCCGCCGAGACCTTCTGCTTCTCGGCCTCGGAGTCGCGGACGAAGTAGATGTGCGGGACGATCACGACGTCGGCCTGGCTGAACGCGGCGGCGAAGTCGTCGAGGAGGAAACGGGTGCGCGAGTGCTGGTGGGGCTGAAAGACGCAGATGAGCCTGCCTCCGCGGTCCTGCGGGCGTTCATGCTGGCGCAGGGCGCGGAGGGTCATCTCGACCTCGGTCGGGTGGTGCCCGTAGTCGTCGTAGACGCGGACGGAGCCGCCCGTGACGAGCGGGCGGTCGCCCATGAGTTCGAGTCGGCGCCCGACGCCCTTGAAGTTCTTAAACGCGCGGACAATCGCGAGCCGATCGGCGCCGAGCGCGTCGGCCAGCGCGAAAGCCATCGCGGAGTTGAGCGCGGAGTGGTCGCCCGGCATCGGGCAGGTGTACTCGGCAGCGGTCTCGCCCTTGTGCCGAAGGTGAACGCGGCGGGTCTCGGGATCGAAGGCGATCGACCAGTCGGCGGCGGGGTTGAAGCCGATGGTCTCGATCTCGCAGTCGAGGCCGCTCGTGACGTCGCGGCGGTGCGCGTTGTCGTGACCGATGATGAGCTTTCCGCCCATGCCCGGTTTGGTCGAGGCGGGCGGGATAAGCCTGGCGAACTCGTGGAAGGCTTGCACGACGGCGTCGATGGAGCCGTAGATGTCGAGGTGGTCTGCTTCGACGGACCCGATCCCGGCGATGCGCGGGGCGAGGTTGTGGAAGCTGCGGTTGAACTCGCACGCCTCGGCGAGGAGCAATCCGGGCTGGCCCTGCCTCGGGCCCGAGGGGATGCGGCTGGCGCCCAGGCGGAAGCCCGTCGCGTTGCCCTTGGAGTCGAGCAGGTGCGGGCATGTCGCGCCGACGATCACGGTCGGGTCGAGCCCCGCTTCGATGAGCGCTGCCGAGAGGAGGGCGGTGGTCGTGCTCTTGCCGTGCGTGCCGGCGAGCGCGACGCCCGTCATCGTGTTCATGGTCTGCCCGAGCGCCTCGGCGTAGGTGAAGACGGGGATGTCCTGGGCGGCGGCGTCGAGCACGAGCGGGTGGTCGTGCTTGACGGCGGCGGAGATGATCACCGAGCCCGTGCTCTTAGGCAGTTCGGTCAGGACCTGCTCGGTCGCGACGGGGATGCCCTCGCTGACGAGCGCGTCGGTCGTGGTGGTTCGGGAGGAATCAGTGCCCTCGATCGTGACGCCCAGGGCGCGGAGCAGCCGGGCGAGGCCCGACATGCCGCAGCCGCCGATGCCGATCATGTAGCACGAGCCGCTCGCGGCTGCGAGCGAGTCGAATCCGATATTCAGTGGTGTGTTTCGCACGGCAGAGGAGCGTATCGGCAGTTTGGCTGTCAACTCCTGAAACGAGCGGGATTGCGCGCAAACGACAGGTGATGCATACGATGCGGCTTATGGATTACCCGGATCTGCCGTACAAACTGGCGACGCTCTGCGACATCCGCGACGCGAAGGGGCGGATCCTGCTGCTCCATCGCCTGCGCGAGCCCAACAAGGGGCTCTGCTCGCCGATCGGCGGGAAGCTGGAGATGCCCTCGGGCGAGTCGCCCGCGCAGTGCGCCCAGCGCGAGATCCGCGAGGAGGCGGGGCTGGAGGTGCCGATCTCTCGGCTTCACCTGATGGGGCTGATCTCGGAGCAGGCGTTCGAGGGCAAGGGGCACTGGCTTTTGTTCTACTACCGGGTGCTCGGGGCGGTGGAACTTGAGGCCCACGACATGCCCGAGGGGCGTCTGGAGTGGCACGATCCCGCGGAATTGGAATCGCTGCCGTTGCCCGAATCGGATCGGCGGATCATCTGGCCCCTGGTCAGGCGGCACGAGGCGTCTGGGCCCGGGGGGCGACCCGGGTTCTTTGCGGTGCATGTGGACTGCCGGGGGCCGGAGATGGCGTGGCAGGTCGAGGAGCAGTTTGAGCCCCTCTCGGCCCCCAGGGCGGACCTGACCGGGCTTGTGTGAACGGATGGGGCGCCCAAACCCGTATACTCGGGGATGATGCCGATCGCTCAACGGAATGAGCCGGGGTTTGTGGGCCAGGGAGGGTGGACGCTTCGGCTTGCCCTGATCCTGCTGCTGTCGCTTGTGCCGATGGTGATGACGGCCCAGCCCGCGACGAATCCCGGTCAGCCCGTGACCGTCCCCGCGTTCAGGCAGGCGGACCGGGTGGCGATCATCACGATCCACGAGCCGATCGACCGGGTGACGGCTTTCAGCGTCAAGCGCCGGATGGATCTGGCGATTGAGGGTGGCGCGCAGGCGATTGTCTTTGACATCAACACGCCGGGCGGGGAGGTGCCCTCGGTGCTGGAGATCTGCTCGGCGATCAAGTCGTCGGGCGTGCCCAACACCGTGGCGTGGGTTCACCCGCAGGCGTACAGCGGCGGCGCGATCATCGCGCTGTCGTGCCGGGAGATCGTCGCGTCCGACGCGGCGGCGATGGGCGATGCGCTGCCGATTCGGATCGGGCCGGGTGGCGTGGACGTGGCGACGCAGGGCGAACTCAGGAAGAAGCAGGTGCCGCCGGTTTTGGCGGAGGTCGTCGATTCGGCGCGCGTGCGGGGCTGGGACGAGTTCATCGTGCAGGCGATCGTGATCGACCGGGTCGAGCTCTGGTGGGTCGAGGAGATCACGGCGGACGGCTCGCCGGGCAAGCGGATGGCGGTCAACGAGTCGGAGTTTCGGATGCTCTTTCCGGGGCAGGAGCCGCCGCGGGGTTCGCCCGGGATCGTTGCTGCGTCGAGCGAGGGCCTGTCGGGCCTGACGCCCGGGACGCGGGACGAATCGGTTCTGCCCAAGACGCCCGAGAGCGATACGGCGTTTCGGCCAGCAACACCGGCGCTTGAGGACCTGTCGCCGAGCCTTTCGGGCGAGACGAGCGCGGCCTCGGTTCAGGACCTGGACATGCTTAGCGCGATCTCGGCGCGGCCCGTTCTCACGCCCGCCGACGCGGGCAAGTACCGCGTGGTGCGCTACCTGACCAACGGGAGCGGGCCGATCGTGATGTCCAAACAGGACATGCTCGATTACGGGTTCGCGGCCCGGACGATCAATACGGACGCGGAGCTCCGGGCGTACTTTGGCGCCAAGGAACTGGTGCGGATCCAGCCCACGTGGTCCGAGGGCGTTGTGAAGGTGCTCTCGAACATGTGGGTGCGGATGCTGCTGATCGCGGTGTTCCTGCTGGCGCTCTTCATCGAGATGGTCAGCCCCGGGCTGGTGGTGCCGAGCGTGGTGTCGGGCGTGGCGCTGCTGCTGGTGATGGCGCCGGCGTGGATGCTGGGGCTGGCGGGCTGGTGGGAGGCGATCGCGATCCTCTCGGGCGTCGTGCTGATCCTGCTGGAGATCTTTGTGATCCCGGGGTTCGGGATTGCGGGTGTGTCGGGGCTGACGCTGCTCTTTGGCGGGCTCGTGATGTCGTTCGTGGGCGCTTCGGGCGGGCTCTTTCCGAGTTCGCCCGCGGCGCAGGCGGATCTGACGCGGTCGCTGGTGACCGTGCTTATCGCGGTGGCGACGGCGGGGAGCGGGGTCTTTGTGATCAGCAAGTACTTCGGGTCGCTGCCGTTCCTGGGTCGGCTCGTGCTCGACGGCTCGCGCGAGAGCGATGACCGGGAGATCAGCTTCCAGGAGGCGATGGAAACCGGAGACGAGCTTTCGGCGCTCGTGGGGCGCGGGGGCGTGGCGCACTCGCCGCTCCGGCCCTCGGGTCGGGTGGAGATCGACGGGGCGCTCTACGACGCCAAGTCGGCGCTCGGGTATGTTGACGCGGGGACCGCGGTGGTCGTGACCGGTGTCGAGGGCTGGTCGATCGTGGTTGAGCCGAGCGAGGAACGTGCCTGATGGATCCGATGCTGCTATGGGGTCTTGGGCTGCTGGCGCTGTCGGTGCTGATTCTGGTGATCGAGATCTTCGTCCCCTCGGGCGGGATTCTGGCGATCACGTCGGGCGTGGTCGGCATCGCGGGGATCGTGTGCCTGTTCATGATGAAAGAACAGGGCACGCTCTGGGGGACCGCGGGCCTGCTGATGATGGTGATCGTCTTCCCGAGCGCGTTCGCATTCTGGGTGAAGGTGATCCCCAACACCTCGTTCGGCCAGCGGATGATGGGCGCGTTGCCCGAGGAGGAGGTCTCCCAGCGTGAGCGGCTCGAACGCGAGGCGCACGAGGCGCTGGAATCGCTCATCGGCCGCGAGGGGGTTGCCAGGTCCGCGCTGCGTCCGGTCGGGACGATCGAGATCGACCATGAGCGGTACGAGGCGCTTTCCGAGGGGGTGACGATCGAGCCGGGGCAGAGGGTCCGCGTCTCGGCGATCGTCAACGCGCAGATCAAGGTCCGGCCTGTTTCCTGAGCGGCCTCGCCCCGTGTGTATACTCTTCATGAATCAACGAGCCGCGACCGTCAGGGAGCGGTTGGCGGACACCGGAATGCCCCGCTCCCTGACGGTCGCGGCTCGTCAAAGCAAGCAAGCAAGCAAGGAACCCAGCACCATGCGCACGGCTCAGGCAACGACTGCACTGGCTCTGACTCTGGCCCCCACCGGTCTCGCACTCGCTCAGGCGACCGGCACCGGCAGCGGGCTCCGGCCCTGGATGATCGTGGTGGGCGTGATCGCCATCCTGATCATCCTGATCCTGCTCTTCGTGCTCGGGCAGTATGTCTCGCTTTACATCCAGGCCTTCACCTCGAACGCGCGCGTGACGGTGATCGACCTCATCGGGATGCGGCTCCGCAAGGTGGACCCGAGGATCATCGTGCTCAACCGCATCCGCGCGGTGAAAGCCGGCATCGGCATCTCGACCTCGCAGCTCGAGGAGCACCTGCTCTCGGGTGGTCGGGTGAAGAACGTGGTCAGTGCGTTGATCGCCGCCAAGAAGGCTCGGATCGAGCTCGACTGGAACACGGCCTGCTCGATCGACCTTGCCGGGCGCGACATCTTCGACGCGGTGAATACGAGCGTGAACCCGAAGGTGATCGATTGTCCGAACCCGGCGCTTGGACGCAACACGATCGACGCTGTCGCCAAGGATGGGATCCAGCTCAAGGCCCGCGCAAGAGTGACGGTGCGGACGAACCTGGCGCGGCTCGTCGGTGGTGCGACCGAGGAAACGGTCGTCGCGCGCGTGGGCGAGGGCATCGTGTCGTCGATCGGTTCGGCGGAGTCGCACAAGGCGGTGCTTGAGAACCCGGACCGGATCTCCAAGGCCGTGATGGCGCGCGGGCTCGACTCGGGGACGGCGTTCGAGATTCTGTCGATCGACATCGCGGACGTGGATGTGGGCGAGAACATCGGCGCCAAGCTTCAGGCGGACCAGGCCGAGGCGGACAAGCGTCGGTTCCAGGCCGAGGCGGAGCAGCGCCGCGCGATGGCGGTGGCGCAGGAGCAGGAGTTCAAGTCCGAGGAGCAGAAGAACCGGGCGTTGGTCGTGCTCGCCGAGGCGGAGATTCCCCGCGCGATGGCCGAGGCGTTCCGCAACGGGCACCTTGGCATCATGGACTACCAGCGTCTGCGGAACATCGAGGCGGACACGACGATGCGCCAGGCGATCAGCGGCCAGGACGCGAAGAAGCCGGGCGAGAGTTAACCAGATGGCCAGCTAAGCAAATGGCCAAATAAGCAGATGGCCAGATAGCCAGATGAAGATCTGTACATTCGAAGGTCTGATCTGGCCCTCTGGCCATCTGCTATTTGGCGATCTCTTCAGTCTTGCCAAGCGTCGGTGACGATGCCGTTCTTGATCTCGATGTAGGTGCCGCCCGCGGATTTCTCGGAGCTGGAGCCCCCGATGACGAGGAGGACGGAGCCCCGGCTTCGTTCGGTGCGTTCGTACTCGTAGGCCCAGAGCTGGCCGCCCTCGATGGCGGTCTTGCGTGTGGGCGCGCCGAGGGCCGCGGCGACCCACGACTCGGTGGTCTCACCGATCTTGATGCGCTCGAAGGTGCCCGCGCCGACGTAGTTGCCGTCGAGCGAGGAGTAGGAGCTGCCGTGGATGCACCCGCCCAGCGCGGTGCAGGTCAGGACGGCGGACGTGACGATCGCGAGCTTCTTCATGGCGTTTCCCCGGTGTGTGCCCGATGGAGGAGCCTGCCTCCCCGCGGGTGTCTTACGGGATCGGGGGGCGGGCGTTTCAGTCAGGCGGGCTCGGCGGCGGACTGCAGGAGCTGGGCGATCCGGACGCGGCGGTAGAACTCGTTGATGACGATCGCGGGCGGGCCCGGGATCGTCTCGGC
>JBGSIX010000209.1:0-3806 GCA_041742315.1 Phycisphaerales bacterium | reverse complement strand
GGTGGCGCTGGGTTGGCGGGGCGGGCGCGCGGGGGCGAGGCCGCCGGGCGATGAGCTGGTGAGCGATCGCGATGCGACGCCCGTGAGGGTGATCGCGCTGAGCGATACGGAGAACGTTGATCGGCGCATGGCGATGGTGCGGAAGCTGGCCTCGGCGATGGACGAGTGCATCGACCAGGACCAGCCCGTGGTGTACCCCGTGCCCGAGTCGGCGGCCGAGGTCGATCCGTCACTCGCGCAGACCGTGACCACGGCGCACCGCGAGCTCGCCTCGGGCGATGCGCACCTGAAGGTGACGTCCCTGCCCATGCGTGACGGCGACGAGACGCTGGGCGTCATCACGATCGAGTCGGCAACGCCCGGGCAGGCGGTGGATCTGCGGACGATCGAGCTGTTGCAGGCGACGATGGATCTGGTCTCGCCCGTGATGCGGCTGCGAGCGAGCGACGATCGGCCGATCCCGGCGCGATTGGTCGATGAGGCGCGCAGGGCCGGCGCGTGGGCGGTGGGACCCAGGCACACGCTCTGGAAGGTGGCGGGCATCGGCGTGATGCTGGCGCTGCTCTTTGTGACGTTCTTCAGCGTGCCTTACCGCGTCGAGGCGCCGGTGGAGCTGCGTCCGATCGAGCGGCGGGTGCTGGCGACGCCCTTTGAGGGGATCGTGAGCGAGGTCGCTCAAGGTGCGCGGGCGGGCGAGCGGGTGGAGAAGGACCAGCTCCTGGCGAGGCTCGATACGAGCGAGCTGGAGCTGAGCGCGATCGAGGCCCGGCAGACGATGAACCAGGCGCTGGCGCAGGCCGCCGAGGCGATGCGCAAGGGCAGCGGGGCCGAGCAGCAGCAGGCCGAGGCGAAGGCGGCGCAGTCGCAGGCAAGGCTCGACCTGCTCGAGCTTCGGATCAAGAGCGCCCAGATCCGGGCGCCGATCGCCGGGACGATCCTGGCGGGTGATCTGACCGAGCGGATCGGCGCGCGGCTGGAGGTGGGCGAGGCGCTCTTTGAGATCGCGCCGCTGGACGACATGCGCGTGATCGCGGAGGTGGACGACCGGGACATCGGGCTGGTGATCCGTGCGATGGAAGAGGGCGGGATGGTCGGGAGCGTGGCGACCAAGGCCTACCCGGACCGCCGGTTCCCGCTCAAGGTCGAGCGCGTGGTGCCGATGGCGCAGGCGCAGGAGGGGCGCAACTCGTTCCTGGTGTACGCCAGGCTCGAGGGCACCGCGGGGTGGATGCGCCCGGGGATGGAGGGGCTGGCCAAGCTTGAGGTGGGCGACCGCACGCTCCTGTGGATCGGTTCGAGGCGGATCGTGGACACGCTCCGCATGTGGCTCTGGTGGTGATCGGTGGCTGAGCGTCCCACATTCAGCCCGCACTGGCACCGCGTCGCGGCGACGAAGCCCAGGCTCCGCCCGCACGTGCAGGTCACGCGCCAGCGATACCGCGGCAAACGCTGGCACGTCGTGCACGACCCGGCGTCGAACAAGTTCTATCGCCTGAGCCCCGTGTCGCACGAGGTCGTGGGATTGCTCGACGGCGTGCGCACGGTTGAGGATGCGTGGAAGATCGTCGCCATGAAACACGGCGACGAGGCGCCCACGCAGCCCGAGGTGATCCAGCTCGTCTCGAACCTGTACAACTCGAACCTCTTGAGCATCGAGGCCTCGCCCGAGACGGAGCAGCTCCTGCGCAGGCAGAAGGACAGGCTCGTCAAGAAGGTGCAGGGGCAGGCGCTTGGGATCATGTATTTCCGGATGAAGCTCATCAACCCGGACGGGGTGATCTCGGCGATCGAGCCGGTGGTGAGGCCGCTGATCGGGCGGGTGGGGCTTGCGATCTGGGCGGTGTTCGTGCTGTTCACGCTCAGCAGGCTTGTCGCGCACAGCGATGCACTTCGCGATGGTTTCAAGGATGCGATCGCGCCGGGCAACTGGGCGTGGCTCATGGTGGTGTACGTCGTCGCCAAGGCGCTGCACGAGCTTGGCCACGGCGTGATCTGCAAGCGGTTCGGCGGGCAGGTGCCCGAGTTCGGCGCGATGCTGCTGGTGCTCGTGCCCTCGCCTTATGTGGATGCGTCGGCGTGCTGGGCGTTTGCGAGCCGGTGGCAGCGGATGGCCGTCGGCGCGGGCGGGATGATTTTCGAGCTCTTCTTCGCGGCGATCATGGCGCACATCTGGATGACCACGAGCCCGGGCATGCTCATGCACCAGCTCGCCTACAACGCGATGCTCACGGCGGGGCTCTCGACGGTACTCTTCAACGCGAACCCGCTCATGCGGTTTGACGGGTACTACATCTTCTCGGATCTGGTCGAGATCCCGAACCTGATGCAGCGCTCGTTCCAGCACCTGCAGTACCTGATGCAGAAGCACGTCTACCGGCTCGAAGACGTCACGCCCCCGACGACGGACAAGAGCGAGACGTGGATCCTGACGGTCTACGGCATCGCGGCGATGGTCTACCGCGTGTTTCTGTTCGTCACGATCACGCTCTACATCATGGGCAAGATGTTCGCGATCGGGCTGATCCTGGCGCTCTGGACGGCGGCGGCGTGGTTTATCATGCCGATCGGGAAGCTGGTCAAGTGGCTGAGCGCCGGGCCCAAGCTCGCCGAGCATCGCTTTCGGACGATCGCGATCACGCTCGGGCTGGTGTTGCTCGGGGCGGTGCTGCTCGGGCTGGTGCCCGCGCCGGACGTGCGCCGGGGCGTGGGGGTGGTCGAGAGCCTGAGCCGATCGGGTGTGTTCATCGGGGAGACGGGGTTTATCCGTGAGGCGCGGGTTTCGCCGGGCGATGCGGTCGAGGCGGGGCAGGTGCTCGCGGTGCTCGAGAGCCCGCAGTTGGCGTCGCAGATCGCGATGTCGCGGGCGCAGCTGGCGGAGTTCGAGAGCATCGAGCGCGAGGCGACGGCGCAGAGCCCCTCGTCGGTGGGCGTGGCGCGTGAGCGCGTGGCGGCGGCGAAGTCGTCGCTCAGGTTCCTCGAAGAGAGAGCCGGGCGCCTCGTGGTGCGGTCGCCGCACGCGGGGACGTTCGTCGGCCCGAACCCGCACGACCTGATCGGGCAGATGGCGGGTCTGGGCGAGAACCTGGGCGAGGTCGTGGACACCGAGCACGTGCGGATCGCGGCGGCGATGACGCAGCTCGAGGCGGCGTGGCTCTTTGATCAGGATGAATCGCCGCGGGTGGCGATGAGGCCCGTTTCGATGCCCAGCTTCGAGGTGCGGGGGAGCGACATCCGCGCGATCGACGCGGGCCAGGCGTATTTGCCCCATGCGAGCCTGGGGTACGCGGGCGGCGGGACGATCAGGACAAGCGCCGACGACCGGACGGGCCTGAAGGCCGAGACGGCGCAGTTTATCGTGTACGTCAGCCCGGACGCGGATGAGCGGTGGAGCGGCGTGCCGGGCGAGCGAGTGCACCTGCGGTTCCGGCTCTCGTACAAGCCATTGGCGGTGCAGTGGGTGGACCGTTTGCACAAGCTGATCCAGGGGCGCGTGCAGCTGTGACGTCGGCGGATGCGAATCTGAGCCGGTACCACGCGCTGTTCGAGACGGTCAGGTCGCGGAGGCGGGCGATCGAGACGCTCAAGGGCGCGGACCAGATGGTCGCGTGGGGCGCGCTCAAGATGCGTCAGCGCCGGTCGAGGCTACCGGAGATGCGTTGACATCTCTCACCGCGCCTTGGGGTGACTCGCTGTCTGGGATGACCCATGCCCTCGTCGCCTCTTGAAAGAGTTGCGGTCGGGAAACCTCGGCTACAGGAGATGCGTTGACATCTCTCACCGTGCCTTGGGGTGACTCGCTATCTGGG
>JBGSIX010000208.1:0-2864 GCA_041742315.1 Phycisphaerales bacterium | reverse complement strand
TCGAGCGGCTGCTCGGTGCCGACGACCGCTGCGAAGCGGTCCATGAGCGCGCCGAGCACCAGGTCCTGGTCCGCGATGGTTGTCTTGACGCGGAACCAGTTCGAGGTGATGCCATCGTTGTCGCCCACAGCGACGACCGAGGCGTTCTGGAGCTGCGCGAGCGTCGCGTCGCGCGTGTCGGCCGGGTTCGCCTTCGCGGCCTCGGCGGCCTTCGCCGCGATGTCCTTGATCTCGTCGCGCACCTGCGTGATCTCAAGGGTGCCCGTGAACGGCGCGCCGTTGAACGTGATCGTCTCGCCCTCCTTCGGGGGGCTGAGGCGCAGATCCGCAGCGGTGCCGCCGCGGAACTCGGTGTCGAGCATCTCCGAGCCCTGCGTGGCCACGAAGAAGATGCCCGTGCCCACGAACAGCGCCGACAGGGTCCACAGCACCGGGCGGAGCCCGATCCAGTCGATCTTCGGCGTGAACAGCCGGTCGATGAACGGCACCACCATCGGGAGCTGACGCATGTGCTTCACGCCCAGATGGTCGACGAGAATAGAGAAGATCACCCGCGTCACGAGCAGCGCCGAGAACATGGTCGCCACCACGCCGATGCCCAGTGTGATCGCGAAGCCCTTGATCTCCTGCGTCGCCGTGTAGGCCAGCACCACGCACGCGATCAGCGTCGTGAGGTTCGAGTCGACAATCGTCGACAGCACCCGCTGGTACGAGATGCGCACCGCGCTCTTCAGATCATTGCCCGCGAGCAGCTCCTCGCGCAGCCGCTCGTAGATCAGCACGTTGGCGTCGACCGCCATGCCGAACGTCAGGATGATGCCCGCGATGCCGGGCAGCGTGAACGACGCCCGGTTGAGGCTCATCACGCCGAGAATGATCAGCGCGTTGGCGAGCAGCGCGACCGACGCGATCACGCCCGCGCCGAAGTAGTACACGATCATGAACGCCGACACGAGGATCAGCGCGATCACGCCCGCTCGAACGCCCTTGTCCAGGTTGTCCTTGCCGAGTTCCGGCGCAAGCCGCGTCGCGCTGAGCGGCTTCTCGCTCAGCCGGGCCGAGAGCGATCCGGCCTTCAGCGTCTGCTGGAGATACGAGATCTCCTTCGCCGTGAACGTGCCCTCGATCATCACGTCGCGCCCCAGGCGCCCGTTGATGTTCGGCGCCGTGAACACACGCCCGTCGAGAAGCACCGCCATGGGCTCGTTGATGTTCGGCTCGGTCATGGCGCTGAGCTTCGCGCCGCCGGCCGGGTCCATCCGGAAGTTCACCGAGGGGCGGCCGAAGTTGTCCTGGCCCTGCGAGGCGTTGGTCAGCCGCCAGTTACCCTCCGCGGCGGTGAGCCGCTTGCCCGACTCGTCGTACAGCAACAGGTAGTACTCGCCCGCGTAGACATCGCCGACGAGCGCGCGGCCGCGGAAGTACCCCGCGGGATTCGCCTCCAGCGCCCTGAGCTCCTCGACGGACTTGAACCAGTCCTCGGGCTTGTTGACGAGATACCACCCCACGCCCTTGGCCTGCACGCCCGACGGGCCACGCTCGTGGAGCTGGTCGCGGAGCTGGGCCTCATCGGATCGGGCCCCGGGGCGCACCGCGATGCGGAACTCGAGCACGCCCGAGCCCTGCAAAAGGCGGATCAGGTCGGACGGGTCGTCGAGCGACTTCCGGTTCGCGTGGTAGGCGTCGTAGACCGTGGTGACCTCGTCGATCGTCGCCACGTCCGCCGGGGCGGCCTGCCTGATCTCATCGAGCGCCCGCTCGCGCTGGCTCGGCATCCTAAACGGCTCGTCCGAGTTGTCGTCGAGCACAAACTTGGGCTCGTTGTTCAGCTCGAGCGCCGCCTGGAGCCGGTCCGCAACCAGCACGCCCGAGAGCAACCGCTCTCGGGCCTGGTCGATCTGGATGCTCTTGGCGGCGATCTCGGCCACGATCTCGTCGATCGCCTCGGCGGGCGCGCCGCTCTCGGTCGCGCTGCGGAGCCGCTCCGAGGCCTCGCGCTCCTGCACCGAGAGCTCGACGATCTGGCTCAGAATCTGCTTGCGGTCCTCACGTCCCGCGGAGAGCCTTTCGATCTCGGCCTGCCGCTCGGCGCCCTCGAGACGGAGCACGCGGTCGACGTCACGGCCCGTGATCTCCTGCTCACGGATCACTTTGAGCTTGGCCAGGTACTCGTCCCGGAGCTGCTTGACCTTGTCGTTGGGCACCGGCATCGTGATCTCGACGCGGTCCTGGCCCTGCGGCACGATCGCAAGGTCCATCGTTCCCTGCGGGTCCACGCGGTCCTTGAGCACGGTGATGGTGGTCTCCATCACCTCGCTCGCGTTCATCGCCGGGTCGAGCTGGAGGCCGTAGGTCAGGCTGTACCCGCCCCGCAGGTCCTTGCCCAGGCGGACGGTTTCGGAGAGGGGCCAGATGTAGGATGCCAGCAGAACCAGCAGCGCCAAACAAAGGCACGAATTGCGAACGAGGTGACGCATTCTGTGTTTCCGTCGATCTATCGGTTATGAATTGACTGCTGAGGCAAGTTCGGGTTCGTCGGAATTGGAGCTTTCGGCTTTCGAGCCGGCGCCCGGGCGGACGACCTGCTGGATGGCGCTCTTGGCAAAGTGCATCCGCGTGTTGTTGGCGTCGTCGATGCGAACGACCACCTCGTCCTCGCGGATCTCGGTGACCGTGCCCAGGATGCCGCCGATCGTCTGCACGCGATCGTGCTTCTTGAGGTTGTTCAGGAGTTCCTGCTTCTTCTTTCGCTCGGTGCGCTGGGCGCGGCCGCTCAGAAAGATCATGACCAGGAACATGACAGCGATCAGCGGCAGGAACCACGCGCCCCCGAGCCCACCCGGCGGAGGTGTCGCCCCGCCCGG
>JBGSIX010000207.1:0-9407 GCA_041742315.1 Phycisphaerales bacterium | reverse complement strand
AACCGGCGCGAGTCGCGGTCGCCCCCGCCGCGGAGGAGCATCTCGGAGGTGACGGACGCGAGCCCGGCCCGGCCCATTGGCTCGGCGGAGGTGCCCGCGCCCAGGATCCAGCTCAGGCCCACGGATTTCATGGCGGGCATGGGCTCGACGAAGAGCGAGAGGCCCGAACCGAGCTTGCGTGTATAGATGATGGACAAGGTCCTCCCCCTCTTTGTGGGATCTCGCCCGGATGGGGCGGTTCTCGGGCGAGTGTATCCATTCCAGGCGTCACAACCCCCACCCGGGAGGGGCCCCCGGGCCTACCCGCCCGCCCGGACTCGGGGCGGGATCGGGGAACGCCGAGGATGAGGCGGGTGCGCCGACGGTTCGTCGGTTTGCGCGTGCGCGAGGAGGGGTCGAACGTGATGCGCCGGGTCGTGGACTTGGTGGGAGTGCTCGTCGTGGCGGGGATCGCCGGGGGGTACTACGCGCACACACGGGTCGACGACGACGAGACGCTCCGCCTCGAATCGACGCGTTCCGCGCTCGAACAGATCAAGGGCGAGGTGGTCATCCGCTCGCAATCGGGACAGGCCGACGTGAACCCGCGTGGTTGGTCGGCGACGGTTGTTCCCGCCTGGTTTGGGGGGGAGTTGCCAAAAAACACGCTTCTCTCTGAAGACCGCCCCTGGCTTGAGATCGCACCCGTTGAGCACGCTTCATGGGAGCACCCAAAGCCCGTGTTCGACGTGAGCGGACACGACGCATCGTTCTGGTACAACCCGGCTCTTGGCATCGTGCGCGCGCGGGTGCCGATGATGCCAACCGACAAGCGGACCATCGACGCGTACAACCGGATCAACAGCACCTCGATCCACTCGCTCTCGCCATCGGCGGGCACCGATGTGTCGGTGTTGCCCACGGCGAACGGCACCGATTGAACGCGCTTCTTGCGCGAACTTGTTGTGTTCGTGCGCGAACACGCACAGGGTCACATCGGTAATTTCTGACCAATCGAGGCCCGTGAGCGGAACTTCATCCCCGATGCGTGGCCCGTGCGCTGGCGCTATTGGACCTTGCGAGCCGCGCGTGCTCGGGTATGCGGATACGCGCTCTGCGATCGCGCCGGAGTGATGCGATCGAGCGTGCTCGGCGCGTGATCGGCGGTGCGTGAGCGAGTGTGTGTCGCGCGCGATCGGAGAGTAGTTGAGCGTGGTGCGTGGTGTGGAGAGTTGGCGCGCGTGCTTGACAATATCGAGTGGATGGCGCATGGTCCGCATCATCATCTCGTGTGTAATGCTCAAGATGGAGCCGCACGAGTCCCGATAGTTCGGTTGACTGCTCTTTGCATGCATGCACATTTGTCCTCGCCGTAGCAGTCACGGGTTCACCAGAGAGGACAAGACGGAGAAGCAATCATGGCCAAGAAGGCACGGAAGAAAGCAACACGGAAGAAAGCCGCCAAGAAAGCCGGCGCCAAGAAGGCGACCCGCAAGAAGGCGACCCGCAAGAAGGCTGCGAAGAAGGCTGGCGCCAAGAAGGCGACCCGCAAGAAGTCGACTCGCAAGAAGGCTGCCAAGAAGGCCACTGCGAAGAAGGCGACCCGCAAGCCTGCCCGTCGCAAGGCCGCCAAGCGCGCCTGAGCCGGGAAACACGGCTGATCGGCTGTGCTTGCTCCGCCGATTTGCACGACAGATGGACCACGGGGCCTCTCGCAGGCCCTGTGGTTTTTTTGTACCCTCGCTGCTCGTGGATGACCCCCGCACCCGAATCCTGTCAGACAAGAATCCATGCTGAACGAACTGGGCGAACTCGAGATGGCGATCCGGAGCGAGCGGCACGCGACGCTGGCCGCCGATGGTGTGCCATTTTCGATCATGACGGTCATCGACAACGAGACTGGGGCGCTCGTCTTCCCGGCGCCCTCGGTGGCGCTGCGGAGCGAGGAGCACGTGCTCTGGCTCCCCGAGGAACGCCACGACGCGATGCAGATCCTGATCGCGCTCGAAGAGATCGACGGCGATCTCTCGGCGAGCGCGGACCGCTGGCGGATCTACCACGGCTCGCCCGGTGAGTCGAACTGGGTCATCGCGAGCCTCCAGGCGGTGAAGTTCGGGACGATGGTCGCCAACTCGGACGAGCTCGACCTGAGCAACCCGCTCGCGGGGGCCGAGCCGGGGCTTTGCAAGAAGTACAACGCCGACCGAGCGCTCCTGGGCAAGGCGGCGCACGCGATGGACCCTCGCTCGACGGGCGAGGGGGTGCTCGTGGGCATCGACCCGATAGGGTTCGACATCCGCACGCGGTTCGACATCGTGCGTGTGCCATTTGGCGAGCGCGAGCTGGAGCCGGAGAAAGCCGACGCGCGGGTTCAGAATCTGCTGGCGGAGCTCTCGGCGGCGGGGTGAGGCTCTCGCTCCAAGCTCTGGGCAGAGACTCCATCCTGGGTGCCACGGGTTGTCTTGCAACCCGTGAACTGAGCCCCAAACTCGCACGGCTTGCCGAGGACGGACAAGCCGTGGCACCCTTCTGCGGAACAGAACAACAAGACCCCTCTCCTCGGCCCTCTCCCCGAGCGGGAGAAGGAGGAGATGATCGACTGCATATCGCATTCGTCGGGGTCCGTATGATTGGGTGAGGGCTCCGGGACCGGGGCGCTGCGGGAGGACGGCCATGCGTGCGGACATCAACTATTCGGACATCATCGACAGCGACGAAGCCCGGCGCGCCCAGGCGGCGGCGGACAAGGCCCCATACCAGCCCAGCGCCGAGATCGACCCGTACCAGTTCTTCATCACGCAGGACAACTCCAAGTACACCCAGGAGAACCAGGACGTCTGGCGGGAGATGTTCACCGAGCGGATGCGGACGCTGGACCAGCAGGCGTCGGACGTCTTCCTGGACGGGCTCAGGGCGATCGGGCTGACCGCGGACCGTGTGCCGAAGGTCTCGGATATCAATCGCAGGCTCCAGGATCTGACGGGCTGGGAGAGCCACCCGGTGCCCGGGTATCTGCCGGCGAAGGCGTTCTTTGCGTGCCTGGCGCAGCGGCGGTTCCCGACGACGATCACGATGCGGCCGCGCGAGCTGATGAACTACCTGCCCGAGCCCGACATTTTCCATGATGTGTTCGGGCACGTCCCGCTGCACGCGGACCCGGTGTTCGCCGAGTTCCTGCAGACCTACGGCAAGGCGGCGCTCTTCTGCGAGGACCCGTACCACATCGAGCGGCTGGCGCGGCTCTTCTGGTTCACGGTCGAGTTCGGGCTCATCCGCGAGCGGGGCGAGGTGAAGCTCTACGGCTCGGGCCTGATCAGCTCGATCGGTGAGAGCTTCCACGCGCTTGAGAGTGACCATGTCGATCGCAGACCCTTCGAGATGGAGTTGGTCTGCGAGACGCCCTTCCAGATCGACCACTACCAGCCGATTCTGTATGTGCTTGAGAGCTTCGAGCAGCTGCGGGACTCGATGAACAGTTATGCGGAGCGGGTGCTGGAGGAGTCGGGAGCGCTGGAAGTCTTGTGAGGCTTACACAGACCATCGCGATTTTGGTACTGGGCGTCGTCGCCCTGAGCGGTTGCAGAGCCAAGCGTGAGGAGCTGGGGTACGGGTTCTACAGCATCAACAAGCCGGAATGGCAGGTCATCCGGCGGGAACGCGATGAGAACGGAGACATCGTCGACGTGGTCTGGTTTCCGGATCGCGTGATCGACGACGAGCACCGGTTCCTCTTTGGATGTGGTGACCAGCATAATCTTGTCTACGCCAAAGTCCCGGTGGATATCGAACCACTGCCGAATATCCCAAGAACTCACCGGGCGTATCTCGACCGGCTGCATTCGATAGTCACGTTCACCGCGATCCGGCTCGAGCGAGCTGAGATTGAGGAGCTCGGGACCTACGCCGACTCTTTCGGGAAATTGGATGAAAGCCACCCGGCGCGTCTGAATGTTGACACGATGTTTGAGGTCTTCATTGGGATCACGACGTTCTTTCATCCGCTGGAGGAGGGCTCGATATCATCGAGTGCGCTCAGGTGATGAACCCGGTGCCACTACCCATCTCCGATGGGTAGTGTTCTATTGATCACAGCGCTCACTGCACGACCGATCTGAGATCGATAGTGGCACCAGACCCCGCGTGCTCACGCCCTCGGCTCCTTTTCGGGAGGGCTCTTGACCGCCCCGGGCCGCGCTATTGTTTTGGTATGACGACAAGCCCCACCGATGCCGCTGCCCAACGCGCCAGGTCTGAGTCCGGCTGGACGATCGAGGATTCCGCCGAGCTGTACGGGCTGGAGGCCTGGGGGCAGGGGTTCTTCGCGGCCACGCCCCGGGGGACGATGGCGGTCCGCCCGACCCAGACGCCCGGGATGGATGTGGACCTCTTGGAGGTCATCAAGGGGCTCGACCAGCGCGGGATCACCACGCCCGTGCTCCTGCGGTTTAGCGACATGGTCCGCCAGCGGATGACCCAGATCCGCGAGGCGTTCGACCACGCGATCGGGGAGTCGGAGTACACGGGCGGGTACTGCTGCGTCTACCCGATCAAGGTGAACCAGCAGCGGCAGGTGTGCGAGGAGATCCGGGACATCGCGGCGGAGCTCGGGTTCGGGCTCGAGGTCGGGTCCAAGCCGGAGCTTTTGGCGGTCCTGGGCATGACCGCCGACGACGACGCGAAGGCCTCGGCGCTCCCGATCGTGTGCAACGGGTTCAAGGACGACGAGTACATCGAGACCGTGGTCCTGGCGGCCAAGCTGGGGCGGAACATCATCACCGTCGTCGAGCAGCCCAGGGAGCTGCGGGCGCTGATCCGGTTCGCCGAGCAGTACGGCGTCAAGCCATCGATCGGGATCCGGGCCAAACCGACGAACACGGGCATGGGGCGCTGGGCGACCTCGGGGGGCAACCGCTCCAAGTTCGGGCTGAGCGCGACCGGGCTTCTGGAGGCCCTGGCCGTCCTCGAGGAGCACAAGATGCTCGACTGCCTCAAGCTGCTGCACTTTCACGTGGGGAGCCAGATCAGCGAGATCCGGCAGGTGAGCACGGCGGTCACGGAGCTGGCGCACATCTACTGCGAGCTCAAGCGGCTCGGGGCCGGGCTCTGCATGATCGACGTGGGCGGCGGGCTGGGCGTCGATTACGACGGCTCGGGCCGGGCGGCCGAGGGGTCGATGAATTATGCGGTGCAGGAGTACGCGTCGAGCGTCGTGCACCGCATTAAGAGCGTCTGCGACGACGCGGGCGTCGAGCACCCGACGATCCTGTCCGAGTCCGGGCGGGCGATGACGGCGTTCTCGAGCGTCCTGGTGGTCAACGTGCTCGGGGCGACGACGTTTGATGCCAGCGCGCGGATCGAGGATGCCCGCAAATTGGCGGACGAGACCGACGAGACGCCCCAGCCCATCTGGGACCTGATCGAGGCGTACGAGTCACTCGACGACGCGGAGGTGGACATCATCGAGGTGTACCACGACGCGGAGCAGGCCCGGAGCGAGGCGATGACGCTCTTTGGGATGGGCTATGTGACGCTGCCCCAGCGCGCGACGGCGGAGCGGCTCTACTGGGCGACCGGGCACCGGGTGATGGAGCTGGCCCGCAAGCAGGAGCTCGAAGATGCCGATGCGCTCAAGAAGCTCCCCGAGCAGCTGAGCGATATCTACTACGCCAACTTCAGCATCTTCCAGTCTCTGCCCGACCACTGGGCGATCGACCAGGTCTTCCCGATCGTCCCGATCCACCGCCTCGACGAGAAGCCGACGAGGCTGGCGGTCTTGGCGGACATGACCTGCGACTCGGACGGCGAGATCAGCCAGTTCTGCTCGCACGACACGGCGGGCAACAAGGCGAGGCTTGAGTTGCACGAGCTGCGGGGCGCGGGCGACCATCACGAGCCCTACTACCTGGGCATGTTCCTGGCGGGTGCGTACCAGGAGGTGCTGGGCGATCTGCACAACCTCTTCGGCGACACGCACGCGGTGCACGTGAGCCTGGACGACAACGGGCGGTGGCGGATCGACGAGATCGTCGAGGGCGACTCGGTGCGCGAGGTTTTGGGGTATGTGCAGTACGACCCGGACCGGCTCAGGCGCGAGATGCGCCGCCAGATCGAGCGGGCGGTCCACGCGGGCAAGCTGGACGTGGCCGAGGGCTTGTCGCTCCAGCGGTTCTACGAGAGCGGGCTGGAGGGGTATACGTACCTGGAGTAGGCTGGGCGGGTGAGCTTCTGGAAGCTAGAAAGTCCGTTGCCGCTGCCAGCATTGATCACTCGATGGGCACGTTTTATTGAGTGGTTCAGTGCTGGATTGCTCATAGTTTACGTAGTTGTGATCATCGCTATTGGCGCACCACCTCCTTGGTTGCTACTCATTCTCGTTGCTGCGATCGCAATACCGCTCATACAGTTTCGAGTCCTAAGACCGATCGCAAGACGCGCAAGAGAAGCCAATCTATGCCTCTGCCCGCAGTGCGGAAATCCCTTTGAAGGCGAAGGCAATCGAGCTTGCGCGAATTGCAGTTTTGAATTTGACTCAACAACAGCACGTCGGCTCTGGAGAACCGCTGTCCTGCGATATCATCGCGGAGGCCGATCTGCAAAGATAGAGATACTCAATCGCAAATTGATTCTCATCGTCGTAATTTCTTTCAGTGTCCTCCCGATATTGGGCATATTTGTCACGTTCGGCGCCCTGTATCTCTACGAGCAGAAATACCAAACGCTCCCCAATATCAACGGCTACCTGATAACGATGCCTACCATTATTTTGCAACTGCTTGCCGTCACATCTTTCGTACTTCTTGGCATCTCTGATAGACGAAAGATTGATCGAGCTCACGATCACGACTTCCTGCTGTGTCCCAAATGCACATTTCCGCTCGATGGCATCAGAGATGCACAAGCCTGCCCGGAGTGCGGTGCAACTTTTCATAGCGATGATCTTCGTCGCCGTTGGTATGAGGCTTGGGTGAATAGACGTAATTTCCGCGAAGCAATCGAGATGGATATCCCGCTCATGATCCGCGATGATGACAAGTCATGAACGAATCCCACCTCCTCAACCTGATCGAATCGCGGAGCCGGGGGCTTTCGCTCACGGGTGCGGAGCTCTTGGTCGGGCCGGGGGACGACGCGGCGGTGGTGCGGACGGCGGGCGGAGACCAACTCGTGCTGACAGTCGATCAGCTCGTCGAGGGTCGGCACTTCGAGGCGGGGACTTCGCTCGAGCTGGTGGCGCGGAAGGCCGTCGCCCGCTCGGTGAGCGATATCGCGGCGATGGGAGCCGTGCCCGTCTGGGCGATGGCGACGGGGCTCCTGCCCAAGGGGTTTGCGCAGGGCGACGAGCTTTTCGCGGCGCTGCACCAGTGGGCGAATGCGTTCGGCTGCCCGCTCATCGGGGGGGATATCGCTTCGGGGCCCGGGCCCCTTTCGCTCACCGTGACCGTCTGCGGCCAGATGGAAGCGGGTCACGAGCCCAAGCTGAGGTCGGGCGCGCAGGTCGGCGATGAGATCTGGATCACCGGGCCCGTGGGCCACTCGCTGGCGTCGGGCTGGCATCTGGAATTTGAGCCGAGGGTCGAGATCGGACGGGCCGCCTCGGCGCTGGCGGATGTGCATGCGATGATCGACCTCTCCGACGGGCTCGGGCGCGATGCGGGGCGCGTGGGGAAGGCTTCGGGCGTTTCGCTCGGGATCGACGCCACGAAGATCCCGCTCCGCGCGGGGGCTCCCGATTGGCGCACGGCGATCGGGGATGGCGAGGACTACGAGCTGCTCGTCGTGGGCAAGAGCCTGGCGGGGAAGCTCGCCGGGCTTATCGGGCCGATCGGGGTGGTGCGCGAGGGTGAGCCGGGGGCGGTGGTAATTGATGATGCGGGCGGGCGTCACGATGTGGGCGAGATGGGGTGGGACCACGCTTGAACGAGCCGCGACCGTGAGGGAGCGGGTATTCCGCTTGGCGTGAACGCAAGATCGCTCCCTGACGGTCGCGGCTCGTAGGATGTCGCGATGAAAGCCGTTGTCACGAGCTTGTTCGTGGAGGACACGGAGCGCCTTGGGGCGTCCCTGGCGGCGGTCCTGCGCCCGGGCGATGTGGTGCTTTTGCGGGGCGAGCTGGGCTCGGGCAAGACGACGCTCGTGCGCTCGGTCGTGGCGGGACTCGGGATGGACGCGACGCAGGTCTCGAGCCCGACGTTCGTGATCGCCAACGAGTACGAGGGCGAGGGCGACCCCGCTGTCGTACACGTCGACGCGTACCGGCTCTCGGGCTCCGATGAACTCGACTCGATCGGGTGGGAACGGATCATCGGCGGGGAGTCGATTGTCTTCATCGAGTGGCCCGAGCGGATCGAGTCGGCGCTGCCAGGGGGGTGCGCGCAGATCCGGATCACCCAGCAGGGCGAGACGTCCCGCCGAGTCGAGATCGAGACGCCCAGTTCCTGGAACGAGCGGCCCGGGATGCTGGCGCTGGCGATGCCCAGGGACACGCGCGGGGACACGACGTGCCCGGTGACGGGCAAGGCTGTGCCCGCGGGCAGCCCGACGTGGCCCTTCGTGGACGAGCACGCGCGGCTCTCGGATCTGTACCGCTGGATGACCGAGGGGTACACGATCGTGCGCGAGATCCACGAGGCGGATCTGGATCAGGGGGATTGAGTATCAGCGCACGAGCCGCGACCGTGAGGGAGCGGTCTTCTGATTCACTGAGAGATACCCGCTCCCTCACGGTCGCGGCTCGTCGGTCAGGAAGACTTGCCGGTGGCGAATATCTGGAAGCGGTGGCTGGTGGCGGACAGGCCCAGCTCGGCGCAGATGCGGTCGCGGAGCGCGATGAGTTCGGGGATGTCGATGCTGATGACCTCGTCGGTGTCGACGCGGGTGATGGTGTCGTCGGGGCGTGTGCCGTAGATGAGCTGGAAGCGAGGGACGTCGTCGCCGCCCAGGACGCGTTGAACGATGCCGGCGTCCTGCATGAGCTTGATGGTGCGGTAGACGGTTGCTTTGGAGACGCGGTAGCCCGATTGGCGGAGGTCCTCGACGAGGGCTTCGGCTTCGAAGGGGCCGTCCATGCGGATGACGGCGTCGAGCACGCGGGCGCGTTCGGGGGTGTACTTCTGGCCCTCGGCCTTGAGGCGACGCCGAAACACGGCGCAGAGAGGCTCGAAGATCGCGGGGACCATCTGGCCTTCATCGAGATCCGGGATCGGGTCGAGGTCCATGGAGAGATGATACGTCGGCAAGGCCGCGCGGGCGGTTTACACTCCGGTGATGCCCGAAGCCGACCTGAAGAGTGAAAAGGCCCCGAAGCCGATCGTGCCCATCGCGATCGCGGCGGCGGTGACGCTCGCGGTCGTGCTGGCGGGGATGGTCGGGGGCGGGCCGGCGACGCTCGCCTCGGCGGCTTTCGTGCTGATCTCGGCCTCGATCGCGCC
>JBGSIX010000206.1:0-3669 GCA_041742315.1 Phycisphaerales bacterium | reverse complement strand
CGCGAGGTTGTGCGCGATGACTTCGCCCATCAGGCCCGGAACATCGAGCAGGACGTCGGGGAACGGACCGGGGTCGTCGGGGCGTTCCAGACGCTCGATCGGCTCGGCGTCGTGAGATTCGCTGCCGAACGCGGAAAGGTCGACGTCCCCGTCATCAGGCACGTCCGTGCCGTACCCGTCGGCGCGGAGCGCCCCGGCGGCCGCGTTGAAATCACCCGCGTGTTCGAGCATTGCATAGACCGCGAACGGGGCGTATGCACGCCCGGATTCGAACGGGTCTGCGTTGCTGGAGAACACATAGAAGACGCCGTCCTTGAGCGTGGCGCTCGTGCCGGCCGCTTTGCCAGGCCTCCGCCAGTGCTCGTTCTCGCCTGACTTGGCCAGCACCCAGCCGTGGCTTGCGAGCACGGCTCGTACGTTCCCTCGAGCGTTGAAGTCATCGCCCGGCCGGAGTTGTGGGCCGGGCAAGGGCGGCGCGTTGCCGATCACCGCGGGCACGCCCTCGTTGAGCCGCCACGCGCAGCCGAGCAGCACTTCACGCTCCTCGGCCGTGAGAACGGCGAGGACGTCGAGCCGCCCGGCGACGGATTGGTAGCCCGGCGACGGCTCGCACAGGAACATGCCGCCCTCGCCACGAGTTTCGATGAGCGTCACGGAGACCGACCAGCGGCCGTCGCGGTCCTTCCGCGCCGAGATCGACTTGCCAGCGACCACTATCTCGCCCGGACCATCGACATCGATGCGGCGGTGCGCGAGTTTGGTGTTGCCGCACACGGGCGCCTCGCATCGATACACCACATGGCGACCGCCCGAAGGCGTGGTCTCCACGAACAGACGATCGACGATGCCGGGCTCGATCTCCTCAACCATCGACCGCCAGGCATCGAAGGCCTCTCCAGCGCAGTCGAAATCGATCATCTCAAGGTTGCCCGAGATCGCCCCGGCAACTATGCAGATCGAGTCCGGCTTGGCGGTGAGCCAGCTCTCCAGTTCTCCGGCGGTGGGGAGACGCTTCTGGAAATGGCCCCAGCGTGGCAGCGCCACGCGTTTGTCGTCGCCGCGGCGCGATGCTGGAAGCACGCATATGGCAGCGGTCAAGTACGCCCTCGCCGCCTCGCAGAGTTGTTGAGAGGTGACGGGGCTCAGAACGGGATCTCCTTATCGGGGATGCCGTACGTCATGCCCGCGGGCTCCGGCGGTTGCTCCGGCAAGCCCTCATCGCTCTCGAGCCGGGGCGGCTTGTCCCCCAGGCGGTGCGCGGTGACGCGTTCGAACTGATCGCCGGCCTTCTTCTCGACAGTGATCGCAAGCGTCGGCGCGAGCGCTCCCGCCTTGGCCATCTCGACCGCCTCTTCTGTGCCACCGGGCACCGGCTCGACGGAACGTGCCCGCCACCAGGCCTCGGCCTTCGTGCGGGCGTAGCCGGTGTGGTCGAAGCAGATCCACTCGCGGAAATAGCGGTTGAAGCCGACCCGGTATTCGACCCGCATGGTCAGGGGTGCGGACGGATCGCTGCGCTTGTAGTGGACGTGGTACGTCGTCTCGCTGACATGGTGATCTTCACGGGTCGTTTGGCCAGACAGAATGCCCTCTGTGCTGGCCTTGGCCTCGTGCTGCTGCCTGTTCGGCTCGGGGAACTGGTGGCCGCACTGCGGGCAGACCTGGTATCCAGCCGCGATAAGGGCTTGGCAGTTCGGGCACTCCTTCGCCGGGGCTTCACCATCGCCGCGATCATCGGTGGATATGCGGACGGCATCGACCGGCCCGTGCCGGAGCACGTTGCCGCCGAAGTCGAGCACGAGGCAGTCGGCTTTCCCCGGGTGGAGCCGGAAGCCCCTGCCCACCATCTGGTAATACAGGCCCGGCGACATCGTGGGCCGCACCAGCGCCACGCAATCGATGTGCGGGGCGTCGAACCCGGTCGTCAGCACGTTCACGTTGCAGAGGTACTTCAGGCCGCCGGCGCGGAAGCGGTTGAGGATCGCGCTACGGACGCCGTCTGGCGTGTCGCCAGAGACGAACCCACACTCGACGCCGTGCTTGGCCTTGAGCACATCCACGAGGTGCTGCCCGTGGCGGATGCCCGACGAGAAGATCAGCGTTGCGCTGCGGTCCTTGGTGTGCTCAACGATCTCGGCGCACGCGCCCTCGACGAGCCCCTCCTTGTCCATGAGGTCCTCGACCTCGCTGGCGACGAACTCGCCGGCGCGGACGTGCAGGTCGTCGGTGCTGATCTTCTGCAGCCCGGCCTTGGTTTTCAGGGGCGACAGGAAGCCCTGCACGATCAGCTCACGGACGCCGACCTCGTAGCAGACATGGTTGAGAATGTTTTCGGGGGCGCAGATCGAGCCGGACTTCATGCGGTACGGCGTGGCCGTCAGCCCGATGATTCGCGTGTGGGGGTTGACGACCTTCGCGTCGGCGATGAACTGGCGGTACATCCCGTCGTCCTCGGCGGGCACCATGTGCGCTTCGTCGACGATGATCAGGTCCACCGGTCCCAGGTCGCAGGCCTTCTTCCAGATGCTCTGGATGCCCGCGACCGTGACGGCGTAGCCCAGGTCTTTGCGCTTCAGGCCCGCCGAGTAGATGCCCATCGGCACGTCCGGCGCGATCGTGCGGAGCTTGTCGGCCGCCTGCTCGAGCAGTTCCTTGACGTGGGCCAGGATGATGACACGCCCGTTCCAGTGCGTGGCGGCGTCACGGCACATAGTCGCGATCACCGGCGTCTTCCCACCGCCGGTCGGAATAACCACGCACGGGTTGTCGTCGCGGGTCCGCAGGTGCTCGTACACGGCGGCGATGGCGTCGGATTGGTAGGACCTCAACTGCAAGACGCAGGCTCCGATTGGTTAGTCAGCCAGGAAGGACGGCCGCCAGGCATCCGGGTCGTTCTCGATGCTGTTGAGAGCGGAAGCCGGACCACCCACGCCGATGTGGGGCGGGTCGCAGTCGCCGCACAGCACCTCGCCGTCCAGACGATCCGCGTCCATCCGCATGGGCTCCCCGCAGCAACCGCAGAACGACCTGAAGAACCGGCTGCCGGGAATGGGGTCGCCGTGCCGAGTGCCATCAGGCGCGCGCCGGACCATCCGGGGATCGCGAGGGCGATTTGTTCGTGTGAGTGATGCCATGAATCTCCACCAGCACCTTGCCGCCCAGCGTCACCGGGCCACGCTCGACAATCAGCCGATCAATCTGCGAGTCGTCGCGGTACGCACCGCCCTTGGCAAGGGCATCGAGCAGTGCCTTCTGCACGTTGTCCAGATCGCGGCGGCGGTTGTCGGGCGGGCAGACGGTGACACGCACCTCCAGCCTCCCGTTCATCCGCACCACACGCATCACCGCGAGGGCGGCGCACACGCTTGCGCGGTAGCGCCGACCCTCGCGGCTCAGCACGGTCCTGGAGCCCATCCGTCGCCAGATGTGGTTTACACTCGGCGGGTACGGGAGCTCGAGGACGCGACCAGATGGACTCAGCGTTTCCAGGGCGGCGTGCTCCCCGGGCCGACGCCGACGGGAGCGCGAGCGCTCACCGGCGAACCGCCGCCGCCCTTCTTGGCGTAGCCCTTGATGACGTTGGTGAACTCACCGTTGTCGTCGCGCTTCTTCAGCCCGACGTTGATCTCCAGGGGAACGTTGTGGAGCTCGACCGAGTCTTTGGGCTGC
>JBGSIX010000205.1:0-2212 GCA_041742315.1 Phycisphaerales bacterium | reverse complement strand
TGCCGGTGGCCGTCGCGGCGAGGGCCGGGCTTGTGCGCGAGGCCGGCGCGATGCTGACGCTCACCGAACCCGGTCGTAGGCGCGCGGAAGAGCTCATCCGTCGGCACCGGCTCTGGGAGGGGTACCTCGTGGAGCGCGCCGGGCTCAGGCCCGACCACGTGCACGGCACCGCCGAGATCCTGGAGCACGTGGACCAGCCCTCGGCGATCCCGAACCAGCTGAGCGAGGTCGATCCGCACGGGAAATCGATTCCTCCGGGGCCCGGCACGGGTCCGAACACCTGAATTGGTCCCTGCGCACCGGGCCCCCAATACTCATGCATGCTCAATGCGTCCGATGCGTCCTGTCCCGCGATGGCAAGGCTCGACGAGCTTGTCCAGACCCTGCTCCAGTCCGAAGCCGACCGGCCCGTTCGGCCCACGCTCGACCCCGCCAAGGTGGTCGATGACCTGGGTCTGGCGATCCCGGCGCAGGGCTTGCCCATCGAAGAAGCGATCGAGAAGCTCCGGGCGGTTGTGCTGGCGACGCCCGTGACGAGCGGGCCGGGGTTTTTCAACCAGCTCTTCGGCGGGCGCGAGCCGGTGGCGGTGCTGGCGGAGATGCTGGCGGCGGTCACGAACAACTCGATGTACACCTACAAGGCCGCGGGCGTGCAGGTGGTCGTCGAGCAGATCCTGCTGGACAAAATGGCGGCCCTGGCGGGGCTTTCGGGGGGCGACGGGCTCTTCACGCCGGGCGGCTCGATGTCGAACCTGGCGGCGATGATCATCGCGCGCAACGAGCGCATCGAGGGCACGCGCGAGCAGGGGCTCCCGGGCGGTCGGCACATCGTGTACACGTCCGCCGAGTCGCACTACTCGGTGCGCAAGAACGCGGGGTTCATCGGCGTGGGGCGCGAGAACGTGCGCAAGATCCCGGTGGACGAGGCGGGCCGGATGCTGCCGGGCGAGCTCGAGCGGGCGATCCGCGAGGACACCCAGCGGGGCAACTCGCCCATGATGGTCAACGCGACGTCGGGCACGACTGTGATGGGCGCGTTCGACCCGATCCGCGACATCGCGAGTGTGACGCGCGAGCACGGGCTCTGGCTCCATGTCGACGGCGCGTTCGGGGGCAGTGCGCTGCTCTCGAAGAAGTACGTGCCGCTGATGGACGGCTTGGAACTGGCCGACTCGTTCACGTGGGATGCGCACAAGATGATGGGCGTGCCCCTGATCTGCTCGGTGATGCTCACCCGCGAGCCGGGCATGACGACCAGGCACTTCGACGAGTCGGCGACCTATCTCTTCCAGCAGGACGAGGATCGGCTCAACCCGGGCACGCGGTCGCTCCAGTGCGGCAGGCGCAACGATGCGCTCAAGCTCTGGGCCGCCTGGCAGCACCTGGGCGACACGGGCTACGAGAAGAGGCTCAACCGGCAGATGGCGCTGGCGGCCCACTTCCGCGACCGGGTGATCGAGGACCCGGAGCTCACGCTCTCGTTCGCGCCGGAGTGGATCAACGTCTGCTTCGAGGTGGTCGGCAAGCCCAGCGACAAGATCTGCGACCAGCTCGATAAGCGCCGGCTCGCCAAGCTGGGCTGGGGGATCGTGTTCGGTCGGCGGGTGATCCGGATGGTCTGCGTGAACCCGGATCTGTCCGAATCCGACCTCGACGATCTCCTGGCGAATATCAAGGCGGTGTCGCGGGACCTGCCCGAGGCGGACAACGCGGTGGACAACCGACAGGGCCGGAGTGACTAGGGCATTCCGGACGGCGCTATCGTCTCCGTCCATGGGCGAGCCCAATGCCACACCCGCGATGCGTCAGTACGCGCGGTTCAAGAAGGAGCACCCCGAGTGCGTCCTGCTGTTCCGCATGGGCGATTTCTACGAGCTCTTCTACGATGACGCGGTGCTCGTCTCCAAGCAGATCGGGCTGACACTCACGCAGCGGACGGGCGGCGTACCCCTTGCGGGCCTCCCCCACCACCAGCTCGAGAACTACCTGCGCAAGCTCGTGGCGCTTGGCCACCGGGTCGCGATCGCGGACCAGATCCAGGACCCAAGCGAGGCCAAGGGCGTGGTCGAGCGCGCGGTGACGCAGGTCGTCACGTTCTAGACCAGTGTTAACCTGTACTGAATAGGACAGCATTGCAAGCAGGCATCTTACTGACAGCAGAGGTGTGGGAGTAGCAGCAATGCTGTTAGCTATGATTGCACCTGGCATGCAC
>JBGSIX010000204.1:0-7372 GCA_041742315.1 Phycisphaerales bacterium | reverse complement strand
AACAAGGCCGCCATCACCGCGGCGCCCGAGGCCGGCGGCGCGGGGTTCAACCAGCGGACGGGCGGCGAGCGCCGGGCGGCCAAGAGCAAGCGGCGCGACAAGGGCAAGGCGGATCACCGGGCGGATCGGAAGGGGAAGGGGAAGCGGCAGTAGCTACGCTTCTGCAAAGAGCCGCGGGCGTGAGCACGCGGATGTCTTGATTAAACCCCCTCCGTCGACTGCGTCGACACCTCCCCCGTCGGCGACGGGGGAGGGAAGGAAGTGAATCCGCTGCTTACGCCCGCGACTCCTTCAGAGATTCTCCCAACGAATGCATTCGGGTATCAGCTCGGGTCGATCGTTCACAAAACCGGCCAGAAACTCGAATGCCTCCACCAGCCCCGGCCCGGGCGTGGCGAGGGTGTCGCCCTCGATGATCGCGACCCGGCCCGATCGCGCGGCGGGAAGGCGCTGGAACCAGTCCTCATTCGCACACCCGCGTACGGCGGCGCGGGCCTCGGTCATCGGCAGATCTCTCAGGGCGAAGATGACGACCTCGGGCGGGTGGCGCTGGAGGTCTTCGGGGGTGATCGTCATGGCCTCGCCCGCGGTGCGGTATGCCATCTGGGGACCCGCGGCGGCGCCGGCATCGGGGACGGCGGTGGTCGGGTTCCAGGGGAGCTGCCCGCCGGCGCGTTCGGCGAGCTGGGGGACCCAGAGGCCCGGGACGCGGAGCGGGTCGGTGGAGTCGAGGATCAGGACGGCGGGGCCGTCGAGGTAGGGATTGATGAAATCCTGGGCGGCGTGGAGTCGGCCGCGGAGTTGGACGACCAATTCGACGCCGCGGGCGGGTTCACCCAAGGCTTCGGCGACGCGGAGGATGTCGTCAAGGACGTCCTCGACCGTGCGCGGCGAGAGGGTCAGGGTCTTCGGGGATTCCGGAACTGGGCGCGGGGCGTGCGTGACCACGAGGTCGGCTTCGGCCCGATCGGGGGTGATCAGGTGCGAGAGACCCAGAGCCTGTAGGATCTCGGACGCGGCTTTGGACTGGCAATGGACGCGCATGAAGGGTTCCTGGGGTGCTTGGCAGTGAGAAGCGAGATTCTCCGGCACCGGGGGTGTGCAACCCGGTAGAGGGGCCCCGGGGGATGAGTTCTGGACGAAGTCGGGGCCCGGAAACGGGCATTCCCGGGCGGCGTGGGCTATAACCCTAGTCCACGCCCGGAGGGCTTGAGGTGCGCAGAGAATGGATGGATATCGTGCTGGTGTGCGGCCTGGCGGCGAGCCTGGCCCTACCCGCGTTCGCGCAGGACGGCGAAGACGCCCAGGCACAGCCCGATGAGGCGGCGGCTCAGCCCGAGGGAACGGACGCAGGCGATGTCGACCCGCTCGACGAGCCCTTTACGTTCGGGCCCTTCGCCGAGCCGATCGACATCACCGAGTTTGTGTCGTACGTCGCCGAGACGATGGGGATCAACATCACCCGCGACGCGGCTCTGACGGGTCAGGTCGCGTTCAACACGGGTGTGGAGATCACCAAGCGGGACCTCCTGCCCCTGCTCGATGCGCGGCTTGAGGACCTGGGCTACGCGATCGTGCTGGACTCGATGGGGTTCTACTCGATCAAGAAGGCGGCGGACATCCGGATCAACCCGGGCGAGGACGCCAGCGCGACGACGCGGTTCATCGCCACGCCTGGCGTCAAGCCGAGCTCGCTCCAGCGGATGATCTCGACGCAGCTTGGGATCCCGTTCCAGGCCAATGTGCAGCAGCAGGGCCAGCAGGGGGCGCGCCTGAGCTACGAGGACGAGCTGGGCGTGATCATCATGACCGACAGCCCGCGCCGGATCTCGGCGGTCGAGGGCTTGGTCGAGGCGTATCTGGCCCAGCGGGCGTCGCTCGTGACCGAGACGATTGAGCTGGACCACATCAGTGCGCCGCAGGCCAAGGCCCGGGCGGCTCAGCTTCTAGCGGTCGAGAGCGCGAGCCGGAACCTGCTCAACCAGGTGAACCAGGGGATCGACCCGAACCAGCTGAACCAGGCGCAGTCGGGCTCGGGGAGTCTGGCGCTGCGCCTGACGGTGGACCCGTCGGGCAACAACCTGATTTTCCGCGGGCCCGCCGAGGAGCTGGAAGAGATCCGGGGGATCATCGAGGCGGTGGACAAGCCGAGCCAGCTCAAGGCCAAGCGGTACTTCACGGGCACGAGCACGCGGGCGATCGCCGAGAACGCGAGCAAGTGGGGCTTCGGCGAGGTGGACTTCACCTCGACCTCCTCGACGAGTTCCGCGACGAGCTTCAACCAGGGCTTCCGGAACTTCCAGCAGCAACAGCAGCAGCAGCTCGGGCTCCCGGGCGGCGGCCAGGAGAACGAGGAGGTCGTGGGCGGGTCGCGGATGCTGGCCGACGAGGGCCGGGGCGTGATCATCTACTTCGCGACCGCGCAGCTGCACGAGCAGTTCGATCAGCTGGTCGAGCAGCTGGGCGCGGACGACGAGGAGATCGTGGTCCAGACCTATAAGCTCGAGTACGCCGACGCGGAGGAGGTCGCCGACCTCCTCCAGGCGCTGATCGAGCGGACGAGGCCCCAGACGGAGTCGTCGGCCTTCCTGCCCCGCGAAGGTGGGAACAACGACCAGCCCCGCTTCATCGTGACGCCCAACGGGATCGAGCAGGAAGCCGACCCGACCTCGCCCCAGGGCTTCAACCCGAACCCGGAAACGAGCTTCGTGATCGCCGACGTCGGGAACAACCAGATCGTGATCACCGCGCCCAGGCAGACGCAGGACGAGTTCGCACAACTGATCGAGCGGATCGACCTGCGCCGGGCGCAGGTGTACATCGAGGCGACGATCGTCGCGGTGAGCGACACCGACGCTTTCCGATTGGCGATCGAATCTCAATTCCTTGATCTGAACGGCAGCGGTGAGGGCGGGGGCGTGCGCACCAACTTCGGGCTCAGCACGCTGGACATGTTCACGAACTCGACCGCGGTCGCCACGGGCCTGCCGGGTGTGACGGCGGCGCTCATCAAGGACGACTACGTTCCGTTCATCATCTCAGCAACTCAGCGAGACTCAAACTCACGCGTGATTGCGACGCCGCAGCTGCTTGTTGACGACAACTCAGCTGCGACAGTGTTGACGTCGCAGGAAGTTCCCTATCAGACCACGGTGGCCAGCGACATCAGCGAGCGGACGACGTTCGAATTTGTGACCGCCGAGACGAGCCTGACTGTGACGCCTCAGATTTCTGCGGGCGGCACGATCCGAATGGACTACGAGATCCTGCTCGAGGCATTCAATGGAACAGCGCTTGAGGGTGCGCCGCCTCCGAAGCAAACGAACAACATTACGGGTGAGTCGGTCACGGTGCCGTCGGACTCAACCGTTGTGATCGGTGGTCTCCTTGTGGAGTCGAATACCGACACAGTGCTCCGCGTGCCACTCCTTGGCGACATCCCGCTTCTGGGACACTTTTTCCGGGATACCAGGAAAGACGGCAGCAATACCACGCTCTACGTCTTCCTCAAGCCCCGCGTCCTGCGCAACCCGACGATCAGGGATTACCGCCTGATCACGCAGGGGCCGCAGGCGGCGTCGGGGCTCAAGTACGACATCCCCGAGCTGCCCCCGATCGTGATGAACTCGACGATGAAGGCGCCCGAGGCGGCGCCGGCGCCCTCGCTCGACAACGGCACGCCCCGCATCGGCCTGCCCAGCGAGACCGATCCGACGATCGATCAGCAGAAGCTCAAGCGGGAAGAGGACTGATGGCACGCAAGTCGGGCGAGAACGGGAGCTCCACCACGGAGCTTGCGACTTCCGATGCGCAGCGCCTCGAGCGAGCCGCGGCGGCGTTCGGCAAGCTCCGCCTGAGCGCCGAGCACCTGCGCACGTTCGCCGAGGCCCCGGGCTCGGACGACGAGCCGTGGGACGTCGTGCTTTCGTTGCTCGCCACCGACGAGCAGCGGGCGCTGGAGATGCTCTCGGAGCGGACGGGCCTGCCCTTCTTTTCGGAGCCAAGGCTCGAAGAGTCGGCGGTCAGGTTCTACGAGCTCGTGCCGCCCGACATCGCGCGGGAGCATCATCTTGCGGGGCTCGAGCAGGTCGGGCATGCCAGCAGCCCGGTGATGGTCGTCGCGACGGCCCAGCCCATGCAGCCCAGCGTGTTCCAGATGCTCGAGGAGCGTCTGGGCATGCCCGTGCGATTGGTGCTCTGCCCGCGCGGCGCGGTCGCGGGGCTCATCAACCGCGGCTACGAGCAGCAAGGCGACCTCGTCACCGAGATCGTCGACGAGATGCCCTTCGACGAGTCGGCGATCGCCTCGGCGGCCGGCTCGATCGCGCAGGGCAACGACCTGCTCGCGATGGCGCGGCAGACGCCGGTCATCCGACTCGTCAACATGATCCTCTTCGAGGCGATCCGTAGGCGCGCCAGCGACGTGCACATCCACCCCGAGGAAAACCGCCTCGTCATCCGCTACCGCGTCGACGGCATGCTCGTCGATGCGTTCAGCCCCCCCACTTCGCTGGCCAGCGCGATCTCGAGCCGCATCAAGGTGATGACCGAGCTGGATATCGCGAATCGGCACTCGCCGCAGGACGGCTACACGTCGGTGCGCGTCGGGTCGAAGAAGATCGATATCCGTCTGTCGGTGATCCCCACGGTGTACGGCGAGCGGCTGGTCATGCGCCTGCTCGACCAGAGCCAGACGCAGCTCAACCTCGACCAGATCGGCATGACCGAGGCGATGCAGACGGAACTGATGGATATCGTCGATCGGCCCAACGGCATGCTGCTCGTCACCGGGCCCACCGGCTCGGGCAAGACAACCACGCTCTACGCGGCGTTGCAGAAAATCGACCGCGCGACGCGGAACGTGATGACCATCGAGGACCCGGTCGAATACCACCTCGAGGGCATCAGCCAGATGCAGGTGAACCCGAAGCGGGACGTGACGTTCGCCAAGGGCCTGCGGGCGCTCCTGCGTCAGGACCCGGACGTGATCCTCGTCGGCGAGATCCGCGACCAGGAAACGGCGCAGCTTGCGATCCAGGCCTCGCTGACCGGTCACTTCGTGCTCGCGACGCTCCACACCAACGACGCCCCGGGCGCGATCCCGCGTCTGATCGACATCGGGCTCGAGCCCTTCCTGATTACGAGCTCGCTGCTGGGCGTGCTCGCGCAGCGGCTGGTTCGCAAGATCTGCCCGACGTGCCACGGCACGGCGTTCGAGCACTCGCACACGGGCAGCGCCAAGCGGTGCGACTCGTGCCTGGGCACGGGGTACCGCGGCAGGCTCGCGGTGTACGAGATCATGAAGATGAACGACACGCTCCGCCGCCTGACCGCCGAGAACTCCGACGGCGTGACGCTCTATGAGGCGGCCGTCGACGCGGGGTTCAAGCCCATGCGCGAGGATGCGCTGGACAAGGTCAAGCGCGGGCTGACGGACCAGGCCGAGGTGTATCGGGTTCTGCACTAACGAGCCGCGACCGTGAGGGAGCGGATGGTGTTGTCGTGTTGAAGCGAATGACCGCTCCCTGACGGTCGCGGCTCGCTGAGGCCCGTTTCGATGAACAAAGCAATCCAGCCCGTCACCCTCGTTGGAAAGCACGTCCGGCTCGAGCCGGCGCAGCTTGAACACGCCGAGGCAATGAGCAAGGCCGCGGCCCCCGACACGTTCAGGCTTTTCTCTCGCAAGATCGACCCGACGACCGTCGAGGGCTGCCGGGAGCAGCTCGCGTTCCTCATCAATGAGCCGAACACCGTGCCCTTCTCGCTCTTTCACGTCGAGACGGGCGAGCTGATCGGCGGGACGACGTACTGCGATATCCGGGCGGCCCACCTGGGTGTCGAGATCGGGTGGACGTGGATCACGCCCCGGTTCCGCGGAACTGCGGTCAACCCGGAGATGAAGTACTTGCTTCTCAGGCACGCGTTCGAGACGGACCTCTTCGCGGGCGGGCCGGCGATGCGGGTGGTGCTCAAGACGCACCACCTGAACCTGCACAGCCAGGGGGCGATCGCCAAGCTGGGCGCCAAGCTCGAGGGCACGATGCGGAACCACGTCCTCATGCCCGACGGCAGCCGGAGGCACTCGGTGCTCTTCTCAATCACGGATGAGGAGTGGCCGGGGGTGAGGGAGGGGCTGCTGAGGCGGCTAGATCATTAGGCGTGAATGGGGTGCCGCATTCCGGACATAAATTCCCCTTAGTACCCGCCAGCGAATAACTGCATTTCACGCACAAGTTGAGAGCTATTCGTTTAGTCGCTCGTGACTGTTTTTGGTTGATCAAGATGTAGACCAAGCAGCACAGCAGGCCCGCTGTGGCCGCGACCACTCGAATCAGTTTGCTGTAATCCGCGTACCGAAAATGGACCCAGAGACAACTCTTACAAAAACATAACCCATCATGAGGGGCATGCACTCTCGACCACGCCCTCGGATCCGTTTTCATATTCGCAGCGATTATGCCGAATACGATCGCCGCCAGAAGCAGCAAACTTGCCCGCGAGCGAATCAACTTCGCTTTCATGCAATCACAGTTTCGGGCGGATCGAGCGGCAGGATCCGTGCCGTCTCCACAAACCGCTCGTAGTTGTCCCTGAACTCGATGAGCGAGTCGCCGCCGAACTTGTCGAGGGCGCTGCGGGCGACCTCGAACGCGACGGCGGCCTCCATGACGACACTGGCGGCGCTGACGGCGCAGATGTCGGAGCGTTCGTACTGGCTGTCCTGGTGCTCCTTGGTGTTGAGATCCACACTGGGCATGCCGCGGAGGAGCGTGGCGATGGGCTTCATGGTGCCGGTGACGACGACGGGCATGCCGTTGGACATGCCGCCCTCGGTGCCGCCGGCGTTGTTGCTGGTGCGCACAAAGCCGAGGGTGGATTCGGATTTCTTCGCCGCGTCGTAGCGGATGGGGTCGTGGACCTGAGAGCCGTGCAGGCTCGCGCACGCGCGCCCGAGCCCGATCTCGACGGCCTTGAAGGCCTGGACGCCCATGACGGCGTAGGCGATGCGGGCGTCGAGCTTGTCGCGCCAGTCCATGCAGCTGCCGATGCCAGGGGGCAGGCCGAAGATGTGCGCCTCGCAGAGCCCGCCGACGGTGTCCTTGTCGATCTTGGCCTGGCGGATGATGGCCTTGTGGCGCTCGGTCGCGGCGGCATCGGGGCAGTACGTCTCGCTCGCGTCGCGGAGCTCGCGCATCTGGCGCCAGTTCTCGGGGGTGATGCTGGCGTCGGTGCGGACGTCGAGGATCTGGCGCACGAAGCCGAAGGTCTGCACGCCGATCTCCGCGAGCATGCACGCGGCGACGACGCCGCCGAGGGTGCGGGCGGCGGTCTCACGGGCGCTGGCGCGTTCGAGGGTCTCGCGGCAGTCGGT
>JBGSIX010000203.1:0-3547 GCA_041742315.1 Phycisphaerales bacterium | reverse complement strand
AGACCGGCGCGCTCCGCGATGCGCCGCTCGAAGACCTTGGCCGCATCGGTGGCTCCGCGCGCATCGACGTCCGTGAGGGCGCCTCGGGTACCGCGGCCTTCGCGACCGATCACGGGCTGATCGTCTTCGATCGCTCGGGCTCGCTCGTGGGCGGCGACGCGACCTCCGGGCTCACGTACGTGCTTCCGCCCGTGCCGGGCGAGGATCTGTACGCGATGCTCCAGAGCGAGGGCAGGCCGCACTCGGAGGAGGGCGACGTCTACCGCCTCTGGGCGCTCGACGCGACGACGGGCGTCATCCGCGGGCAGGCCGATCTGCACCTGCTGCACGAGCCCGAGGCGATGGTGCTGCTCGACGGCGCGATGGTCGTTGGCACACCCGGCGCGACGCTCGTCTACCAGGCGCCTGCCAAGGCCGATGCGAATCGGTGAAGCCGGCTCTGAAACTTATTCGGTGACGCTCGAGGGCTCGGCGCCGGCCTCGATCGCGCGGACCTTGGCGAGCCGGCGCGCGTGCCTGCCGCCCTCGAAAGTGTCGTTGAGGAAGACCTCGACGATCTTCTCCATCGCCCGCTCGCCCAGGAGGTCCGCCGAGAGGCAGAGCACGTTGGCGTCGTTGTGCCCGCGCGCCAGGTGCGCCGTCAGCTCGTCGTGCACGACCGCCGCCCGGATCCCGGGGACCTTGTTGGCGGCGATCGACATGCCGATCCCGGTTCCGCAGATCAGCACCCCGCGATCGGCGCGGCCCGAGGCGACCTCGGTCGAGACCTGGTACGCGGCCTCGGGGTAATCGCAGGGCTCGCCGTTGGTCGAGCCGAAGCGCGTCACGTGGTGGCCCTGATCGCGGAGAAACTGCGCGAGCCGGAGCGTGACGTCGGACCCTCGGTGGTCGGCCCCGATGGAGATGTTCATACCCGGTCCCCTTGCTCGCTCGGCGCGCCGAGCCTGGCCCGGACGAAGTCCCTGATCGTCCGGCAGGTCTCATCGTACACCTCGGGCGAGCCCCCGATCGGGTCGTCGACGTCGCCGCCCGAGGGGTCGAGCGTCTGGATTTTCCACGCCGCCCCGGGGAAAAGCCGGCGGAGCGAGGTCAGGTGCGACATCGTCAGCGCGTACACCTCGTCGGCTTTGTTCATGTCCGACTGGGTGACCTGGTGCGAATGGTGGTTGCCCGGCTCGTAGCCAAGCTTCTTGAGCGCGTCGCGGGCCTCGTCGGTCATGGGCATGTCCTCGGCGGCGGTGATCCCCGCCGAGCGGACCTCGATCAGATCCTCGGGCTCGCCCGATTCGAGCAGCACCTTCGTCGCGATCACCTCCGCCATCGGGCTCCGGCAGGTGTTGCCCGTGCAGACGAACAGCACCCGCCGACGCAAGCGATCGCGGATGTAATGCTCCCCGATCGGGCCCTGCCGCGAAATCTCATACCCGCCCTCGGGCATCAGCTTGACCACGGTCGAGGGCTTGCCCATGACCGTCGCGCCGGCGTCGATCACCACGCGCACGTCGGCTTCCTCCAACCGAGCGCGGAGCGCGTCATCATCCAGCATCGGACGCACAAGCTCGCCCGCGCCGAAATCCTCGCCCACAAGCCCGACGCCCAGGATCCGGGTGTGACCCGCGTCGTGGGCGGTCTGCAGCACAGCCAGGGCCGCCGCGTTGTCGGGCACACGGATCGAATCGCCCGACTCGAACACGATCGCCGCCGGCCCGGGCAGGAGCCGCTCGACCAGGCGCTGGTGGAGCGGGTGATGGGTCTGGGTGTGCTCCAGGACAGCTTCCACGCTCGGTGCGTGCCAGCCCGCCACGTGCGCCGAGTCGTCGCCCACGAGCCTTTCGAGGCTCGCCATCGCCTCAGGACTGGCGCTATCGGCGAACACGCCGTAGATCGTTTCTGTCGGCAGGATGACCAGATGCCCCTGCCCGAGCGCCTCGGCGGCGGCCTGGTAAGCCGACTCGCTCGGGGTCAGAACCGTGATATTGCCGGCGGTGGTCATCGACCGATCCCCATTTCCGGCCCGTCAGGGCCTCTGGGGGGATTCTACGGGAACTCCGGTATACTCGGCGGGTCCAACTCTCCCAGAATGCCGACTCGGGGATTGCCCGCAACACCGGGCCCATCGCCCGCGAATAGAGTGTCCAGAGTGGGTGGCCCGTGCGCTCGGGCCGATCCGGAAACCAAACCCGCCTCGAGCGAGTCCTAGGAGTCACGTCATGACCCCCCCGGTGGCAACGCAGTCCGTCACGCGCCCCCTCTCCAGGCGCGCCTTCAGCCTGATCGAACTGCTCGTGGTCATCACGATCATCGCGATCGTGATCGCCATCACCGTGCCCGCGCTCTCAGGCGCCCGCGATCTGGCCCGCAAGGCGTCGACCGAGGCGACCGTCAACAGCCTCGTCCAGGCGATCTCCGGCTTCCAGGCCGACAACCAGCGGGCGCCGGGCTACTTCTCTCCCGAGGAGATGGGCAACATCGGCAATATCAACCGCGGCTTCACCTCGATGCAGAACATCATGCTCGATCTCGTGGGCGGCCCCATCGATTCGTCGGGCACACCCAATCCCAACGCACTCAAGGTCGGGCCCACTCGCGCCCTGGAGATCGAGGTCGATCCCGCGCTCATCAACATCGGCGACAACGCCAAGGGCTACTACACCCCCGACGCCAGCGACTACAAGCCCGCCGAGGGCACACAGGCCATCCCCGATCACATGAAGCTCCCCGATGTCATCGACGCCTGGGGCATGCCCATCCTCGCCTGGGTGGAGAACGACGTCGGCGCGGTCATGAACGACAACTCCGAGATCAGCGATTTCGCGCAGATCACGGCTCTGCAGACATCAACGCTCCCGCCCGCACGGTTCTACTGGGCCCAGAACAGCGCGGCGCTCAGCGCCACCGCTCTGGGCAAACGCCAGGTCGATCAGGCGACCGACAGCCTCATCGGACTCAACGTGCCCGACACCGAGCGGGTTGTCCGCATAACAGCACTCCTTGGCAGCCCGAATTCGTCGGTCAAAACGAACGCCAACTACCAGTCGATCCTGCCCCGCGTCGGCCGCGGCAAGGTCGTCTTCCAGTCTGCCGGCTCCGACCGCGTTTTCCTCGCTGAGAAGGACAGCGGATACAAAACGCTCGCCGGTGCGTTTGTCTTCGGACGCAACCTCACACCCAAAGCGAATATCAACGCGGGCCAGTACGACCGCAAAGATGGCACCACGGGCTCGATCGACATCGTCGAGGGCTTTGACGACATCGTGACCTCCGCCGGCAACTGATCCCATCCGAAACTCAACATTGTGCCGCCGGCCCCGGACTCCGGGGCCGGTGATCTTCTTTTGTGGAACTTGACGATCGGCGTCGGATCCGCGAGGCTGGTTGGCCGTGCTTGGGCGCAGCCTCAACCCGTCGCCCACACAGCTCGCCGCCCGGGCTCGGTCGCTGATCGCCTTCGCCTCCTTCGCGATCGGGATCGCCCTGGCGGTCCACCTGCCGAGCGTGCTGCCCGTGGTCTGGTTCGGTCTGGCGTGCCTCGCCGCGGGCGTCGCGC
>JBGSIX010000202.1:0-3486 GCA_041742315.1 Phycisphaerales bacterium | reverse complement strand
GGGGGAGCCGGTGATGCCCAGCACGCGCCTCGGTCGGCGTTTGACGGCATCGGGCCGAACGGGCTTGCCTTCGTGGGCGAGCGTGATGTCGCGGGCAAGCTGCGCGGCGGGGGTCGCGCCGTCGATGGCGGGTGTGAGCGTGTGGACGGTTTCCTTGACGGCCTGGACGATGTCGAGCAGGCCGATGCCTGTGGTGAAGCACTTGGCGATGCCGGCTTCGAGGAGCTTTGGGATGTCGTTCTGGGGAAGGATGCCGCCCATGTGGACGGGGATGTTGGGGCGGCCGACTTTCTGGAGGGATTCGATGAGGCGCGGGCCGAGGGAGAGGTGTGAGTTGCTCATCATGCTGGCGGCGACGACGTCGACGTCCTCGTCGCGGGCGGAGATGGCCAGGCTCATGGGTGTCTGCCAGAGGCCCGAGTAGATGACGTGGATGCCCGAGTCGCGGAGGGCGCGGGCGATGACTTTGACGCCCCGGTCGTGGCCGTCGAGGCCCATCTTGCCGAGCAGGACGCGCGGGCGGTGGTCGAGGCCCTCGCAACGGTCCTTGCGCTCGAACTCGGTGGTGGCTTCGGTGGTCGTACGCATGGCGTTTCCCCGTGAAATGGCGGCCGATGGGCGTGGCGGGATTGTATACAGGCCATGGGCGGCCCGGCTCAGGTTGGCTTCATGCCCCGGCGCTCGAGCTCGTGTACGAATCGCACGAGCGCCTCGGCGAGTTGTTCGGTCGCGTGCTTCAGGTTCGCGAAGAACTCGTCTTGCGGCGGGTGCGGGCCGTCGACCATGTCGGTGACGGCTTTGATCGCCGTGAACTGTGCGCCGAAGAGGCCGGCGACCCAGGCGACGGCGGCGGCTTCCATCTCCTTGGCGTGCGCCCCGACCTGTTCGATGCGGGCACTGTCCTCGGGCGAGAGATCGAGCGCATCGCCCGTGGAGACGATGCCGGGTTCGAGGTTGAGGGCAGCGCCGATGTCTGAGAGGTCGGCGACGGGGTAGCCCCCTCGGGCGAGTTCGTCGAAGCCGGGGATGGGGACGCGTCGGTCGTGGAACCAGACTCGGTCGGTCGCGAGGTAGACCTTGCCGATGGTGGCGCCTCGTTTGAGGAACCCGCCGCAGGTGCCGGCGGAGAGGACGAGGTCGGGTTTGAAGGCTTCGCATCCGAGCATGGTCGAGGCGGTGGCGGGCTGGGTGCCGATGAGGTCGAGGCCCGAAGCGGGGTCGACGCCGTTGACGACCAGATTGACCTCGAGCGAGCCAATTCGGCCCTGCCAGAGTCGCATGGGGACGGGCGCGGCCCAGGGCGGGGTCTGGACGGCTTTGAGCGCGAGCCTGCGGATGACGGGCTCGGCCTCGGCGTGCATGGCCATCACGATGAGCAGTCGCATCGGGTCCCCCGCGTCTTAGCCGGGCCTGAATGAGCCGAGCCGATTCGGAGCGTATCCTTCCTCCCGAGCCCACAAGGAGTTTGCCCATGCGTGCGATCAGGGATGCGATTCGGCTTGCTGCGACGGGGGCTTTGCTCCTGGCGTTCGCGGCGATCTCGGGCGGCTGGGGGCGCGACGGGCACGCGATCATCGCGCAGATCGCGTGGGACGAGCTGAGCGTCGAGGCGAGGGCGGAGATCAAGGCGCTCCTGGGCGAGGCGAGCCTGCCCGAGATCGCCAGCTGGGCGGACGTGGTGCGGCGCGAGGCGGGGTACGAGTGGTCTGGGCCGCTGCACTATGTGAATATGCCGCCCGACGCGGCGGCGTACGACCCGTCGCGGGACTGCCCGCCCGAGGGGAACGTGGTCAGCGCGATCGACCGGTTCGCGGCGGAGCTTAAGGACCGCTCGCTGCCGGCCAAGCAGCGGGGCGAGGCGCTGATGTTTTTGGTACACTTCGTGGGTGACCTGCACCAGCCGCTGCACGGCGGGCGGGCCGAGGACCGCGGGGGCAACAGCATCCAGCTCACGTTCTACGGCAAGGACATGAACCTGCACGGGGTGTGGGACTACGGGATTCTTGAGGCGAACGCGGACGAGCCCTGGCCCGTGCGGACGGAGCGGCTCGTGGGAGAGATCACGGACATCGACAAGGTCGCGTGGCTCGCGGACATGCACGCTGGCAATCTGAGCGCGACGGCGGGGCGCTGGGCGGTCGAGTCGCATATTTTGGCGGAGAAGTACTGCTACTCGGTGAAGCCGGGCGATGCGATCGGTGAGGACTATGCCAAGCAGTGCGGGCCCATCGCGGAGCTTCGGCTGAAGCAGGCGGGGGTTCGTCTGGCGGCGGTGCTTGAGGATTGCCTTGGGCCGGGGAGTGCGGAGTGAATTGAAGGGGGGAGGGAGTGTGTGAGGAGCACGGCCGACACGGCCGTGGCACAGAGAAAGTGGAGACCCTCACCCGTCTTGCTTTGCTCGGCATCCTCTCGTCAGGTGGGAGAGGGAGATAGTTCAAGAGCACGGCCGACACGGCCGTGGCACAGAGAAAGCGGAGACCCTCACCCGTCTTGCTTTGCTCGGCATCCTCTCGTCAGGTGGGAGAGGGAGATAGTTCAAGAGCACGGCCGACACGGCCGTGGCACAGAGATACTAAGGCGTGCCCCCTCCGTCTGCTGCGCAGACACCTCCCCCGTCGGCGACGGGGGATGAGATTTTCTAGAGCGCGCGTCGGGGTGGGACGGCGACGTTTGAGAGCAGGAAGCCGACGACGAGTGACATTGCGATGAGGACGGTGGTGAAGGCGGTTTCGATGCCGCCGAGGGCGTCGTGCGCGAGGAACGAGGACACGCTCTTGAAGCTGAGGCTCCCTGGGACGAGGAGCATCACCCCCACCATCGCAGGGACGGCGGCGGGCCTGCGGGCAACGCGGCTGTAGATGTTCGCGTAGAGGCCCATCGCGCTGGCGCCGATGCAGGCGCCGAGTTCGGGGCCGAGCTGGGCGCGGCCGTAGCTGGCTCCGAAGAAGGCGATGAGGCCGGAGAGCACGATCGCGGGGATGTCCTTCGGGCGGGCGCGAAACAGCACGGAGAGCGCGACGCCTGAGATCAGGATCGCGGCGTAGAGCGTCCAGCCCGCGAGCTGCCAGGCGGGGTCGTGTGCTTGGGGGGGCGGGAGCGTCATGTCGGCGAGCTTGGTGCCCAGCGCGACGCCGAAGCCGATGGAGACGAGGACCGTAAGCGCGGACATCAATCGCGCGGTGCCCGCGACGAGGTTTCGGGTGGCGAGCTCGTTGACCGCCATGGTGAGCGTGAGTCCGGGGAAGAAGACGACGAGGCCCGCGATGGTGAGGATCTCGGGCGAGATCGGTGCGATGGTGCGGGAGGCGAAGATGGCGCCGTAGGAGATGATGAGGCCGCAGAGGAAGTCGATCAGGCGCGCCAGGTCCCGGCGGTGAGCGGCGAAGAGCCCGAGGATGCCGATGAAGAATCCGGCGATGCCCGCGCCGATGACCTCGCCCAGGCCTCCGCCGAAGAAGCGGCCGGCGCAGGCGGAGGCGACGCCCA
>JBGSIX010000201.1:0-4535 GCA_041742315.1 Phycisphaerales bacterium | reverse complement strand
ACCTCGTCGAACGCGAAGCGCGTCTCCTCCGCTCCGGCGGCTTCATGAAGCGCCGACGCCAGGAAGCCAAACGCCAGGGCCAGGGCTCGGGCAGGCCCACCCCCGCCGACGCGGGCGGTCCCGTCAAGATCACCGAGCCCTTTACCATCAAGGACCTCTCCGCCGCCACCGGCGTCAAGGCCGCCGAGATCGTTAAGAAGCTCTTCATGCAGGGCATCATGGCGACGATCAACTCGGGCATCGACACCGAAAAAGCCCAGGAGATCATGATCGACTACGACATCGAGCTCGATGTCGTCGAGGCCCAGAGCGCCGAGCAGCGCGTCGCCAAGGACTTCGAGCAGCGCGACGCCGTCGACCTCCAGCCCAGAGGCCCGGTCGTCACGATCATGGGCCACGTCGACCACGGCAAGACCTCTCTTCTCGACAGGATCCGCAACGCCAATGTCGCCCAGGGCGAGGCGGGCGGCATCACGCAGGCGACCAGCGCGTTCAAGGTCCCCGTCATGGTGGGCAACGAAGAGCGGGAAGTCGTCTTCGTCGACACCCCGGGCCACGAGGCCTTCACCGCCATGCGCTCACGCGGCGCCAACGTCACCGACCTGATCGTGCTCGTCGTCGCAGCCGACGACGGAGTTATGCCCCAGACCATCGAATCGATCAACCACGCCAAGGCCGCGGGCGTGCCCATCGTCGTGGCGCTCAACAAAATCGACAAGCCCGAGGCGACCGAAGCCAACACGCAGCGCGTGCTGGGCCAGCTCGCCGAGCACGGGCTCAACCCGACCTCCTGGGGCGGCGACACCGAAGTCGTCAAGACCAGCGCCCACACGGGCGAGGGCATCGAAGAGCTCCTCGAACTCCTCGAATACCAGGCCCAGCTCCTCGAGCTCAAGGCCGACTTCGGGGGCGCGGCCCGGGGCACCGTCATCGAATCCCGCCACGAGACCGGACGAGGCGCCGTCGCCAACATCCTGGTGCAGGACGGCAAGCTCGCCGTGGGCGACTTCATCGTCGCAGGCCCCGCCTTCGGTCGTGTCCGCGACATCACCGACGACCGCGGCAACCAGATCAAGCTGGCGCTCCCGCCCATGCCCGTGCAGGTCTCGGGCATCGACGAGCTACCCGTCGCGGGCGACAAGTTCTTCTGCGTCGACACGCTCAAGAAAGCGCAGGACGCCGCCGAGCAGCGCCGCATGCGCGACCGCGAGAAGCAACTCGCCCAGCCCAAGGTCACGCTCGACACACTCTTTGCCGCCAACAGCGAGTTCGAGGTCAAGGAGATCCTCGTCGTCGTCAAGGCCGACGTGCAGGGCTCGGTCGACGTGCTCCGCCACGAGATCGAACGCATCGGGACCGACGAGGTCCGCGTCCGCGTGCTCCACGCCGCGGCGGGCGGCATCACGCAGAGCGACGTCATCCTCGCCGAGGCCTCTAAGGCCATCATCATCGGCTTCAACGTCATCCCCGCCGCCAACGCCCGCCGCATGGCCGACGACAAGGGCGTGGAGATCCGCACCTACGACGTCATCTACCACATCACCGAGGACATCCACAAGGCCGCCGAGGGCATGCTCCAGCCCGAACTCCGCCAGGAGGTCCTGGGCCACGCCGAGGTCAGGCAGGTCTTCAAGGTCTCCAAGGTCGGCGCGATCGCGGGCTGCTACGTCACCGACGGCGTCGTCCAGCGCGACGCCCTCATCCGCGTCACCCGCAACGACATCGTCATCGAGAACGACCGCAAACTCGAGCAGCTCAAGCGGTTCAAGGACGACGCCAAGGAAGTCCGTGCCGGCATGGAGTGCGGCATGAAGATCCACGCCTACGACGACATCAAAGAAGGCGACATCCTCGAGTGCTACAAGCAGATCGAGATCAAGCGCAAGCTGTAACAGAGGGCCAGATGGCCAGACCCTGCTAAAACGCATTCGGTCTTTGCTCTGGCCCTTTGGCCATCTGCTATCTGGATATTTGGAGTTGTTCCCCTGATCATCGGCGTCCTCCAATTCGAGCTCGTGATCCACGACAGCCAGTCCCTCAAGGACAAGCGCCGCGTCGTGCGCTCCGTCAAGGACCGCCTCCACCGTGAGCACCAGGTCTCGGTTGCCGAGGTCGCGGCCCAGGACACGCTCAATCTCGCCGTCATGGGCCTGGCCCTGGTCGGGACCGACGGCAGGTACGTGGGACAGACGCTCGACCGGATCACCGAGAAGCTCCGCTCGCTCCACGACGCCGAGGTCGGCTCCGTGACACGCCAGCTCCTCGAGGGCAAGGCGTACGAATCCGCCGACGAAGACCCACTCGACGAGGAAGCCCTCGCCCGCGAGCTGCTCCGGCACGCCTCGGAGCACACGCCATGAGCCAACGCACCCAGCGCATCTCGGCATTGCTCCGCGACGCGATCCAGACCGTGATCTCGCGGGACTTGCAGGACCCCCGCGTCCGCGGGCTGATCACCGTCACCAAGATCACCACCGCCGATGACCTGAGCCAGTCGACGGTCTATGTCTCGATCATGCCCATCGAGCACGCGGACCTGACGATGCACGGCCTGACCGCCGCCGCGGCGCACATCCGCCGACAGGCGGGCATGAAGGTCAAGATCAACCGCATGCCGAGCCTGGTCTTCAAGCTCGACACGACCTCCGCCCGTCAGGCCGGGGTGCTCGGCGCTCTGGCCCAGGTGACGCGCGAGCGCGAAGAGCGCGAGGCCGCCGAGCAAGCGGCCCAGGGCGAAACCCCCGAGAACGCAGCGCCGAGCGAGGAATCATCCAGCGATGAGCGTTGACCACGCCGCCAACCTGCAGGCCCTGCTTTCGCGGATCGCGCTGGCGCCCGAAGCCGTCCAGCCCCGCCCGGAATTGGAGCTGGCCCCGGGCGAGGCGATGACCGACCCGGTCTGCCAGGAGCTGGTCTGGGCGTACCTGGTCTGGGAAGCGGGCGAGAAGCGCGCCCGGGCACTTGCGGGCAAGCTCTGCGAGTCTTTCGTCGATCTCAACGAGTTCCGCGTCTGCCTGCCCTCGGAGCTGGCCGCGTTCTTCGGCTCGACGTACCCCAAGGCCGCCGAGCGGGGCGACCGGATGCGCGCCACGCTCAACGACATCTACAATCGCCAGCACGCCGTCACGCTCATCGCGCTGTCGGCGATGAACAAACGCGACGCCAAGGCCTACCTCGACTCGCTCGAGGGCATCCCGCCCTACGTCGCGGCCCGCACGTTCCTGCTGGGCCTGGGGGGGCACGCATTCCCGCTCGACGAGCGACTCCTCAAACTCCTGGCCAATGAAGAAGCCCTCGCCGAAGCGGGCGATGTCCTCGCCGCGATGGGCTGGCTCGAACGCCAGATCCGCTCGGGCGACGCCGCCCCGGCCCTGATCGCACTCGAAGCGCACGCCGACAGCCCGTCCGCCAAGAAGAGCACCCCGCGCACGCCCGCCTCGCGCACAAGCAAAAAAGCCACACCCCGCACACGCAAGAGCAGCAAGAGCTGATTATTCGTTCCTCAGCACGCATCGGAGTCCAAGTCATGGCCGGTCACAGCAAATGGGCCAACATCAAGCATCACAAGGCCCGCGTGGACGCCAAGCGTTCCAAGATCTGGTCCAAGTGCGCCAAGGCACTCATGGCCGCGGCTCGCGCGGGCGGTCCCGACCCGGACATGAATCTCACGCTGCGATACGCCATCGACGAGGCCAAGTACGCCAACATGCCCAAGGACACCATCCAGCGCGCCATCCAGAAGGGCGCTGGCGCGGGCACGGGCGACAGCTACGAATCCATCGTCTACGAGGGCTACGGCCCCGCGGGCACCGCCATCATCATCGACGCACTCACCGACAACCGCACACGCACCGTCACCGAGCTCCGCACCATCTTCAAACGCGGCGGCGGGACGCTGGGCAACTCGGGCTCCGTCGCCTACCTCTTCAGCACCAAGGGACGCATCATCATCGACGCCTCCAAGGTCAGCGAAGAGCGCATGATGGAGTTGGCGATCGAGGCCGGCGCCGAGGATGTCCAGGCTCCCGAGCCCGACGGCGACGACGCGGGCTTCTGGACCGTCCTCACCGAGGCCACCGAGTTCCAGCAGGTCAAGAACGCCCTCGAAGAGGCCGGCATCGAGATCACCGAGGCCCAGATCGCCAAGATCCCGGGCGACACGATCGCCGTCACGGGCGAAGACGCCAAGAAGGTGTTCAACCTGCTCGAAGCGGTCGAGGACAACGACGACGTGCAGACCGTGGCGACCAACGCCGACATCGATCCCGCCGCCCTCGACTGATTCCGCCCTCTCAAGAGCCGCGGGCGTAAGCACGCGGACATCCGCTCGCCCTATCGCACAAGTCCCGACGCCGGGTCCGCCTTGCTCCACGCAGCGATCGCCGCGCCGATCGTTCGCCCAGGCTCCACCGATCTCGAAAGATCCAGCACCGCGGCGCAGGGCTCGGTCCGGATCGCCAGCGCTCCGTGCACCGAGAGCAAATCGACCCGCCGCTCGACCCGAGGCCCGCCCCAACGCACCTGCACCGTGCGCG
>JBGSIX010000200.1:0-1668 GCA_041742315.1 Phycisphaerales bacterium | reverse complement strand
GGCGCGTGGCCCAGCATCGCGGCGATCCAGAGCGTGAACGTCGAAGCCGCGGCGGTCAACGGCAAGGCCGCCACCGCGAGCAAGAAGCCAAGCCCGAACCCTCTGAGCGACAACCGGAACCGCGGGATCGGGCTGAGCCTGTGCGCCAGCGCAATCGCACCGACAGCCGCCAGCACACTCGCGGGCCCGACCACGAGCGTCACGAGCCCCATCTGCCGGACGCTCATCCCGGCTTTCGGATCGATCCCGAACGCGCCAGAGGCGACGATGCTCGCAAGGCTCGCTACCACCATGCACCCGAGCATGATCGCGAAGCAGACCAGCGCCAGCGTTGCGGGCGGGGCCTCGGCTCCGGGGCGCCTCTTGAACGATCCGGGTCGGATGACGTCCTTCTTCCAGAACCAAAAGATCGCCACCGGCGCGAGGACAAGTGCTGCGATCGTGATGACGAGTTCCAGCGGCGATCGGCTCGACCCAGAGCTCTGGGCGCTGGCCACGCCCGGGACGCCAACAATGATCGCAATGGCCAGCATCCTGGACGAGATCGTCGCGCACAAGAGGCTCGAAGTCGCCGACGGCAGGATCGTGCGCCCCTCAAAGGAACTCGAGCGCCTCGCCCGCGAGCAGCCCGAGGCCCGGGGCTTCGTCCGCTCGCTCACCGCGCCGCTTGATGGTCTCAAGGCCGCGATCATCGCGGAGATCAAACGCCAGAGCCCCTCGGCTGGCTGGATCCGCGACGAGTACAAACCCGGAACCGCCGGCTCAGATGCGTTCAATCCCGAGGACATCGCCAGACGGTATCACCGGGCGGGCGCGAGGGCGATCAGCTGCCTGACCGACGAGCGATACTTCGGCGGGCGGCTCTCCTACCTCGAACGCGTGCGCTCGACGGTCCCGCTTCCCGTCCTGCGCAAGGACTTCATGATCGACCCGTGGCAGATCCTTGAGAGCCGGGCGAACGGCGCGGACGCGGTCCTCCTGATCGCCGAGTGCCTTTCGGACCGCTCGATCGCCGAGATGCTCGCGCTCTCGATCGACCTTGGCATGGACGTGCTCGTCGAGTCCCACGACCGCCAGAATCTCCGCCGGAGCATCGATCTGACCAAGAGCGCCCCCGCCGGGCGGGTGCTCCTGGGCGTGAACAACCGGGATCTGCGGGTCATGAAGACGGATCTGGGTCACACGCTCCAAGTGGCCTCCGAGGTGCCCGACCCGGGGCTCCTGGTGTCCGAATCCGGGATCCGGACCGGAGCGGACCTCGATCGTTTGGCCGAAGGTGGGGTCCGGATAGCGCTCGTTGGCGAGCATTTGATGGCCCAGGCCGACCCCGGGGCGGCACTTTCGGCGATGCTGGGGGTATGAACCCACGCGGGCGCGGGGGTTCCGTTGATCAAGCCGCCCCGCTAGCATGAACCGACACCCGGGAGCCGCCGAAGTTGCCTCCCGGAATCGCAGGAGAATCGACCGATGACGCCCCGACGCCCCGTCGCCCCGCTTGCCCTTTCTCTGGCCCTTCTGGCCGGGACCGCCGCCGCACAGGAAGCCATGCCTCCCGTGCCCGCAGCCGCCGAGCCCGCCGAGAACACGAACCGCGACGAGCGGGCGCTCGAGATCCTCGAAGCCGCTCGCGACTCGTTCAACGAGCACAAGACCGTTTCCTTCTCGGCC
>JBGSIX010000199.1:0-36157 GCA_041742315.1 Phycisphaerales bacterium | reverse complement strand
AGGCTTCCAGCCTCCGCTGTTCTGATATGGAGTTCATTCAGACTCAAGCGGAGGCTGGAAGCCTCCGCCACTGATCGGGGCCGTCTTTGTCGCGCGGATGCACAGGAACATCGGGATCTCGCGCCGTGCCCGGTTCTCCTCGTCCGCGCGTGGGCCGGGGGAGCTCTTGCGGCGGCTTGGCCACTCTTCCATGTCGTCGATGAGCAGGCCCGCCGACGCGAACGCCTTGATGTAGTGCTCGAGCGGGCGGTGGTGGGTGAGGGTCTGCACGGGCTTGCCGCCCGAGGCGACCTCGCCCGGGTTCATGATGATCGGCTCGGCCGCGGCGGAGAGATACGCGTCGACGCGCCGGTACTGCTTCTGCTTCGAGGCCCTTTCGCCCTCCCAGCCCCAGCTCGATCGCGCGGGGGAGCGGAACGCGGGGTGCAGGATGACGGCGACAAACCTGCCGCCGGGTCTGAGCAGGGCGCTCGCGCCTTCCAGGACGTCCGAGATCGGGTTGATGTTCATGAGCGCCATGACGCAGGTCGCCGCGTCGTAGGGCTCGGTGCGGAGCTCCTCGGGGAGCTTGCCCAGTTCGCGGGCATCGCCCACGACGAACTTGGATCCCGGGAGTCTGCGGGCGTTGGCGATCTCGACGAGCGTGGGGGAGGCGTCGACGCCCGTGACGCTCGCGCCGAGTTCGGTGATCGCGGCCGCGAGCCGGCCCTCGCCGCAGGCCACGTCGAGAACACGCTCGCCAGGCTTCGGGTTCAGAAGCCCGACGGAGCCGGGGATGATGACCTCGGCGAAGTGGTCGCTTCGGCTGCTGGACTGGTACTCGCCGTACCAGTCGCTGACCTCGTCCCAGCCGCCGTCGGAATCCGCATCGACCTTGCGGTTGCTCGAAGTTTCGCGGGTGATGGAGGGCTTGAACTCCTGGGACTTGGGCGCGACGGCCTTGGCGGGAGACATGCCGACGGCTTCGTAGAATTCGGGCGGCGCCGGGCAGAAGAACCGCACGCGCTGGCCCGAACCGGGATGACGGAATGCCAGCTCGCTCGCGTGCAGGGCGAGGCGGTTGAATCGCGAGGCGCCCTTGCCGTACCGCACATCGCCCACGAGCGGGTGTCCGAGGCTTGCCATGTGGACGCGGATCTGGTGCTTGCGCCCGGTTTCGAGTTTGAGCTGGACGAGTGAGTGCCCGTTGCCAACGCCCAGCACGCGGTAGTGCGTGACCGCCGGGCGGGCCTCGGTCGAGTCGCCCTTGGAGCCGCGGTAGCGTTGGTCGGGGACCTCCACGACGTGCCCGCCGAGTTCCTCGCGGAGCATGGATTGCACTGTGCCCGTGGCGTCCTTGCCGCTGGCGAATTCGCCGTCGACGAGCGCGATGTAGAGGCGATCGATGCGCCGGGCCCGGAGGTCGTCCTTGAGCCAGTCGAGCGCGGGCTTGGACTTGGCGAAGATGAGCAGGCCCGAGGCGTCGAGGTCAAGCCGGTGGACCACAAACGCGCGGGCGTCCCTGCCGCCCTTGTCGCGGGCGTACTTCTTGACCATGTCGTAGAGCGTGGGGCGCGCGCCGGGCTTGGGCATGGCGCTGACGATGCCCGCGGGCTTGTTGACGACGAGGATGTCCGCGTCTTCGTGGATGATGTCGAGTTCGCGGGGCAGGCGCTCACGCCGGCCGCCGTAGGGCTTGCCCGGGGCCTTGTTGGTCCGATTGGGCGAGCCTCGGAACGCGGGGCGGTTGTCGTCGCCTTGCGGGCGCGGCTTGCGGGATGGGCGGGGCTTGAAGTCACTCATTGGGTGTTGCTCGATTGGGTTCGTTTGGCGAGCCAGGCGGCCTGCAGGATCGGGAGGAGCCAGGCGGCGAACTCGGCCTTGGACTGGCGTGGTGCTTGCTGTTCAAATGGTCGGAGCGGCTCGGAAGCGATCAGTGTCGCGGCGATATCCGGGGCCTCCATGGTCTCAAGCGGGTTGGCGATGATCAGGTCGATGCCCTTGCGGGTCAGTTTCCGGCGGGCACTCTCCTTGAGGCTTGCTTCGGGTTCGAGCGCAAAGCCGACGAGGAGCTGATCGTGCCGGGCCTGGGTTCCGCACGAGGCGAGAAGATCGGGCGTGGGCCTGAGCTTTAGAGTCAGGCCCTCGGTCTCGGATCGGCGGAGCTTCTCGGCGAGGTTGGTCTCGGCGGGTGTGTAGTCCGCGACGGCGGCGGCCATGATCAGGATCTCGCACTCTGGAAGGGTCCTGTTCAGAAGCGAGGCGAGGTCCGCGGTCGTCCGGAATCGTGTCAGTGAGATCGAGTCCGTCTTTGGCACAAGGTGGGTCGGCCCGAGCAGGAGCGTGGTCTGCCAGCCGTGGCTCGCGGCGGTCTCGGCGAGGTCGATCCCGAGCCTTCCGCTCGAGCGATTGCCCAGATACCGGACGGCGTCGATGGGCTCGTGCGTGGGGCCAGCGGTGATCAGAAGGCGGGGGGTTTCTGTTCCCACAGGGAACGGGTGGGGTGGTTCGTTCGTAGTCATGGTTGCGGTCGTCCGCGGCCGGTGCATCTCGGACGGGGGCCGCCTGCTCTGCCCGCCTCTATCGGCTTACAGTATGCTGACGGGGCGGCATCCGGCGGGCACGCCAGCCGGGGGGCGTCGGTCCGCAAGGACCGGGCGGGAACGCCGCAGACTGCCAGAACACCAACTCCCGGCTCCACGGGGCGGCATCGCTCCGGTGGGTAGGCCGCAGAACCGACCAGGATAGACGAGCACGCATGGCACGATCGAAAAAGAAACTCGGTGAGATTCTCGTCAGGCAGGGCGCTTGCTTGGCCCCTCAGGTCGAGAAGGGCCTGGCCCTTGCCCAGGGCTCGGGCAAACGCATCGGCGAGGCGCTCATCGAGGCGGGCTTCATCATAGAGAAGGACGTCGCCAAGGCGCTGGCCGAGCAGTTCGGGATGGAGTTCGTCGACCTCGCCACCAACGAGGGCGTGGGCTCCGTGCAGGCCGACCTCATCCCCGAAGAGCTCATCAAAAAGCACTTCATCCTGCCCCAGTCCAAGTCGGGCAACCGGATGCAGCTCATCGTCCACGACCCGATCAACATCGAGCTGATGGACATGCTCCGGTTTCGGCTCAACGTCGAGATCGAGCCCCGGATCGCCGCCAAGGGCGACATCAAGGCTTTCATCGACAACCACTTCCGCGCGGGCGGGAGCATCGTCGACGGCAAGACCATCAGCGCCGACCAGTCGCTCGTCACCGACTCGATCGACAGGTCCATCGACAGCTCGGTGGATAAATCGATGGACAAGTCCATCGACGTCTCGGGCGACGATGCGCCGATCGTCAAGCTCTGGAACCGCATCCTGACGGAAGCGGTCAACATGCGGGCCTCCGACGTTCACCTCGAGCCGATGGACGACCGCGTGCGTCTGCGGTACCGCATCGACGGCGTGTGCATCGAGCGCGACAACCTGCCCAAACGCATGCAGCGGGCGCTGCTCAGCCGAATCAAACTGATGGCGGGCATGAACATCGCCGAGCGGCGCGTGCCGCAAGACGGCCGCATCAAGCTGCCCATCAGCGATGAGGTCACGATCGACTTCCGTGTGTCGGCCTGCCCGATCTACCACGGCGAATCGCTGGTCATGCGTATCCTCCGCCCCGACGCGGTCCGCATCGGTCTCGTCAACCTCGGCTTCGAGCAGGACAACCTCGACGTTTTCAACAAGATCATCCGCCGGCCCAACGGCATCTTCCTCGTGACGGGCCCGACCGGTTCGGGTAAGACGACCACGCTCTATTCGGCGCTGGACGTTCTCAACCGCCCGGACAAGAAGATCATCACCGCCGAGGATCCGGTCGAATACAACTTCGAGGGCATCAACCAGTGCCAGGTGAAGGAATCGATCGGCTTCGGGTTCAAAGAGATCCTGCGATCGATGCTGCGTCAGGCGCCCAACATCATCCTGGTCGGTGAGATCCGTGACCGCGAGGTGGGTGAGATCGCGATCCAGGCCGCGCTGACGGGTCATCTTGTGTTCTCGACGCTCCACACGAACGACGCGCCCAGCGCGATCACGCGTCTGATCGACATGGGCATCAAGCCCTTCCTGGTGGCCAGCTCGATCCAGGCGGTGATGGCTCAGCGGCTGATCCGGGTGCTGTATAACGATTCGAAGGAGCTGGCTCAGCCGCACGAGATCGATCACAAGTTCCTGCGCCTGATCGGCATGACACCCGAGGAGGCCGAGGGGCGCGTGTACAAGCCCGTGCCGTGCGCACAGTCACCGACGGGCTTTAAGGGCAGAAAAGCAATCTTTGAGATGATGATTATGGACGCGGCGATCCGCGACGCCGCGTTCAATCTGGCGCCGGTCTCGGAGCTGCGCAAGCTGGCGCTGCAGAACGGCATGCGCCCGCTCGTCGAGGACGGCAGGCTCAAGGTGCTCAACGGCACCACCACACCCGATGAGATCGCACGCGTCTCGCAGGTCGAAGAAGGTACGGGCGTGATCGACTGAGGTATGTACCCGGGCGGCTGCCCGGCTTTTGAGGCTGGAGCGAACAGATGTCTTCCATGCAGATCGACCGACTGCTTGACACCATGATCAAGCTTGGCGCCAACGACCTTCACCTGACCGTGGGCAGGCCGCCGACCCTGCGTCTGCACGGCTCTCTTCGCAACCTCCAGACCAAGGTCCTCGACTCCGAGGCGATGGTGGGCCTGATGAAGTCCATCACCCCCGAGCAGAAGCAGCAGGAACTCGCCGAGGAGGGCGGCACCGACTTCGGCTTCGCCTACGGCGACAAGGCCCGATTCCGCGTGTCCGTCTTCCGGCAGCGCTCGGACCTTGCGATGGTGCTCCGACTGATTCCAAACAAGCTTCTGACATTCGAGCAGATCGGTCTTCCCGATGTGTGCCGAGATCTGGTCCGGCGCCCCCGTGGTTTGTTCCTCGTGACTGGCCCGACTGGTTCCGGTAAAACAACGTCGCTGGCAACGATGATCGATTATGTGAATATGAATTTCGAGCGGCACATCGTCACGATGGAAGACCCGATCGAGTACTACCACTACCACAAGAAATCGATCGTGAACCAGCGTGAGGTGGGTTCGGACGTGCCGACGTTCGCCGAGGCGCTGCGAAGGGCGTTGCGTCAGGACCCGGACGTGATCCTCGTGGGCGAAATGCGAGACCTCGAGACGATCGAGGCCGCGGTGCGAGCCGCCGAGACGGGCCACTTGGTGTTCGGAACGCTCCACACCACGGGTGCCGCCAAGACGATCGACCGTGTGGTGGACGCCTTCCCGGTGACGCAGCAGAACCAGATCCGGGTGCAGCTCTCGACGGCCCTGATCTGCGTGCTCAGCCAGGTGCTCCTTGGGCGCGTGGACACCAAGGGCATGGTCGCGGCGTACGAGTTCCTTGTCGTCACGCCCGCCATCGCGAACCTGATCCGCGACGGCAAGAGCTTCCGAATCGACTCGGCGATCCAGACCGGCAAGAAGTTCGGCATGCAGTTGCTTGATGACCACCTCTGGTCGCTTTACACCCGCGGCATGATCGCGGCCGACGAGATGATCGACAAGAGCAAGAACCCGCAGGACCTAACCGCCAAGGTGCACCAGCTGGGCCACACCGTGGGCCGGGCGGAGCTCGACCAGGAAGACGTGAAGGCGGGAGAATAGTTCGGGTTCTGTGAATGCCGTCCCAAAGACTCTTCGCGGCATTCATGGCTGAGAATCCGGCTGTCGAAAGGCCTCTTGGGGCCGATTACGGGGGTTCGGCACCCAACCGAACCCGTTGAGATGCGAAGATAGATATAACGCGGCCAGAGGTACGCCCTCACCGCGGAGGATGTGTCATGGCCAAAGGCGACATGGGACAGATCGATTACGCCCAGCTCAAGGGCCACAAGCTCGGGCGGATTCTGCGCAAGCTCGGCACCGTCAAGAAAGAGCAGGTCCACGAGGCGCTCGAGATCCAGAAGGCCGGCCGGAAAGTCCCGATCGGGCAGCTCCTTGTTGAGCTCGGCTACATCACGCAGCGCGATGTGAACGAGGGCTTGGCGGCCCAGGCCGGCATGGCGTACCTCGACCTTGAGGGTGTCGAACTCCCCCAGAACGCGATCGACGCGATCCCCGCCGCCAACGTGCGTGTGTTCGGGGTTGTGCCCCTGGAGTTCAACGAGCGGGCCAAGCGGCTCAAGATCGCGATGAAGAACGCGAACAACTTCCGCGCGGTAGACGACATCCGCCTCCTGTTGGGCGTGACCGTCGAGGCCGTCGTCGGTGACGCGGACGTGATCGACAAGCTGATCGAGAAGCACTTCTCCAAGGCCGAGTCGATGACCGACGTGGTCTCGGAGCTCGCCTCGGACAAAAAGTTCACGTCGCTCGCCGGTGATCAGTCGATCGACCTGGAAGCCGTCCTCGAAGCATCCGAGGACAACAAGATCGTCAAGCTGCTCAACCTAGTGCTGATGCAGGCGATCAAGGACAAGGCCTCGGACATCCACTTCGAACCATTCGAGGACGAGTTCAAGATGCGGTACCGCATCGACGGCGTCCTCTACGAGATGGTCCCGCCGCCGGCGCACCTGGGCACCGCGATCACGAGCCGCATCAAGGTCATGGCGAATCTCGACATCGCCGAGCGGCGTCTGCCGCAGGACGGTCGCATCGCGCTGACGATCGGAGATTCCGCGGTCGACCTGCGTGTCGCCGTCCTCCCCACGATGCACGGCGAGAGCGTGGTCATGCGGCTCCTCGACCGCTCGAACGTCGAGCTGAGCCTCGACCGAGTCGGTCTCGACGAGAAGGACCTCTCCGATGTCCGCTACCTGATCAAACGCCCCAACGGCATCGTGATCGTGACGGGCCCGACAGGCTCGGGCAAGACGACCACGCTCTACGCGGCGCTCTCGGAGCTCAACGATATTGAGACCAAGATTCTGACCGCCGAGGACCCGGTCGAGTACGACATCGACGGCCTCTGCCAGGTCCAGATCAATACCGATGTCGGGCTCACCTTTCCAAAGGCGCTCCGCTCCTTCTTGCGTCAGGACCCCGACGTGATCCTCGTCGGTGAGATCCGCGACAAGCCGACGGCGGAGATTTCGGTGCAGGCGTCGCTGACGGGCCACCTGGTGCTCTCGACGCTCCATACCAACGACGCGCCGAGTTCGATCGTCCGACTGATCGACCTCGGGCTCGAGCGATTCCTGCTCGCGGCGACGATCGAGGGCGTGATCGCCCAGCGGCTCGTCCGGAATATCTGCCCCAAGTGCCGCGAGGCGTACGTGCCGGGTGACGAGGAACTGATGGAACTGGCGCTCACGCCCGAGATGGTGCAGGGCAAGCAGTTCATGCGGGGCAAGGGCTGCGACAACTGCCACGGCTCGGGGTACAAGGGCCGGATGGGCATCTTCGAGATCATGATGCTCGACGATGAGGCTCGCGAGTTGATCCTCAAGGAAGCCTCGACCTCGGCCCTGAGGAACCACTCCAAGGCTCAGGGCATGCGCACGCTCCGTGAGTCGGGCCTGCGAGGCATCTACGACGGCCGCACCACCATCGACGAGGTTGTCCGCGAGACGATTGCTGAGGAATGAGCTCGGTCTAACGCCGAGAGGGAAGGATTCAGATGGCGACATTCACGTACGAAGCACTCAACGCGCAGGGCAAGCCGCAGAAGGGCTCGGTCGAGGCGACCTCGAGCGACGAGGCGATCCAGCGCATCAAGGCGCAGGGCTATTTCCCGACCTCGGTCCGCGAGCAGAAGGTCAAGAAAGGCGCCGGCAGCCCCGAGGCGGGCAAGGACGGCAAGTCCAAGCCCAAGAAGCGTGCGACCGGTGGCGTTTCGCTCCCGTTCATGAAAGTGAAGCCCAAGATGCTGACGCTCTTTACGCGTCAGCTCTCGACGCTGCAGGACGCGGGTTTGCCGCTGATGCGTTCGCTTCAGATTCTCGAGTCGCAGATGAAACCCGGACTGCTCAAAAACGTGCTCATCGACGTGGTCGAGGACGTTGAGGGCGGCTCCAGCTTGTCCGATGCCTTCGGCAAGCACCCGCGCGCGTTCAACACGCTCTACGTCAAAATGGTCCACGCCGGTGAAATCGGCGGCGTGCTCGACATCATCCTGCAGCGACTCAGCGAGTTCATGGAGAAGAGCGAACGCCTGAAACGCCGCATCAAAGGCGCGATGATCTACCCGATCGGCGTCGTGCTCTTTGCCGTCTTGATTGTGACGTTCATCATGTGGTTCATCGTGCCCAAGTTCGAGGAGATTTTCCTGGACTTCGGCGTCGCGCTTCCCTTGGTGACCACCAAGCTGATCGAGACCTCGCGATGGGTTGCCGGGAGCATGCCCGGTCAGTCGATCCCCGGCGCGATCGTTATCTTTGGCGTCATCATCACGCTCCCGATCTTCTGGAAGCTGATCCGCAAGGCAGGGCCCGGAAAGGCCGCGACCGACTGGATCCTGCTCAAGATCCCCGTCCTTGGCACCCTGATCAAGAAGACAGTCATTGCAAGATTTACACGGACACTCGGCACGCTTATCTCGGCCGGTGTGCCGATTCTCGAAGCCGTCACGATTACCGCCGAGACCGCGGGCAATGCGGTGTTCCACAAGGCGCTCATGAAGGTGCACGACTCGATCCGTGAGGGCGAGACGTTCGCGGTGCCTCTGCGTGAGTCCAAGACCTGCGACGCGATCGTGGTGAACATGATCGACGTGGGTGAGGAGACGGGCGAGATGGACACCATGCTCATGAAGATCGCCGACAACTACGACGAAGAGGTGGACGTTGCGGTTTCCGCTCTCGTGAGCCTGCTCGAGCCGGTGATGGTGATCGTGATCGGCGTGATGGTGGGCACCATCGTCGTGGCGATGTTCCTGCCGCTGGTGGCCATGATCGAATCGCTTCAGGGAGGGTCGGTCTGATCTCGCGGGAAAGCTTCGCACGGATCGGAGAATGCCAATGACACGCAATCAGAATCGATACGGGTACTCGGCCAAGGGCTTCACGCTCGCCGAGATCCTCGTGTCGATATTCATCATCTTTCTCCTCATGGGCATCGCGTTGGTCTCGTACCGAGCCGCAGCGAATCAGGCGAGGATCGCCTCCGATCGTGCGCTCGTCAGCGGCCTCAAGATCGCGGTAGAGGATTTCAAACGCGAGTTCGGGTTTGTTCCGCCCCTGGTCAAGGATCGCGGTGCCGACGGCAACAGCGCCCCTCTTCTCCAAGTCGACGGCGTCATTATCCCTTCCGTCTTCTCTCCCGTGATCCCGGTCGATATCAACACCCTCAGGGGCGAGAACGATCGGATCGATCGCTTTAGCACCTACTCGCTCGCGTATTACCTTGTCGGTGCACTCGAGGCGGAGGTCGACGGCGTTGACGGTCCCGGCTTTGTGGAGGTCCGTCGTGCGGGCAACTTTGCGCCGGTGGTGAATCCAAAGGAGATCGACGCGGGCGAACGCGGCAAGCTCGAACTCGCCCGGCGTGGCCCGAAAAAATACGAACCCTTCTTCGATACCAACCGAGGCGGCGTCGAGCTGTATGTCGACCCCACCAGCCGCGTCACGATCATGCCCGCTCCGGGGCAGATCAGCAACACACGCCTTATCTACAAAACCGAGATCCGTGACCGCAACAGTGTGCCCGTTCGCTATTACCGCTGGTACGCCGACAAAGTAGATCCCGCGACCATCCCCGGCGGGCTCGCTGCCTACACAGATGAAGCCGTCGACTTCGAGACGCCGGTGATGGGCCTCATCGCCTACCTCAATATCCCCAAGGTCGTGCTCTATGGTTACGGCGATCCGTTGAGTTCGGCTTTTGAGGTGCCAGCCGAGGTGCGCGACGCGACCTTTGCGATCGTTGCGGCCGGGCCCAACAAGCTGTTCGGCGACGAGGTCGAGGAGCGACTCCTGCGCGATGGCGACGCCGCGACAACGAAGAAGTACGCCGAGTACCTCGGGCTTTCGATCAATCGGCTGAGCGACACGGACTACCGGGACAAGGCGCTCGAAGAAGCGCGGGCGGACAACATCATCGAGGTGGGTTCATGAAACGCGCCGGCTACACACTGATCGAGCTCTTGGTGGTGATCGTCATCGCCTCGCTGCTCGTTGGTATCGCCATCCCCGCCTTCTCGGCGCTGCTCGCGTCTTCACGTGAGAGCCTGGCGCAGAACTCGCTCCAGCAGGCGATTCTCTCGGCCCGCGACGCCGCGGCGTCGAACATCGGGGGCGGGGACGCCGCCGCGGTGTTCTTCTACGACCCGAGCCGGGGCATCACCGTCGGGATCTACGAGCAGGTCGGCACGTTCACCGATGATTCCGACAACGACAGCGGCAGCGCCACGCGTGATGTCTTCGTCCCCATCCCGACCATGGAGCCCGTCGAACTCCCGCCCGATTACTCGATCCGGGGCTTTGTCCTGGGCACGCAGCTCCGGGATGAGGACTGGTACGAGGAGCTGACGCAGTACAGCCCGGCCTCCGGCGGCATCCAGCCCGGCGGCACCAGCAACGATCGCGGGCCGGGTGCCTGGGTTTTCCCCGAAACCGATTTCTACGACAAAGCCTCGCAGAGCGACGGCTCCAACCGCCAGACCTTCATGATCCGCTTCTCGGCGGGCACGGGCACGCTCAGCCGGAGCAACAACTCGGCGCTGGTGCTCGACCCCCGCCCGAGCAACCTGGGGCGGACCACACCTTCCGCCATCTCGCCACTTGCTCAAGCTGAGGATCTGAGGGCTTGGACAGTTCGTGTTCTGATCTCTTCTGGCAACAGCGGGCTCTCGGACATTGAGAAGAAGCAACTCATCGGCAATGAGTCCTCGGACACGGTTCTGGCACGCCCTGTTACCGACATCGCCCTCTACCGCGAGCGGCGTCTGGCCCAGATGCTCCAGCTCCGCGGGCTCAACCGCGACACGAAATCGATTTATCTGAAAAGCAACAATCCCGAAGTCGATACGTCTCTCTTCCGCAATTCGCAGCTTGGGCGTGACCGCGTGGTCCTGGAAACGCGTATTACACAGTGGCTCGAAGGCCGGCTCGCGCTGGAGAACTCGCGCGATGCCGGTTCGGCGCTTGAGGCCGACTCGGCGGTGTACACGGTCGGGTCGTACTTTGGCGATTTGGTGGAGGTGGTCCGATGAAACGCGCATTCACGCTTCTTGAGATTCTGATCTCGGTGGTCGTGCTCGCCATCGGGCTCGTCGGGGTCGTGGCGATCTTCCCCGCGGTCATCGATCTGCAGCGGCGCGCTCAGGACGTCGTCATCGGCACCGCCGCGGCGACCTCTGCCGAGGCACAGCTCGTCGGCACGATCGTCGGGAACAAATCCCTGGACTGGATCGACTGGTCCGATGCGTACAGCACGAGCAACCTCGATGAGATCGCTCGATTCCCGGTCGTCGATATTCTCCATCGAGACGTCGGCATCTCCGTCCGCGACGCCAGGGTGCCTGTCGGTGCGTCCGACTACGTCTACGACTTCCTTTGGGATGCAAATTGGGAATGGGAGCGGCAGGACAACCAGGATGCCAACGATGTGCTCCTGAATTCGGGCGACCTCGTTCTCGGTGGGGGGGTGTCGACACGCACGATCTACCAGAGCAACAAAACACTGCCCACGCTCACGCTCACTGTTGGCGACAGACTGATGCCCGACGGCACCTCGGGCTCCGATCCTCGCTATGTCTACGACATGGTGGTCCGCAGGGTTGACACGGGCATCGGCACGGTCCCCCGCGGCGACCGTCGCACGTACGAGAAGCGCATCCCCGCCGATCGCCTGGAAGAACTCCCGGTTCAGATCGCGGTCTTTGTCCGCCGGGTCGACCGCAACATCCGGGTGCCACTTGGGATCTCGGTGCGCGAGTCTCTGACCGGGGTCCGTGACGATCCCCAGGACAGCTCCCAGATCTCTTCCCGTGATCGCAGGCTTCCGCTGGCCGTCGATTCGCGTGACTTTGCCCGGATCATCCCCAACGGCAAGCCGGGCGACCAGGTGTATTCCAAGCCGATCGCGGCCTTGCTCCGAGCGGACACGATTCTCCAGAGCAATCCGGCCAATGCGACGGTCTGGGATCTTTTCGACCCTGCGACGCTGCGCCATGTCGGCAACGGCACCAACACGGACTCCGCGGCGGCTCGGCTGAGCCAGGTCGGTCAGATGTTTGTCGACAACACGGGCGTCGTTCGGAGCGTCACCGCGATCGTCCGGAAGCAGATCGACGGCGTTGACCGCGATCTGATGCAGATCGATCCACCCTTCCCGACCTACTCCCTCGAGGAGTACCGCCAAATTGTCTTTACGCCCCAGCCACCCGTTGGCATCCGAGTGCTGAACACACGGTGAGGAAAGAGAAATGACACCCCTTCCGGCACATCTCGGCAAGGCCAGACGCGGCTTCACGCTCATGGAAGCGCTCGTCGCGGTGATCGGTGTGGCGATCCTCTCGGTTGGGTTGGCGACCATCTTCTCGGCGATCTCCAAGACCGTGACCACGGGGCGTCGCGTCAGCGCGATCAACAACTACGCCGCGGTCGTCGAGCGTGTGCTCCGCGATGACTTTGCGAGCATGACGCACGAGGGCTTCCTGGTCATCCGCAACGAGTTCGCACTCAACCCCACGGGCGTGCCCCTTTCCCCGGACGCTCTCGACACGCGCCGCGTTCGCCGGATCGACGAGGTGATGTTCTTTGCACGTGGGCAGTTCGAGTCGGCCCGCTCGCCCATCGACCCGGATTTCGTCGCCCGCTCCGGGGCCGCGAACATCTACTACGGCCACGGGCAGCAGAAGCTTGAGGGCTCGCTGGGCTTCTCAACACCCTTCCTCGATGAAACCAACGAGGGGCCGTTCCTCCGTCACGGCATCACCGATATCGCGGACAACATCGGCGAGGTCAATCCCAATTTCTATGCCGGTGACTGGACGCTGCTGCGTGAGGTCCGCCTGCTCAAGAACCCGCAGCCTCACCCCGACGGCTCGCTCGGCCCGCTCGGACTTGCTCCGACACCGACGAATCTGCGCCGATTCCAGGACAACGAGTTGCAGATCGCCGGCGAGCCCGCCGCCGCCGGGATCTTCCGTGTCGAGACCATTATCGGTGTGCCCGATCCCACCGTGAGCTTTACGACGGGCACCGATGACCAATTCGCTCGCTACAACCTACGCAGCGAGGTCGTCTCGCCGCTCTTTGAGTCCGGGATCGTTGATGTCGCAACGACCTCGCTTGTCGACATCAAGCAGCGCGTGACGCAGGTCTACGCGCGCCAGCCCGGCCTCGTTGGCTCGCCGCTGCAGTTCTTCGTGCCCACACCCGACACGACCTACACGCTGCGCGGCAATCCCTCGCAGATCCCGCCGGTGGGTGGCTCGAACAAGCTGTACCTTGCCAGCCCTCGCGAGGTCGTGAACTACCGCGAGGCCCGTCGAGCCTCCGGTGCGCCGGCGAACTCGATCCCGTTCAACGACGAACTGGGTATCGACAACAACGTCACCGGACTGCAGACGCTTGTCACCATGCAGCAGGCATGGATGGCCGACGCATTGCCCGGGCGCTCGAACGAACGCCGGATGAAGGGTGAGACGGTATGGGGCTACAACCCCGAGATTGACTTCGACTGGCGGGGCTCTGACCCGCGCGTGCTCCCGGGCGTGCCGATCCAGCCGGCCTACAACCGCAACGAATACGAGAACCGCGTGGCCCGCTCGCGTGTGCGATATGAGACGTCCCCGCCGGGGTACAACGCAGACGTATTCGGCCCAGACGCCGCCAACGCACCAGACGCCGTTCTGCAGGCCGCGTACCGCGCCGACCAGCAGCTCGTCGGCGCCTCGCAGTTCATCCCGCGTTGCACCGAGTTCATCGTCGAGTACAGCTTCGGCGAACTCGATCCGATGACGCAGCAGGTCAAGTGGTACGGCCACGATCCCGAGGGCCTCGCCGATCCGAAGCGCGAAGGGGCCGTGCAGTGGCTTCGCCCACTCGCACCAGACCTTCGTCCAGACCCGTTCATGAACCCTTCCGATTACGATCCTGGGGATCAAACGGACCGTCGGAAACAGCGGCTCATCGAGCGTCATCTGCTGGCCGACCTGGTCAACGGGCTGCATACCGATAACGGCACACGGGATCTCACCCTCCTGCAGAACCAACCCCTGCGTTACCCGCTCTCGCACTACTTCGGCTACGCCGACCCGAGAGCCGTCCCGCTCGACACCGACGGCGATGGGATCGTGGACGGGTACGACATGAACGACGACGGCGTTCCCGACGACCTCGACGGTGACGGCGTCTCGACGGACGAGTGGCCCTGGCCCAAGCTGGTCAGGATCACCATGTCCTTCGCCGATCCCATCGATCAATCCACGGAAGAGACCTTCCAATTCGTGATCGAGATCCCCAGAGGCGAAGGCATCTGAGACAAAGGCCGGGCGGCGCGAGCGCCGATACCCGGAGAGGACAGGCCGGCGGCGAATCGCCGGCGAACGGGGCAGACAGAACCCGCCCCACGATAAAACGGAGTGCGCGACATGCTCGCACCAATTCAAACTCTCATCCGACGCGCCGCTGACGCGATAGGCTCGAACAAACGGCGGGGCACGGTCCTGCTGCTCGTGCTCGGCTCGCTCGCGCTCGTGCTGATCCTCGCGGTCGTGTACGCGGCCCTGGGCAAGGGCGACCGCCGCACCGCCCGTGAGACCTTGGTCCGCAAGGATGCCATCTCCAATATCGATGGCGTCGCCGACCACATCCTCGACGTCCTCGGTCGCGATGTCTTCAACCTCGTTCCCGAGGTGACCAACTCCGACGCCATCTCGCTGCTCGGCGCCGGTGCGCCCATCATGCGCCGCGAGACCGTGGACATGCCCGTCACGGACGCGTTCTTCACGAGTGTTCCGGGCTACCTGCTCGGCGGCAGCCCGCTGACCGGACGACAGAACCAGAACACCGTCGCGCAGATGCGGTTCAATCCCGACGGCGGGCACAACGCCGATTTGATCTGGGATGAATTTACGAGTGACGTCCCGGCATTCAGCATGTTCGCTGTCGACCCCCGCACCGCGAGCGACCCTTTCCTCGCATCGACACGGCCCGTTGATCTGGGTGCCAGCAACCTGTCGCTGGACACGCCGCCGTACCTGCGCGCCCTCGACTGGGCGCAGATTTCCAACTTCGCGCCAGACGGGCGGTTTGTCAATCTGTTCTACCTCCGCGACGATGCGCCCGGGGGCGGCTTTGCGGCCCCTTCGCTCGACCTGACACGCGACCCGGATTCGAACAACGCCAGGCTCTCGCTGATGAATGAGGACGGGAACCCGACGTCCAAGCTCCCGTACGAGATGATGGCCGGCACCGGACCCGATACGGCAGACGCCGACTGGAACAAGCCCTTCCACTGGACCATGAACCAACGTCGGCTCTTCCGCCCGGTCAACGACCCCGCGTTCGACACTTCGCCTCTCGGCGACCCCGGCTCGGCGGAGTACTGGGCCTATCAGTACGCCGACGCCGACGGCGACGGCATCCTCGACTCACGCTGGATCGAGCTCGTCGACTACACCAACCCCATCCGCCCCGTCGCTCTCCTCGGTGACAGCGATATGCGGTTCTTCATCGCCGCCCGCTCGATCGATCTCTCAAGTCTCGTCAACGTCGCCACAGCGACCGATTTCCTCGCCCCATCCACGACGGCTTACCGCCTCGGCGCGGGGCCGCAGGACATCAGCCTCTTCAAGCTCCTGAACTTCTCCGAGCACACGCTCGTCCATGCGATCCCGCAGGACATCAACACCGACGAAGGCATCAACTACGACGACGCCTTTACAACCGGAACCGGGCAGGCCGGTGACTACGGCTCGTGGTCGCTGCCCATCGCGCAGGCGCTCGGACGCAAGTCTTATCTCCGCCTCTTCGACGGCTCCGAGCAGGGCTCGATCCAGCCCTACGGAACCGTTCCGGGTGAGATCAATCCGGACCGTGTGCTCAGCAACGACATCCGCGATTACACGCTCAATCAGACCGCCAAGGATCGCAGCGACTACGCCAACGCCATCGGCAGCGTTTATCCCGGGATCACCGCGGGCGGCAACTCACGCACCTCGCCCTACTCGATCGACGACCTCGTCGAGCTGCTCACGTTCCACGGCATCAACGACGACCGCAATTTCAGCAAACTCGAGCAGGCGATGTCGGCGAACAACACCGAGAATATCCCTTTCTCATCTTTCAGCGAACTCCGCTCGGATAGCGACACCGCCAACGATGCCTGGGCGCCGATCGGTCAGAACGTCTACGACCTCAAGCTCATGCGTTCGGCCGTCGACATCCGCCGCATGCTGACCACCGTCAGCGGCAGCCGCCCGCTGCGCAGCTCGATCCTCGATCAGGCCAACTACGCCGCGCTGAGCGACGCCGTCGACCGCAAGATCCTGCTGGACCCTCTCGTCCTGAGCGATGGAACATATCCGAGCAGCACGAATGGCACGCCGATGCAAGTCAAGCAGCAGCTCGACGACAAGCAAGGCAATCTTATTGCGAACACATTCCGCGTCTATCTCGACCTGCTCGCCCCGGACCTCAATCAGCAGGATTGGGATCGCACCGACACCGATCGCTTCAACACGATCAGCACGCAGTACTACGGCCACATGGGCCCGGAACTGGCGACGCGGCTCGCGGGACACATGGCGCTCAACTTCCGCGACATGGCCGACGCACCCTACGCCATTGATCCGATGACAGGGTTGCCCGATGGCAACTTGATGATGGATAATTCCGACCCCTTTGACATTCTGGATCTTGATCTATCCGTTACCCCACAGCTCGAAGCCTACAACCGCCGCGTCGACGAGCCGAGTGTCGCAGTGTTAAGGCTCTCGGAAAGCTTGGATCTCACCACAGATACAGGGATCTTGGGTCAACTATGGAACGCTGGATCGACACCCGCGGACGGAACAGGTCCCATTGGTCTCAAGCTCGACATCAATAAGGCACTGAATCCCGTCGGCACCCGTGTTGACCAACTTGAGTCATATTTGGCTTCAGATCCGACCAATGTTTCGCACGAGGCCATGATCCTCTACGGCGTCGAGCCCCAGCCCTTCCTGAGCCAGGTCTCGTCGATGGTGATGTACACCGACGTACCCAGGGGGTCTGATGACAATCTCGGGGCTGATCCCGTCAACGGTGAGTATCAGATTTCGGCAGATCCGAGCGGTGCCGGGCCCGATGGCATCGCTCCCAGTGAGGACGACTACGACGGTCTTCCGAACATCGATGGCAGTGTTGATTCCGCAAACGACGACTTCATCTGCCAGGTTCTGTTCTTCCAGCTCTTCAATCCGTTTGATGTGCCCGTTGTGCTCGATCGGTACTACATCGAGTACGCCGATTCTTTCTACAGCTTCACCGACGGCGCAAGTACGCCGGTCGTCCTTCAACCTCGCCAGACGATGACCGTCTGGACCTGCAACCCGGGCGACCCGGCGTTGATCGATGCTCGGCTGAGAAGTGCGGGTGTCACGCCTGCTCCGTTCACTACTCCGACTGCTTTTGAGGAAATGATCTCCAAGCAGATTGGCACAGATGTCGCACATATGAAGCTTGCCAAACGCTACCACAATCCTGCCGGCGGGATCGTGGCTTCCGGTGGGTACAGCGTGGTATTGCCGGGTACAGTGGCCGATCTCTTCTTCGATGACCCCTCGAATGCCAGTGACGCCAACCGCGTGGCCATGCTCTGGCGCGATGCCCCGAGCTACGACACGACCGCCGGCACGGGGTTGATCGACTGGACCGCCAGTTTGCTCCCCGCCGGCAATCCGACGACAGATCCCCGGGCCACAGACATCATGGTGGACCGCATCCGGGATACCTCTTCGTTCAGAGCAAGCACCCCGTCTCCCACGAGTCCCGCGCCGCGTCCGGCCCTTGATCGCCGACTCGATCTGCCGGAGCTCCGTGCTCCAAACGGCGAAGTCACCGTGATAAACGCTGTCCGCGGGACCAATTTGCACCGTGCCCAGCCTGATGCGCCCTTTGGCAATGACGGCGCACCCACCTGGTATAACTACAACTTCAACCGCCAGATCGGTGTCGCGCTCTGGGGCAACATTTCCCGCAAGGACGACGCGTCGTTCGACAAGGGCAAGAGCGCGTTCAAGTACTACACCAACAACGCGCCCACTCCAGGAACGCCGTCGGGTGTCGGAGGTTTCTACGACGTCGTCGGCACACCGGTCGGTGCCCTGCCCGCCAAGGTCTTCCAGCCCAGCGCCCACCAACTCGCAACATATGACCCATTTACACCCTCGGCATTCCTTAATCTCGAGCCAAGCGTCGCGGGCAACGGCGGAACGCTCGATCCCGAGGAGCTTCGCCTTGTTCGAGACTTCAACGCCGCTTTGCCACCTTTCCCCGACGTCGCCACGATCAACTTCCCCGCGTACTGGAACCAGCTTCAGAGCGCATCACTTAATCCCGAGATCTTCGCGGGTCTTGGGACGCCCGTCCTGACACGCGGCACCACCGTGGCGCTCACCGGGCCGATCACTCCGAGCCCTGTCACGTCGTTCGGCAACTACGAGGGCGAGCACTCCGTCCGCGTCACGATGGACCAGACCGAGTTCCGCGACCTGCTGACGGGCCGTCGAAACCTGCGTGTGGGCGACATGCTCCTGCCGCTGGCGGTGGGCGCGTACCGCACACCCCTCGAGCCCGGCGCAACGGGCCCGGCAACGCCCACGGGCGTGTACAGCCAGCTCGTCCTCGACCGGCTCGACCAGTACGAAGCCCAGTGGACGACTCTCGGTGAAGTGCTTGCTGCTGCGGCAGGCTATTCCGACTCCGTGGGCCCGGGCGGCGGCGTCGCCACCAGCGGTCCCAAGGATCCCTTCCGTGCACTCTCGTTCGACCACGCGACCCCAGGCCTGCCCGGCTCACCCAAGCAGGTGAAGCACGTCCTCGACCGCGGCCAGCTCCGCCTGGATGCGTTCGTGCCCTTCCTGGACATGGACCCGAACGACAACGTGACCGAAGGTGTAGGCGACTTCACCCAGAACGTGGACATCCGCCGGGGTCTTGGCATCCCGATGGCACTTGCGCTCTTTGATCTCGCGCAAGCAGGCTCCGACCTCGGCGTTCAGGTGATGGGCTCGATCAGCCAGCCCGTCGTGGGCACGATCAATGTCAACACCGCCGAGCCCGAGACCTTGCGCCTCAGCCCGGCTCTGGCGATGGACATGGTCAACGCCAGCGGCGCCCGAGATCCGGATCGTCTCTGGTGGCCTCGCGAGCTGCAGAACACGGTTCGCAACAGCGCCGATTACCAGATCAACGCGTTCCGTGACACGACGAACCGAGCGGTCGACTTTGCCGACGTGGGCAGCACCATCACCGCCTACCGCGATCCGGCGCGATACACACGCCTCCACATCGGCAACGGCGGGCTTGCCGGCGGCAGCAGCATGCTCACCGAGATATCCGCATTCAACCGCGTGCTCATCGATTCGAGCAACGCCGAGCTCGGCATCCAAATCGACCGTGAAACCAATACGGGCATCGAGGCGATCCGCGCCAAGCAGGGCATCCTCTCGATGGGCGAGCTCTTCGCGGCCCGCGATCTCAGCGACCCCGACGTCCAGCACCAGATGGGCGGCTTCGCCCGCGACAAGCGCACCATGGGGCTAGGGGTGATCGACACCGCCATGACGCCCGCGACGAATACCAACTACGGTCGCGGCATCGACTTCCCCATCCAGCCCGCCGAGCGGACCAACCGCGAGTTTGCCACCTTCGGTCAGCCGCTCACGGGTGACTTGATCGGTTACGCGATGAACTATGGGGCTTCTGTCACGGACCCGCGTACTTTCCCGGGGTACCCGGGTATGGACGGCGACCCGCTGCTCACAGCCGACAACCCCATGCTCCCGATCATGCCCGACCAGATCCCTGACAGCTACGACGAGCAGCTCGTCCAGCTCAACGCGGTTCTGAACTCGATGAGCGTCCGCAGCGACTACTACGCCGTCTGGTTCGTCGTGCAGGGGTACAAGGAAACAGACACCCTGGATCTCCAGCGGACAGACCCGCTGACACCCAGCTTCCAGGCAAGGTATCTCATGATCGTCGACCGCTCGAACGTGACCGAGAAGGGCCAGCAGCCCAAGGTGCTCGCGTTCGTTCAACTCCCCATGCTGCCCGCCCCTCCCGGGACGTTCTGAGCCGGATACCATCAGCCCGAGCCGGGCTCCCGATCTGCGGGGGTCCGGTCACGGTTCAGGGCGTAGCTCAGCTTGGTAGAGCACGTGTTTTGGGTACACGAGGTCGCAGGTTCAACTCCTGTCGCCCTGACTTCGTTTTCTTGGCTGGATTCGGCCCGGCGTGATCAGTCGATCGACGTGATCTGGCTCGCAAGAGCCTGAGCCGTCGGGTTGGCGTGCACGATCGGCGGGTGCGGGTGCGTATCGACCTCGTACGCGCCGCTCGGCTTGGCCTCGATCGTGCCCCGGAACTTCCCGCTCACGCCCCGACGCTCCCAGGCCTTCTGGCAGGCCTGCCGCATCTTGGCGATCTGGCGGTCGCTCAGGCGGACGCTGATCGAGCCCGAGTGCACCCGGTACCGCAGAACGAGGTCCGGAACATTGTCGAGCTTACCGATCTCCCCGAGCCTCAGGAACAGATCCAGATCCTCGGCGGGGTAGCTGTCCTGGTGGTAGCCGCCCACGGCCCGGACCGCGTCGGCCCGCATCATCGCCGCGGGGTGCGAGATGGGCGTCCGGCCGCAGAGGGCCTCGGCCTGGACCTGCTCGTTCCCGCGCACGGGCGGCGGGGTCAGAAGGTGGCGGTCCCGGCTATCGATGAGTTCAATACCGCCGCCCAGACAGACGACCTCGGGGTTCTGCTCCATGAACTCGACCTGGACCTTAAACCGATCCGGCAGGGCGATGTCGTCGGCGTCCATCCGGGCGAGCAGGGGGGACCTGGTGTGGGCGAGCATCTCGTTGAGGGCACCCACGATTCCTGTGTTGGCGCGGCTGATCAGGGTGATGCGAGAATCCTGCCGGGCCTGCCTGCGCATCTCGGCGAGCGAGCCGTCGGTCGAGCCGTCGTCGAGGAGCAGGAGCTGGAAGTCCTCAAAGGACTGGCTCCGGATGCTCTCGACCGCCTGCGCGACGTAGGGCTCGGCGTTGTGAACGGGCATGAGGACCGCGAGGGTCGGGGGCCTGGTGCTCGACAACATTCGGCTCCTTCTGTGAAGACGGTGCGAACTATACCTCGGCCAGCCGACAGGCGCAGCAACACTCATTGGCGGTCCGGCTGACGCAACACACCCGGTTTCAGAGCCCCAGTGCGGACTTTGGTTCTTCGGATCCAAAGGTCTTTGTTCGGGCTTCGTAGATCGGCCCTTCCGAGGTCGTGATGTAAAGCGTGGCAAGATCGGGCCCGCCGAAGCAGACCGAGGTGATCCGCTCGGTCGGGACGTGCACACGTTCGATCACGCGCCCGTCCGGGGCGTGGACAACGACGCACGACCCCTCCCAGCGGGCCGACCAGAGGCGGCCCTCGATATCTCCGGTGAGACCGTCTGGCGTGCCCTCGTCCGGAGTGGCTTTGTACACATCCGCGGCGAAAGCGAGGTCATTCGTCCGGAGGTCTCTGTTGAAACGAACAATCCGGTTGCTGGTCGAGCAGGTCCACAGGAGCGTTCGCCCATCGTCGAAGACGGCCATGCCGTTGGACACGTCGGTGCCCTTGAAGAGCGAGCGGATGCTCAGGTCCGTCCCGACGTGGTAGAGCCCGCCCGAGCCGGGCCTGGCGGCGATGGTGCCCGCGTAGACGCTGCCGTCGGGCAGGGCCTGCACGTCGTTGAATCGCTCGGCATCGGAATCGTTGAACTCCGCGACCGTGCGCACGTCCTTGGGGTTGTCGGGGCTCAGGATGGCGATGTCGCCAATGCGGAAGAGCGCGAGGTAGCCGTCCTCCTGGAGTGTGAAGCCCCCGACCTTTGGGCCGGTGTAGAAGCATTCGGCTTTGGCGGTGCGGAGGTCGTACCGCCAGAGTTCGCCGGCGTCGATGTCGGTCCAGAAGAGCACGCCTCGGGCAGCGTCCCAGAGCGGGTTCTCGCCCAGCTTGAAGGTGCGGTCGACGATAACTTTGGGGGGCCCTGCGATCATTCGGTGCTGAGCCTGGCGAGCGCGCCGCCATCGACGACGATGGACTGGCCCGTGATGAATGAGGATTGGTTGGCGTCGGCGAGGAAGAGGATGACCTTGCCGATTTCCTCTGGCTGGCCCACGCGGCCCAGCACGTGGCGTTCGCCCAGGCCCCGGACGAGTTCGTCGAGGCTCCCCGGCTCGACGTGCCCGCGTTCCAGGCCCGCGTGGAGCATGGGGGTGTCCACCGCGCCGGGCAGGACGGCGTTGACGCGGATCTCGTTGTCCCCGAACTCGAGCGCCATCGAGCGGGTGAAGGCCGAGAGGGCGCCCTTGCTGGCGGCGTAAGCGGCGATGTTCTTGCTCGTTGCCATCGCGTGCACGCTCGAGACGTTGATGATCGAGCCCTTGCTCTGGCGGAGCATCGGGTAGGCGGCCTTGGCCGAGAGGAACACCGAGCGGATGTTCGAGGCCATCACTTGGTCCCACTCCTCGGCGGTCGTCTCGAGGATGGGCTTGCAGATCTGCATCGCGGCGTTGTTGACGAGCGCATCGAGCCGACCGGTGTGCGTGGTGAGTTCCTCGAAAATGCGAGTAGGGGACTCGGGGTCGGAGATGTCGGCCTCGATGAAGTGGTCAACGCCCACGACGACCTGATGGCGACGGTCGACGCCGACCACCGTCCAGCCCGCTTCGTGGAAGACGCGGCAGGTGGCGCTGCCGATCCCGCCGGCCGCTCCGGTAATGAGTGCAACGCGCCTGGTCACCGCTGGCTCTCCCGTTGGCTTTCCCATTGGTCGAGCAACTCGACGACGTTGCGGATGACCTGCCAGTGCGTGCGGTGGGCGGCCCGCACGGAGCTCTGCGAGAGATGGGGCGTCAGCAGCACGTTGTCCATCTTGAGCAGGGGTGAGGACGCGAGGATCGGTTCGATTTCAAACACGTCGAGCCCTGCTCCGGCGATCGTGCCCTCGGTGAGGGCCTTCTCGATCGCGGCCTGCTGAACGACCGGGCCACGCGAGGTGTTGATGAGGACCGCGGTCGGCTTCATGAGCCTCAGCTCGCGATCGCCGATCAGGCCGCGTGTGGTGGGGTTGAGATCGCAGTGCAGGCTCACGAAGTCGGAACGCTTGAGCAGCTCGTCTATGGGCACGACCTCGACGCCCGTGTCGTCGAGGAGCTGGAGCGGGAGGTCCTTGCGGAGGTCGCAGCCCAGGAGCTTCATCCCGAAAGCGCGGGCTCGGCGAAGAACGGTGCTGCCGATGTTGCCCATGCCGATGACACCCAGTGTGCACTCGGCGAGCGTGGTGCCGTCCAGCGGCGTCCAGCGGCCGGCTTTGATGTCTCTGTCGAGCCAGGGGATTCGCCGGGCGAAATTGAGCATAAAGCACATCGTCGAGTCGGCCACGGGCACGCTGAAGGCGTCGGGGACGTTTCGGACGAGGATGCCCCGCTGGCGAGCGGCGTCGAAGTCGATCGCGTCGGTGCCCGTGCCCCATTTGCAGATGACTTTGAGGTTGGGAGCCGCGTCCATCGCGCGAGCGGTCCACTTGTCGCCGCCACAGATCGTGGCGTCGATGTCGCCCACGAGCGCGATGAGTTCGTCTTCGCTGAGCTGCTGATTGACATCGGCCTTGACGATCTCAAACCCCAGGCGTTCGAGCTCAGGGCGAACCATTTCGAAGTCGCGCAGGAAACGGGGACCGGTGACCAGGAGCTTGCCTCGGCTCACGCTTTCTCTCCTTGGACGAGCTTGGCTTGCGCGATCGCTTCAGCGAGCCGGAACGCTTCCTCGTCGTCGATGTCGGTGGATTCGAGTCGGTCGATCTCGAAGAGGACGGGGTTGTGCCCGATGCGGTTGCCGCGTTCTTCGAGGGTCTGCTTGCTGAAAATGTAGATGTTGGAGTTCTCTTCGTAGACGGGCGGGAGGTCCTGCGTGCGGAGCAGGACGCCCGGGTCGTGGTTCATGGCCTTGCCACTGGCGTCGTAGAAGCGGGTTTGCCAGCGGGTGACGCCGAAGAGCGAGTCTTTCTGAGGGAGCGCATCGAGGAAAGTCCGGACGGCTCGCTCGATCGTCTGGGCGCGGAGCAGCGGGTTGGTGCTGTGGGTCTGGAAGAAGTAGTCGGCGTTGATCTGCTTGACCGTGTTGAGCAGGACCTCGTTCATCGGGATCGAGCCATCGCGGAGGTGCTCAGGGCGCTCGATGACGCGGATGCTCGGGAAGTGCTCCGCAGCGTCTTGACGGATCGTGGGGCTGTCGGTGTCGATCACCACCTCGCCTACGCTCGGGGCCTCGAGCAGGGCGGTGACAATCCAGTGGTAGAGGGGCTTGCCGTGGAAAGAGCGGAAATTCTTGTTTGGGACACGTTCGCTAGAGTGGCGCATCGGGATGAGTGCGGCAATTGTGGGTCTCACAGTGACTGCGATCATTGGACGGCGTGCTCCGGGCGTCTTCGGTGTGCTGGCATTCTAGCGCAGGGTGCCAGAACAAGTCGGGTCAGCGGGGTGAATAGGATCACCACAAGGCGTTGGAGTGCAACTTGACGATCTCATCAACCGGCAGCGAGCCGACACAATCTGCTTCACCAGAAAGCGACTCACATCGGACCGATTCCCAGGAGCCGAAAGCTGCGATGGTGATCCCGTCTCGGTTTGTCAGGGTGATCGATCGTTCCAACGACGGGGTGATTTCGCGCATACGCGAAGCCTTTCAGTGGCGAGACCTGCTCTTCATGTTGGTTCAGCGGGATATCAAGGTCCGCTACCGCCAGACCGCCTTTGGTGTGATCTGGGCGATCATGGTCCCGCTCTTAACACTGAGCGTGTACTGGATCGTCTTTGATAAGCTCGGCCGGATGGGGCCCGATGGGATGCCCTACCCGCTCTTTCTCTTTCCGGGGATGATCGTCTGGCATTATTTCAGTTCGTCCACGGGCCGCGCCTCGAACTCGCTCAACCAGGACGCGGGCATCCTGACCAAGGTGTATTTCCCTCGGCTGGTGCTCCCTCTCGCGAGCATCACGAGTCCGTTTGTGGATTTCGTGTTTGGCCTCATCATCCTCGCGGTGATCCTCGCCATCTACCAGCATCCGCCGACGTGGGCGATTCTGTTGATGCCGGCGTATCTGCTGATCGCGGTTGTCTCTGCCGCCGGCATGGGGCTCTGTATGAGCGTGTTGAACTCGCACTACCGCGATGTCACGCACTTCCTGCCGGTGATGCTGCAACTCTGGTTCTTCTGTTCGCCCGTGCTCTACAGCACGACAGACCGTGTACCCGAGAAATACTGGCTGTTGTTTGCGATCAATCCGATGGTCACAGCGTGCGAGGGCGTGCGTTCTTGCCTGCTCGGCGTGCCCATTCCGGTGACACCCGCGATGGCTTTGGTGTCGTGCAGCGTCGCTGTACTCATGCTCATAGTCGGATTGCTGACGTTCATGAGGCTTGAGCAAACCGTGACAGATGTGATCTAGGAGAGTGCAGTTTGTCTGATGCGATGATCAGCGTCGAGAATCTCAGCAAACGCTACGTGCTCCACAGGCACAAGGCGCACGATCGGCTGCTGTCCGCTTCGATCATTGGGATGGCCAAGCGCGCCGTCACGCGTCCGGCCGATCCTGATCAGGACTTGGACTTCCACTGGGCCCTCAAGGATGTGAGTTTCGAGGTCGCTCAGGGCGAAGCGCTCGGCATCATCGGCCGAAACGGCGCCGGGAAGAGCACGCTGCTCAAGATCATTTCGAGGCTGACAAAGCCATCCACCGGCCGTGTGATCACGCGGGGCCGCATCGGTTCGATGCTTGAGGTCGGGGTTGGTTTCAACCCGATGCTCACCGGGCGTGAGAATGTGATGCTCAGCGGCGTCATCCTTGGCATCAAGAAAAGTGAGATCCGACCCAAGTTCGACGACATCGTCGAATTCTCGGGCATCCGCCCGTTCATTGACGTCCCCGTCAAGCGGTACTCCAGCGGGATGCGCATCCGCTTGGCCTTTGCGGTCATGGTGATGCTCGAGCCCGAGATATTGCTCATTGACGAAGTGTTGAGCGTCGGTGATGCGGAGTTCAAACGGCGTTCTTCAGCGCGCATGCAAGAATTGATCCGGGGTGGACGGACGGTTCTGTTCGTGAGTCACAGCAAGCAAACGGTCGAACAGCTCTGTGATCGTGCAATCGAACTCGATCGGGGCAGGCTCGTAAGCATCGGGGCTACATCGAGGGTCGTCGAACACTACAGCAGCGGTACCCAGCGCAAGGAAAGCCTCAACAACGCCTTCGCCGAGTTCGATGCCGCCCCGGATAAGCCGATGTGCATCCGCGAGCTTTCTGTGATATCGGTCGATGGCAATTGTTCCGGTGAGATCGAGATGGCTCAGCCGTTGCGTGTCAGGATGTCCTACGACATCAATGAAGACATCCAAGGGGTCCACGCATTCTGCCGCATCGAGACGAGCGAGGGATTCGTCGTCATCAGTTCCGGAGACGCCGACTTTGATCCGGCGCATGTCGGGAGGCGACGGCGTGGGAGCTACACAGCAGAGTTCCAGATCGATGGAGGTTTGCTGGAGGCGGGCAACTATCGATTGAGCGCGAGCCTGGGGATCCCGTATGAGAAAAACCATGATCGTCGAGTCGACGCAGTACAATTCCGGGTTGTGGATCGCAGCAGCAGACGCCGATTGTGGTATCCCCAGACGCGTCCGGGGCTCATCGGGCGGGAGTATCCATGGATCTATGAGGGCCGGGCCCCGTTCGCCTGAGAAAGCCCGTCGTATCTGCTAAACTCAGACCGGAAAAGAGTGTATTCCCAGATCGGCATTGGAGGCTGGAGCGTGGACTTTGTTGAACTACTTTCGGACGGTTCGAAGCGACGCCGTTTACTCGGGGTCTTTGCGGCGTTCCTTACGCTCTCTGTAGCCCTTGCGGCTCTCGGAGTGGCGATGGATGTTCGGTCGCTGACCGTGATCGCGATCGTGCTGCTGGCAGGCCTCGTCGGCATCGCAGGCAAGACGCTCTCGGCGGTCGCGGTGTATCTCAACGGTACGACGAAGCGTCTCAAGGTACTCAACGATCGCTACGATGACACTGAAATCTGGCTCGAGCAGTTCGACAAGGGCACACGGGCCACTTTCACGAATCTTCTTCAGAAACTCAAGGACGCAGAAGAAGATCGCAAGGATCTCGCAGACGCCATCGCGACACTTCGGGCAGAGGCCGTCTCGGCATCCGAACGTGTCAGTGAAGCCCTCAGGGAACGTGCGACACGAGAAGCACTCGACGCAACTGTGAAAGCCTCGCAGGCCCACTCTGCGAAGCTGTTGGAGTCGGTCGAGCGTTTCGGTCAAGATGTTGAAAGGCTCAAATCGACACAGGGGTCCCTCGGCAAAAAAGCCGACGAAGTATCGTTGCAGTCTGCCGAGTTGACCAAGCAAATCCAGATCCTCCTGAAAGCGGACGAGCGTCTGGGTGCATCGATCGAGTCTGCAGAAAAGAAATTGGTTGACCGGATCGATGAACAGGATCGTCTCCGCAAGGCCGGGCTCCAGACGGCTATGAAAGAATCTCTTGATTCGGCTCGCAAAGAGATCGCGAAATCGACAGAAAAAATCGATGTGATCGACCGGAACCTCAAGAGCGCCTCGTCTCTGACAGGCCGACTTAGGGGCGAGGGCTACGCCCAGTTTGGGCGATTGATTAGTGCGGATTTCATGAAAGAGATCCAGGGTGAACTTGGCAAGAAGCTCGGGATCGATGTTTCGCAACGAGAACTCAGGTACCTCGAACGCAAAGTCCAGCATCTTGAGGCGCTCTGCGAAGGCCGTCTTGCGACAACCGCCGAGGATGCGGTGGCACGCGTCCTGGCCGCGAGGTCACAGCGGGGCGATGAGATCCGAGTTCTGGAAATAGGCGTGCTTTTCGGAGTGGGCGCGGCTTTCATGCACATGGCGCTGGCGCCATTCTACAAAAACGTCAAACTCGTCTTGCTCGATCCATTCGATGGTTACTACGGCTCGGAGCATCTCGACCCTCTCACCGGTCAAAAAGTGAGCCGGGCGGCCGTTGATCGCAATTTCGCTCGCGCCGCAATCCGCAATGAGGATGTCTTTGTCTTGGAGGGTTTCTCTACAGACGACCGTCTCCTCGAAGAGGCCAAAGAGCTTGGGCCATACGACGTCATCGTGATCGACGGCGACCACTCCTACCAAGGCGTCGAAGCGGACTTTGTGCGGTACGCCGATCTCGTGAAGGCGGGTGGTATTCTGATCGTAGATGATTATGGATCTGATGACTGGCCCGATGTGACGAAGTTCGTTGATGCCGTGGTTGTGAGCGACGATCGCTTCGAGCAGGTCGGTACTCTTTCGAGAACCGCGATCTTCCGTCGGCAGAGCGTGCCGGCAGAGGAGGCGCAGGTCGAAAGGGCTTCCAAGCCCGCCGAGAGTCCGAAGGGGCAAAGGCAAGCCGGGTCACAAAAATCGACGGGCAAGCAAGCAGCATCCCGATCGAAGAGAAAGGCGAGTCTTAAAGATAGTCCATCACAGGACGAAACTACAGAACCGGTACTTGTCCAAACGCGATCTTCGAAGAAGGCCCCGGATACGAACGCGAAGTCTGACTCCAAAGCGAAGGCGCTCTCCGCGGACGGCACGGAGCGATGACTACTCCGGCCGCTCAGCTCGGCCTCGGCAATACGAATCAGCCGATTGTCAACGAGTGCGCGAAGCTTCCGAAGTTCAGCGGCGTTCATCTTCTTCGTCGCTGGGCTGTTGCGATGCGAGGCCGATGTTCCACGGTTGACGATCGGGCGTGGGCGGGGTCCATCCAGGGCGCTCGGAATCTTGCCCGGCTCGAAGCGATGCGGAACCGTCACTGGGGCAAACGATGCTTCGTGCTGGGCAACGGTCCGAGCCTCGCCGGTGCGGATCTCTCGGTGTTGCGCGATGAATACGTGATCGGGAGCAATCGAATCTATCTCCATCCGGCCTGCAAGAAATGGACGCGGTGGTATTACTGTGCAGTCAATCCGAATGTGATGGAACAGTTCGCAAGCGATATCGGCTCATTGGGGGCCCTGCGCTTTCTCGCCTGGGAGCACCGCGGATATTTGCCGAACTCGGACGACACGGTCTGGCTCCGTACCCGGCACGAACCGAGATTCTCGTTTGATCTGACCGATGCGATATGGCAGGGCGCGACCGTGACATATGTATCGCTCCAACTCGCGTTCCACCTCGGTTTCACCGAGGTAGTGCTGCTGGGCGTGGACCATTTCTATGATCGCGCCGGACAGGCGAACAAGCTTGTTGTATCCGAAGAGGCCGACCCGGATCACTTTGCTGAGGAGTATTTCGGAGCCGGGGTTCGTTGGCAACTCCCCGATCTGACGCAGTCCGAGCTTGCCTATCGCCTGGCGAGGCTTGCGTATGAGCAAGAAGGCCGCCGGATTCGAGACGCCACGGTGGGCGGCAAGCTTGAAGTATTTCCAAAGGTGCGTCTCGAGGAACTCTTCTAAGAAACCAGCAATACATGATCATCAATGATCCGTTCACGGGGCTGTAATCAGATGTCGAGCGCACTGCTGACGATCATCACGCCCGTGCTCAACGGTGCACGGTTTCTGCCAGATGCGATCGAATCGGTGGCGCAGGCTGCACGGCGGGGTGTTCCCATTGAACATGTGATCGTCGATGGCGGTTCGCATGATGACTCCGTGGAGATCGCAAGAAAGGCAATGTCTCGGCTTGGCTCGCCGATTACTCGGGTGCTGACAGGCCCCGACACCGGCCAAGCAAACGCGATCAATCGCGGTATTGCCGCTTCCCGCGGGACATTCGTCAGTTGGCTCAATGCCGACGATGTGCTCGTCCCGGAGGGCATCTCAAATCTGGCCTCGGTGATGAGAGAATCACTCACTGACGTCGTGCTCGGCCGTTGCCGATTCGTCGATCTAGCAGGCCGCACTGTCTACACGCCCACTCCGCCGGATCCGGTCACGCCAGAGTCGCTTCTGAGGCTTCTGTCGGGTTGGTTTGCCGGCCGGTCAATCGTGCAACCCGAAGCATTCGTTCGACGAGAATTCCTTGAACGGTTTGGCGGCGTCGAAGAATCGCTCCACTACACGATGGACCATCATCTCTGGGTGCGGCTCGCGGCGGCCGGCGCCGTCTTTCAGGCCGAGCCGATCGAAGTCGCCAGGCAACTCGTTCACCCGGGTCAGAAAACGGCGGACAACATCGCCGTCGCCAAAGAAATGCTGACATACGCAGAAGCATTTCTTGCAGAACGATCCGAAACGCAGGAACGTGAGCGCGCACGACGAGAGATCAGGACGGTTGCGGTTCGCGTCAAGCGGGCGGGAACCATGACATCGGTCCTTGATCGAGTCCTGCGATCGGATTCTGGCGCTCAGTCCGTTGTGATCCACGGCCAGTGCCTCTCGATTCCACACGAGCTTCTCAGGGAATGGGCGCGTACATCGCGCCGGCACCAAACAGTCCTCTTGGCTGGCCTCGATCAGAAGAATCGGAGCCGATTCATGGAGTGCTGCCCGAGCAAGAGGCCGCCGGTGATCGTCGGGCGACTGCTGGATGTGTCGGCACAGTTCGATCTTGTCGTGGCATCCCGGGCGGGCTTTGAGGGTGTACCGCCGGGATTCGATGCGACTCGGCTCCTCAAGCCGGGCGGAAAGCTCTGCGTCCTCGGCGCAACCCCGGGCGGTCGGCTGTGTCCTAGTCTGCGTTCGATTCGGCGGGCGATCGCGGATCGCGTGACATTCGATGCACACACGCTTCTGGATGAGCCGGTCTCTGAGGGTGTGATGAGCAACCTCAATGTGCTCGGAAAGTTTCGAGAGTTCGAACTCCCACCGACGTGCAGAGTCCGGTTTATTCCGGACTCTGCGGCGGGTTCAGTTGGGTACGGTGCGATCGCTCAGAGGCTCGGATTGCAAGATACGTCTGCTCTGTCCGGGCTCACGATCGTCGAGCTCTGATCGCAGGTTTATAGGACGCCCCGGGAACCGAAAGTTGTTCGGGATGTGACGCTTGGAACGGTTGGCTGCGAGCAACTTTCCCCGCTCAGCCGGCGATCGCTTGCCGCTGCATATCGGAACCGTCGATGCCCCACGTTGAATCCGCCCTGCCATTCCGCGGCAGGGGCGCCCGAAACGATGGAGCACGCGATGTTCGGAAAGAAGAAGCGTAAAGGCAACGATCCTCGCAGCGACAAGCCCGGCAAGGCGAAGCGCAAGGCCGACTTTGGGATCGAACCGCTCGAGAAGCGTGTGCTCATGTCCGCCAGCTGGGTTGACGCCGATACGGGAGACGCCCAGGACGGCTCGACCCATGACGCGGATGTCTTTCACGGCTCAGACATGGCCGACACCGCCGATGGTGGGGTGGGCAATGACATTCTCTTCGGCAACGGCGGCGACGACATCCTCTCCGGGAGTCACCAGAACGACCAGCTCTTTGGCGGCGATGGCAACGATCAACTTGACGGAGGCACCGGCGAAGATCAACTCTACGGTGGTGCCGGCAACGACACCCTGCTCGGCGGTGACCAGGCGGATCAGCTCGTCGGGGGCGACGGCAACGACTCCCTCGACGGCGGCACCGACAATGATAATCTGACCGGCGGCAGCGGGAACGACCAGCTCTTCGGCAACCACGGCAACGATTACCTCGACGGCGGCGATGGCGACGACACGCTCGACGGCGGAACCGGCCACGACGTCATTATCGGCGGCGACGGCGACGACACGATTCGAGGCGATCACGGGAACGACACCATCACGGGCGGAAAGAGCAACGATACCATCGACGCCGGGACGGGTGATGACATCATCAACTACACGGTTGGCGATGGTTCCGACGTCGTGATCGGCGACTGGGGATCCGACACCATCGAGATCCACGGCGTCGAGAGCAGCGCCTCGCACGTGCTCGTCGAAGACGGCGCGACGTACTCCGCAAGGACCGGTGATGCCGTTGCTTCCGACCGGATCGTGGTATCCGTCAACGGCGTGAAATCGATCGAAGCCCACGGCATCGAGCAGATCCGCTTGAATGCCGCCCACGAGGGCGACACCATCGAAACCTCTGGGAGCTTCGGTTCGACCGGGCTCAGTTCTTCGAACGTTACCTTTGTCGATCCGCCCGAGCCTGCGAACACGGCGCCGACGGATATCCAGTTCACCGGCGGAACTGTCACCGAGAACGCAGCCGGCGGGACGCTGGTTGGTTCGGTCGGTTTCACCGATCCGGATGTGGGCGACTCGCACACCTATGAACTCATCGATGACGCGGGCGGCCGATTCGCCATCGATCAGGATGGCAACATTACCGTTGCCGATGGCGCGGACCTCAATTACGAGGCGGATACTTCTCACCATGTCACGGTCCGGGTGACGGATAGCAACGGCGACTCGATCGAGGATGTCCTTGAAATCCAGGTTGATAACGTCATCGAGACATATGTTGTCAGTGGGAATGAAACACTCGACGCGGCGGGCGGACCCTACGAGAACGTCGTCATCAACGGCGGATATATCGATGTCGATGGCGATGTCGTAATCAAGGGCGACCTGACGATCACGAGCGCCGCGCGTATCAACGGCGGCGCGATCTCGGTGACGGGGGACGTGACGACGACGGACACGAGCTACCACGGGTCGGCGACGATCGTGCTGTCTGGCGATGGCGCGCAGACGATCTCGACGGGCGACGGCGTGGGCGAGCTGAACAACGTGTCGATCGCCAACACGTCCGGGCTTGTCACGGTCGTGGGCGACCTGCAGATCTCGGGCAGCTACGACGACCACGGGAACGCTGTGGACGCGACGGGCGCGACGGTAGAGCTTCAGGGCAACGCGTCGGTGTCTGGACAGGCGACTCGTTTCGGTAGCATGACACTCGATGGTGGCTACATGGAACTTGACGGCGACATCTATGTCGAGGGCGACATCATTGTCGAGAATCTCGCAAGACTCAACGGCGGCACCATCTACGTCGCGGGTGAGATCATCGAGAATGACACAAGCTGGCATGGGACGGGCGATATCCAGCCGTGGGTGCTCAACCAGGCCCCGACCGATCTGACGTTCGAGGGCGATACGGTCTTGGAGAATGCCGCAGCTGGCACGGTGGTCGCCACGATGTCGGTGAGCGATCCAGATGCCGGGGATACCCACACATTCCAGCTCGTCGATGATGCCGGCGGGCGGTTCACAATCGATCTGGACACGGGTTCGATTCGGGTTGCCGAAGGAGCGGATCTCAACCACGAGACGAGCGATTCGCACGAGATCACGGTTCGCGTCACGGATTCACAGGGTCACTCCTACGACGAGATCCTCGTGATCGGTGTCACGGATGTGAACGAAGCGCCGACAAACATTCTTCTGGAAGCGGAAGCACCCGACACCAATATTCTCCGTGTGACGCTCGGCGGTGAGCGAGCGGGCGGAGGTGCCCATGATGGGGCGCCACGATACGAGGTTGTCGTCGATGGCAAGGTCGTCTCCACCGGATATGCCGATTGGATGGACTCAACCCGATTCCGAGATCAGGATCCTGACGCCCGATGGCACGAACTGGCCATTGAACTCCCCGGCGATACACCTCCGGGACAGGTTGAGGTGCGATTTACCAACGACAGCTGGGGCGGGACGCTGGAGACCGATCGGAATCTCTATGTTGATCAAATCCAGCTGAACGGGCAGGACTACCAGGCGGAATCGAACGATACCGTCTACAACCGAGGTGGCAGCACGATCGGCGGCCAGGAAGGCATGTACTGGAATGGTAAGCTGGTCTTTGATACTTCCGATGCTCCAGCACCGATGCACGCTGTGGTCGCCGAGAACGCACCCGGTGCGGTGATCGGTCGGCTCGGGATCATCGATCCCGACGCCGGTGATGAAGCCGGCTACACGGTGAGCGACGATCGATTCGAAGTGACCGATGAGGGCGTGCTCAAACTGAGGGATGGTATTGAGCTCGACCACGAGACCGAGCCAGTTGTCGAAGTTCAGGTCATCGGCACTGACAACGCGGGCAACGAGATCGATGCTACATTCAGAATCGGTGTTGCCGATGTGAATGAAGGCCCCCAGTCGATTAGCTTTACGGGCGGCACGGTCTCAGAGAACGCTGCGGACGGCACGCTCGTCGCTTCAGCGAGCGCCGCGGACGCCGACGCGGGCGACACACACACCTACGAACTCGTCGACGACGCGGGCGGGCGTTTCACGATCGATGGCGACGGCCATATTACCGTGGCCGACGGCGCCGACCTGAACCATGAAGCGAACGCGCAGCACGAGATCACGGTCCGTGTCACCGACTCCGGCGGGCTTGAGCGCACCGAGACATTCACCATCGATGTCGGCGATGTCTTCGAGGGAGCCGAACTGGGCCTGCAAGACGCTTCGGGCCAGGAAGATACGCCTATCCCTCTCTCGATCGAGATCGGGAACATCGAGAGCGGCACGGAATATGAACTTATCATCTCGAATGTCCCCGAGGGTGCGACGCTCTCGACGGGTCAGGACAACGGCGATGGCACATGGACCCTCACAGCGGATCAGATCGATGGATTGACCATCACCACGCCAGAGAACTACAACGGCAACTTCGAGTTGGGTGTGCAGGTGAACGCAACCCGGGGTAGCAATTACATCCTGAATGAATCGTTCAACACCGAGCACGGCGGCAGCGGCCAGCTCAACTACAACCAATTCGACAAATGGCAGGTCACCGAGGGGACAGTCGATGTCATCGGCAACGGCTACTGGGACCTGCAGCCCGGCAACGGACTGTACCTGGACATGGACGGCTCGACCGGCAACGCCGGGACGATCACACTGAAGGACCCGCCGACGCTCCAGCCCGGGCGCTACGAGATCTCATTCGATATCGCGGGCAACAACCGTGGCGATCAGACGGACATTCTTTCGGTTGCCGCGGCCAACGGGCTCGTCGATGCCGATTTCCAGGTCGAGTGGAACGCGGATTTCAAGACCGCGACCATCGTTGTCGAGGTCAGCGAGCCCACACCATTGGATCTGACATTCTCCCATTCGGGCGGCGATAACGTTGGGATCCTGCTCGATAACATCCGCCTCCGAGAAGTAAGTTCGGATACGCCGATCGAAACGACCCTGCACGATTCGCAGATCGACGCGGTGGAATCGGTCACGCACTCCGCAACAGGCACGATCGCTGTCACTGTCGAAGCAGTGAACGATGCCCCAGAGGCGATCAGCTTCACGGGCGGCACGGTCTCCGAGAACGCGGCGGCCGGAACGGTCGTCGCTTCAGCGAGCGTGACGGACGTGGACGCCGGCGACACCCACACCTACGAGCTCGTCGATGACGCGGGCGGCCGCTTCACAGTCAACGCCGACGGCACAATCTCCGTAGCCGACGGCGCAATCCTCGACCACGAGAACGCGGCCTCGCACGAAGTCACGGTGCGCGTCACGGACTCTGGCGGCAACACAATCGAGCGGTCGCTGACGATCGATGTTGGCGATGTCAACGAAGGCCCCGAGTCACTCACCTTCTCCGGTGGCACCGTTTCCGAGAACGCGGCACCGGGGACAGTGGTCGCATCCGCGAGCGTCACCGACATCGACGCCGGCGACACACACACCTACGAACTCGTCGATGACGCAGGCGGCCGCTTCACGATCGGCGCCGACGGCACGATCTCGGTCGCCGATGGCGCAAGCCTGGACTTTGAGGGAACGCCGAGTCACGAAATCACTGTCCGCGCGACAGATTCAGGCGGAAACACAATCGAGCGATCGCTCGTTATCACGCTCGCCGATGTGAACGAAGGTCCAGAGGCAATCGCTTTCACGGGTGGCACGGTCTCCGAGAACGCGGCACCGGGGACAGTCGTCGCCTCGGCGAACGTGACGGACGTGGACGCGGGTGACACGCACAGCTTCGAGCTGGTGAATGATGCCGAGGGCCGATTTGTCATCGACTCGGAC
>JBGSIX010000198.1:0-4054 GCA_041742315.1 Phycisphaerales bacterium | reverse complement strand
TGCACGCGCGCCTCGCCAAGGCCTGCGCCGAGACGGGCCGACTCGAACGCGCCCGCCAGCTCTACCTGCGTGAGCTCCGCCGAAACCCGGGCGATGTCGAGACGATCGTCGACCTGGGCCGCCTGCTCATGGACATGAACCGCCTCGCCGAAGCGGGCGAGAAGCTCCGCCGGGCGCTCGAGATCGAACCCGATCACACCGAGGCGCACATGAGCCTGGGCGAGCTCGCCCAGATGCTGGGCGATCGCGACCTCGCAAGGCGTCACTTCGACGTGGTGGTTCGTCTCGACCCGACCTACGCCGGTTCGCGTCGCCGCCTCGCCGAGGTCCTGCTCGACAATCGCGAGCGGGGCGACATCGAGCGGGCCGCGGTGCTCCTGCGCGAAGAGGCCTCCTGGGTCCAGCACGACGAGAAGAATCTCGACACCGACGAGCTCGAGGAGTTGATGGGCCTGCTCATGGACGCCCAGCTCACCCAGCAGGCGCTGGCGATCGCCAAGCTCCTCGTGCAGCGCAAACCGGGCGACGCCGCAAGCCACCACCAGCTCAGTGTCGCGCAGTTCGGCATGGGCATGGTCGCCGAGGGCGTCACCTCGTCCCGCCGGGCGCTTCGGCTCCGCCCGGGGTATGTCGCGCCGATGCACAACCTCGCCGTCGCGCACCTGCGCCGGGGCGAGATCAGCCGGGCGCGATACTGGGTCCGCCAGGGCCTTGCGATCGAGCCCGACGACCGGGGCCTGCGCCGCCTGCGCACGTACCTCCGCATCCACTCGGTGCGTTCGCTCTACGAGGCGCTGGGTCTCTTCGTCCGCCGCTCACGCCGGTGAGCCCTGCCGCTCAGCCCCCGTTGATCAGGCGATCTGCTTCCATCACGTCCTTGTCGCCCCGGCCCGAGCAGTTGACGACGATGTGCTGGTCGTCGCCCATCTGCTGCGCCCGGACGAACGCCTCGGCGATCGCGTGCGACGTTTCCAGCGCGGGGATGATCCCCTCGGTCCGCGCGAGCAGCTGATACGCGTCGAGCGCCTGCCGGTCGCCCACGCTCGTGTACCGCACGCGCTTCGTGTCGCGCCAGTATGAGTGCTCTGGTCCGACGCCCGGGTAATCGAGCCCCGCCGAGCACGAGTGCACATCCGCCGTTTGCCCGAATTCGTCCTGGAGCACGTAGCTGAGCGAGCCGTGGAGCACGCCCGGGTGTCCGAATGAGAGCGGCGCCGCGTGGTCGCCCCGGTTGCTCGAACGCCCGCCCGCTTCGACGCCCGTGAGCGCCACGTCGTCGTCGATGAAATCGTAAAATATCCCGGCCGCGTTCGAGCCCCCGCCCACGCAGGCGATGATCTCGTCGGGCAAACGCCCGATCGCCAGCAGGCACTGCTCCTTGCACTCGCGCCCGATCACGCTCTGGAAGTCCCGCACGATCATCGGGAACGGGTGCGGCCCAACAACCGACCCGAGGATGTAGTGCGTCGTCTCGACCGAGCCCATCCAGTCACGCATCGCCTCGTTCGTCGCGTCCTTGAGTGTGCGAGAGCCAGAGTCCACCGGCACGACCTTTGCACCAAGCGCCCGCATCCGGATGACGTTCAGGTTCTGCCGCCTGACGTCCTCGGAACCCATGTAGACGTCGCACTCGAGCCCGAGGTGCGCCGCCGCGGTCGCCGACGCCACGCCGTGCTGGCCCGCGCCGGTCTCGGCGATGATCCGCTTCTTGCCCATCCGCTTCGTGAGCAGGCCCTGCCCGAGCGTGTTGTTGATCTTGTGCGCGCCCGTGTGCGCCAGGTCTTCGCGCTTGAGCCAGATCGTCGCGCCCTTGCCCGCGTCTGCTTGATGACGGGCCAGTTCCGTGAGCCGCGCCGCGCGGTAGAGCGGCGTAGGTCTTCCGACAAAGGTCCGGTTGAGTTCGCTCAATTCGTTCCAGAACGCGTTGTCCGCTTTGGCTTCCGTGTAGACGCGTAAGAGCTCGTGCAGCGCCGCCGCGAGCGTTTCGGGGACGAACACGCCCCCGAAGTCGCCGAAGTAACCCCGGTCGTTGGGCAGGTTGCGGAAGCTGGTTGGGCCGGCGTCGATCTGTGCCATGCTCTACCTTAGTCAGGTTTCTGCGCGAGGCGGTTGTACTCACGGCTTGCGCGCTGAGCCGCCCGCACGCCGCGGGACTCGTTGACGGGCAGGAGCAGCGCGAGTCCCACGACAAAGAAGCCGGTGAGCAGGATGAGCGCCTGGGTATCTCCGTATTCGGCTTTGACCAAGCCGAAGCCCAGGACGCCCACGGCAGCAGAGAGCTTGAACGAGACCGCCCAGAGGCCGAAGAACTCGGCGGCCTTGTGCTTTGGCGTGAAACGGGCGACCATGCCGCGGCTGGCGGTGCCCGAGCCGCCCAGGGCGAAGCCGATTCCATTGCCGATCATCCAGAACAGCCACTCTGGGGGAGAGCTGAAGTCGCTGAGCACGGCAAGACCAGCCGTGCTGATGATCCAGATCACCAGATAGATGATGATCGTCACCTTCGCGCCGATGCGGTCCTGGAATGCGCTGGTGGCGGCCGAGGCGATCCCGGCCGTGACCGTGATCTGTGCGGTGAAGAGCACAAGCTTCACTTCGTTGAAACCAAAGTCGATCGCGATGATCGAGGCAAAGGAGATCACGGTCTGGAGACCGAATCCGTACACAAAGAACGCAAGCAGGAAAGTCAGCAGTTGGCGATACTGCGCAGCGTGGCGGACGGTGTCGCGCATGCGCAGGAAGGCATCGGCGAGCGGGCTGGCCGCGGAGCGGACGATGGGGCGTTTGTGCTCGTGCAGGTACAGGGCGGCGGGGATCATGCCCAGGAAGTACCAGATCCCGGCGAAGACGAAGAAGGGCCGCCAGAGTTCGGTTTGCTTGAGACCGAAGATCAGCATGGCCGCGAAGGTCAGTGCCAAAAGCACAAGCGCCCCGACGTAGCCCATCGTCCAGCCGATGGCGCTGACGCGCCCGATGTTGCGGCTCGTGGCGACGTCGGTCAGGAAGGAAGCCAGGGCGTTCTCGCCGATCTGGTACATGAAGTTAGCGGGGATGTAGAGGAGGGCCGCCAGCCAGACCATGTCGGGGCGCACGAGCGCCAGCCCGCAGGTCGCCAAGGCGCAGCCCATGCCCGCCAGCATGAGAATCTCTTTACGCCAGCAGCGCGCATCGGCCAGCGCGCCGATCACCGGCGAGACGAGGACCACCAGCAGCATGCTCCCCGAGAAGAGCATCGACCAGAGCCGATCGCCCTGCGTCTCGTCGGGGGCGACGACTTTCTTGAAGTAGACGGCGAAGAGCAGCGTGTTGATGAGCAGCGTGAAGGACTGGTTCGCAAGGTCGTACATCCCCCACGCCCAGACCTCGCGGGGGTTGGTGAGGCCGGCGAATGGGTTGAGCTTGCGGATCGCGCTCATCGGCGCGGGGAGCATATCAGGACCGGACCAGGTATCTCGTCAGGAACTCGACCTGGAGCGATTTCGCCTCCGATGCCACCTTCCCGAACCCGGCATGCTCCGAGGGCGCGCCGGTCGCGAGCCAGGTCTTGAGCTCGATCATCCCCGGGTCGGCGTTCACGGATTCGTAATGGCGATGCAGCGCATCCACAAACCTTCGCATTCCCTCGAAGGGCACGACCTCGTCCGCCTCGGAGTGCAGCACCAGCATCGGGATCGGGCGGAAGCCCGCAAGGTGCCTCATCGGGTCGAGCCTTCGGATCTGCTCCGGGTCGTGGGCCGCGGGCCAGGGTCGGCCCTGCGTTTCCTCCGGGTCATAGAGCTCACTCAGCCAGCCCGTGGTCGACTCGACCGCGGCGCACGAAAACGGGTGCTCGTCGCAGAGCCTGCGGAGCGCCACCATCCCGCCAGCGGACATGCCCCCGATGCCAACGCGGTTCAGATCAAAGAGTTGAGCGTGTTCACTCGCGCGGAGCGCCGAGAGCACGCTGTCGATCTCGCCCAGCATCTGCTCGAGCACGCCCGGCGTCGTGTCGGGGCCGTGGAGCTTGGCCCCATGGCGCTGCCCGTGCCCGGGCAGATCGACCGCGACGGCCGCG
>JBGSIX010000197.1:0-17501 GCA_041742315.1 Phycisphaerales bacterium | reverse complement strand
GCAGCGCGCAACCCCGATCGGATCGCGTGCGTGATTACGCAGGCCCCGTATCGGATCGCGCACACACCCGCCAAGGGCGTCTTGAGCGAAGCCGCTCTGCCCTGGCGCGCCACGCTCTGGCCCGCGTTCTGGCTCATCGGTCTGGTCCGTCGCCGAACGCTCGGCTGGGCCGGGAACTGGGCAGGGTTCGATCGCGCCGCGCTCGCCCGCGAGGTCCGGTGCCCGCTGCTCGTCCTGCACGGCGAACTCGACACCGTCTGCCCGCTCGAAGACGGCCAAGAGATCACAGAAGCCGCGCTGGATGGTCGATTGGTCGTCCTCCCCGGCGCACCGCACAACGGGCTCTGGGCGAACCCGGAGACGAAAGCCGCCCTGGAAAGCGAGATCGGTGCGTTTCTGGACGGGGTTCTGAGCGAGCCATCGCCGACGTAGAATGGGCCATGCCCAAAGCGTTGATCCCGCCGAGCCCGACCGTTGATGCCATCATGGCCGCCGAGCGTGCCAAGTCGTTCACAACGAGGTCCATCAAGAAAGAGTCGAAGGAGCAGGCCCTCAAGCTCGCGCTTTCGATGGTCGACCTGACCACGCTCGAAGGGAAAGACTCGCCCGAGAAGGTGCGATCGATCTGCCGCAAGGCCGTCACGCCGATGCCCGGGCACCCGGACATCCCGAGCGTCGCCGCCGTCTGCTTCTACCCGAGCATGGTCAAGGTCGCCGCCGAAGCACTCCGCGGCACCACCGTCAAGATCGCCTCCGTCGCCACGGGCTTCCCATCGGGCCAGTACCCGCTCGACGTGCGCCTGCGCGACACCGAGAAGGCGATCGAGGACGGCGCCGACGAAATAGACATGGTCATCAACCGCGGCGCCTTCCTCGCGGGCCGGCGGGACGTCGTCTACGACGAGATCCTCGCCGTCAGCCGCCTCTGCCGCGATGCGTGGTCGGGCGATCGGCACGTACACCTCAAGGTGATCCTCGAGACGGGCGAGCTCGAGACGCTCGACAACGTGCGCCTGGCGAGCGACATCGCGATCGCCGCGATGCTCGAGGCGAACCTGCTCGACGAGCCGGGCGGCGGGTTCATCAAGACGAGCACGGGCAAGGTCAGCCCGGCCGCCACGATGCCGGTCACGCTCGTCATGCTCGAAGCGATCCGCGATGCGCACCGGCGCGAGGGCGTCTTCGTCGGCATGAAGCCCGCCGGCGGCATCCGCACCGCCAAGGAAGCCTGGCACTACCTCTGCATGGTCAAGGAAACGCTCGAAGGCGTCGACACCCACCCCGGCTGCCACTGGCTGAGCCCAAACCTCTTCCGATTCGGCGCCAGCACCCTCGCCAATGACCTCCTCCGCCAGCTCCAGTGGCTGAGAACGGGCGTCTACCCGGCGGGGTATGACTTTGCGGAGGCGTGAGTTAGTTTCTCAAACTATGCCGCTGACAGCTCTCGAATGAATGACTCAGGTTGTGACCATCTGACCACAGTAGATAACTGCTCTGCAAGCCTATAATCTTCTTCATTCCACACGTCCATTGTGTCATCAAACAATGATACAAATTTTAAGGCTTCTGGTCCTGCGGCCAGTGGATTCAGGTCAAAGAAAGCGGTATGCACGTGGTTCACTACACTGCGTGCGGCCGATTTGCTTCCCGTGCTCAATACATAAACGAGAGAACTTCTCCGGTCTGCTCTCACATGAAAATCAGGCATCCATATCCGTCCCGATCGCCCTGCCAGTTTCTCGCCTCGCGCATAAGAAAGTCCATTCTCATCCAATAAATCAGCTACTTCATCACCAAGCGATTCGACCGATCGAGTGCGAAAGGTGAACCACAAATCGGATACCCTGAGCGCAGCCTGAGCTACTCGGAATACAACCGCGGCTAGTTGGTCATTTGGGCGGCATCTTGCGAGAAGCATGCCTTTGTAAAACTCGACACCATGTGTAAGGCACGCATCATCGATCAGCGCTCTCTGTTTTGGTGACCGCTTTGGTGACACTGTCTGCATTCGCAGCCAACGTGTTGTTTCTCCAAGATCCGTTACTAGGGTCACACCACCTTGGACCTTGCAGAATATATCAATATTATCGCCATCCGGGTAGAGGTACGGCGTTCTAATTCGCTGATACTCGCCATGCTGGGTGCACACAAAGAGATCGGCGAGTCCACCACTAAAATCTTGACAAAGATCGTTCGCAATCATGTGAAGAGATCTCCATCAGGGGGTTGCGGGGCAGCGAGCGTTCCGTTGTGAGATATCTTCGCCTCGACACAAAACTGCTGCCACACTAACACCGGATTTGAAGCAGACTCAGTGATATCTGTCGGTTCATAGGCCTCTTTATCACGAAACTGCTCGTTCCAGCGATGCTTGTGCTTTTCTCCGATCTGATTGCATTGGGGGTTGTGATGATCCTTGCCAAGATCAAGCGCGTATACTCGCCCAGTGGTCTTCAAGATCATGGCAAAAGTTACTGCCGGGATCAACGGGTTGTAGCTGCCGCAGATAAACAACGGCCACCCAGCCTCCGATGTCACTTCCACTCTAAATTCCACACTCGGAGAGTGATCATCATCCTCTTTCCACTGGATATCTCCCTCGATCCGCTTGCTTTCATCCAACAAGATCGTTTCGAACTCGGCATTGGTCAGGCTCATCCGCAGTATCTCCGATGCTGAGCATGAAGTATACGACTCTTGTTCGGAATCGGTTCCCCTAGAGTCATCGGCTCGCCCGCACCCTCGCGTACAATCCCCCAATGACCACCGCCCCGCCCCCATCCCGAGCGACCGTCATCGGACCCGCCACCATCGACCTCACCGGGCTCTGGGCATACGCCCCAGCCCCCGAGAGCGTCAAACCCAAACTCCGCCCCCGCTACGGCCACTTCATCGACGGCAGGTTCGTCGAACCCGCCGATGGCACGTACTTTCAGACCGTCAGCCCCTCGACGGAACAGGTGATCGCCGAGGTCGCCCAGGGTTCGCCCGCGGACGTGGACCGGGCCGTGGCGGCCGCGCGGGATGCACTGCCCAAGTGGACGGCCCTCCCCGCGATCGAGCGGGCCAAGTACATCTACCGCATCGCCCGGCGCATCCAGGAGTGCGCCCGCGAGCTGGCCGTCGCCGAGTCGATGGACGGCGGCAAGCCCATCCGCGAGTCCCGCGATGTCGATGTGCCGCTCGCCGCCCAGCACTTCTTCTACCACGCTGGCTGGGCCGACAAGCTCGAGTACGCCTTCGCCGGTCGCAGCCCCCAGCCCGTCGGCGTCTGCGGGCAGATCATCCCGTGGAACTTCCCGCTCCTCATGGCCGCGTGGAAGCTCGCGCCAGCGCTGGCCTGCGGCAACACCTGCGTCCTCAAGCCCGCCGAGACCACGCCGCTGACCGCCCTCATGCTCGCCGAAATCTTCGAGGAGATCGAGCTGCCCCCGGGCGTCGTCAACATCGTCACCGGCGCGGGCGAGACCGGCGCGGCCCTCGTGAACCACGCGGGCATCGACAAGGTCGCCTTCACGGGCAGCACCGCCGTCGGCAAGAAGATCGCCACCGCCCTCGCCGGCACGGGCAAGCGCCTCACCCTCGAACTCGGCGGCAAGAGCCCCAACATCATCTTCGAGGACGCCTCGATCGACCAGGCCGTCGAGGGGATCGTGCAGGGGATCTACTTCAACCAGGGCCACGTCTGCTGCGCGGGCAGCCGCGTCTTCGTGCAGGAATCCGTCAAGGACGAGGTCGTCGCCAAGCTCAAGCGCCGCATGAACCAGCTCCGCGTCGGCGACCCGCTCGACAAGAACACCGATGTCGGCGCGATCAACTCCGAGGGCCAGCTTGCCACCATCAATCAGTACCTCGCCGACGGCAAGACGGGCGGCAGCACCTTCTGGCAGGCCGAGGGCGACACCCCCAAGCGCGGCTACTGGTGCAAGCCCTGCCTCTTCGACAACGTCCAGCCGAGCGAGGTCATCGCACGTGAGGAGATCTTCGGCCCGGTGCTCGCGGTCCTCACCTTCCGCACCCCCGCCGAGGCGATCGAGCGCGCCAACAACACGCCCTACGGCCTCGCCGCCGGCGTCTGGACCGACAAGGGTTCCAAAATCTTCGAGATCGCCAGCAAGCTCAAGGCGGGCGTGGTATGGCTGAACACCTACAACAAGTTCGACGCCGCAAGCCCTTTCGGCGGGTTCAAAGAATCCGGCTTCGGACGCGAGGGCGGGCTCCACGGCCTCCGCGCGTACACGCAACTCTCGCAGTGAGTGACGCGATGCGAAAACGGACCCCGGACTTGCATCCGGGGCCCGCGGGAGCTGCGAGACATGGAAAAGAGAAACTCAGATACCGGCTTACCGGCGACGGCGAGCGGCGACGAGGCCGCCCAGGCCCATGAGGGCCGCCGAGGCGGGAGCGGGAACCTGCGAGACGGTGCCCTCGAAGCGGAACTCGGAGAAATTGGCGCCGTCGGAGTGATCGCCGACGCGGAAGGTGCCGGTGCCGCTGATGGCGCCGCCGTTGGCGCTGACGCCGTTGTCGGCGTAGATGCGGAACTCAACCGAGCCGGTCAGGTCGGAGAGCGCCGAGACGTCGGCGATCGAGTTGGTGTAGGCGGTGCCGACCTGCGAGAAGCTGAAGACCGGGCTGGCGAAGCCGTCGAGGCTTGAGTAGACCGAGAGGAAGCCGGGGCCCGTGTTCGACGAGCGGGTGCCCATCCAGAGGGTGCTCAGGTCGACCTCGTAGCCGGCGGCGACCGAGAAGCCGAAGCTGATGTAATCGTTCGCCGCGAGCGTGTCCCAGCCGGCCGAGTTGAGCGAGTTGCTGCCGGCGTTGGGGCTCAGGCCCGCGCCGCGGGTCATGGCGGCGCCGGTGACGTTGGCGGCCTGCGTGCCGACGGGGCTGGCGGCCTGATCGCCGGTCTGACCGAAGTTGGCCCAACTGGTGATGACGTCCGCCGAGGCGGTGCCGCTGATGGCCGCGAGAATCGCAGCTGCTGCAAGAGTGCGCATGGTCCTATCTTCCTCTCATGTGTGGCATTTCTGCCTGTCTTGGCTGGGGAAAACACAATCCCCGTCTCTCTGAGGGGAGCGTACCGACGCCATTGATACGAAAGAAAGCTTTGAATTCCGTATTGATCGACACTTTGCATACATCAACACGGCGCTACGGGTGCGCACAGTTTGGCGCAGCGCCGCGTCAAGGACGCGTGCAGAACGGTGAAGATTGCAATTGTAAAAATGAAGCAGGCCCCGCCTGCTCGCGGGGCCTGCTCTGTATTTCAATCTGCGGGTCGGAGCCGGATTAGCGACGGCGACGGATGGCGACGAGGCCGCCCAGGCCCATCAGCGCGGCCGAGGCCGGAGCGGGGACCACGGTGCCCTCGAAGCGGAACTCGGAGAAGTTCGAGCCGTCGTTGTAGTCGCCGACGCGGAAGGTGCCGGCGGAGCTGACGGTGCCGCCGTTGGCGCTCAGGCCGCCGTCCGAGTAGATCCGGAACTCAACCGAGCCGGTGATGCCGGTGAGAGCCGAAACGTCGGCGACGTTATTGGTGAAGGCGGTGCCGACCTGGCTGAAGCTGTAGACGGGGCTGGTGAAGCCGTCGAGGCTCGAGTACACGGACAGGGAGCCCGGGCCGGTGTTCGACGAGCGGCTGCCGAAGTACAGGGTGTCGAGGTCGACTGAGTAGCCGGCGTCGACGGTGAAGCCGAAGGTGAAGTAATCGTCGGCGGCGAGGTCGTCCCAGCCGCTGCCGCTGAGCGAGTTGCCGGCGGCCGTGGGGGTGATGCCGGCGCCGCGGGTCAGGACATCGCCGGTGACGTTGGCGGCCTGCGTGCCCACGGGGCTGGAAACCTGATTGCCGGGCTGACCGAAGTTGACCCAACTGGTGATGACGTCGGCCGAAGCCGTGCCGGCGACGGCTGCAAGAACAGCAGCTGCTGCAAAACTACGCATGTCTGTCTCCCTCTCTTGTTCGGAGTTCTCTCGATCCCATGCCGGGCCATGACGCCCGGTGTCTTCTCTCGCAAGCAGTATAGTGATTCCCACTCCCCCGAAAAGCGGTGAAACACCGATCTCGCGAGGATCCAACACAAGTTTCGCACTCCGTTCGGGTTCGGCGCGCCGCTCCGGCCCGCGTACGCTTGGGCATGACCCGAGAGCCCATCGACAAGACCCTCAAAATGTACGTCGGAGGCGCCTTTATCCGGAGCGAATCCGGCAGGACGACCCCCGGTGGCGACCGCCTGCGGGTCAACCAGGCCTCACGCAAGGACCTCCGCTCGGCGGTCGAGATCGCCTCCAATGCCCAGCCGAGTTGGGCCAAAGCCACCGCATACCTCAAGGGCCAGATCGTCTACCGCATCGCCGAGATGCTCGAAGGCCGTCGCGAAGCGATGGCCAAAGCCATCGGCGATCGGGGCGACGAGGAAGTCAGCGCCGCGATCGACCTGCTCGTCTCCTGCGCGGGCTGGTCCGACAAGCACGGCCAGATCCTGGGCACCGCCAACCAGGTCAACGGGCCCTACCACAACTTCACCGTCTCCGAGCCCGTGGGCGTCGTGGGCCTGATCGCGCCCGACGCCCCGCCGCTGCTCGGGCTCGTGGCGCTGATCGCGCCGGCGATTCTCTCGGGCAACGCCGTCATCGCGCTCGCCTCACGCGCCCGCCCCCATCCTTCGGCCGAGCTCGGCGAAGTCCTCGCCACGAGCGATGTGCCCCCGGGCATCGTCAATATCTTGACAGGCGATCTCGCCGAGCTGGCGCCGCACTTCGCCTCCCACCGCGAGATCGGTGGGTTGGTCGCCTCGGGCATGGACAGCGAGATGCGCCGCACGCTCGAGCTCGGGGCCGCCGAAAACCTCAAGCGTGTGCACGTCCTCGACGAGCCGATGTCCGCCAACGATTGGCACGCACTCGCCGGCCCCGGCGCGGTCGAACGCACGCTCGAATTCAAGACGATCTGGCACCCAAGCTCGGCCTAATTCTCACATCGCCGCGGCGAGCTTGAGCGGGAATCCCGGCGAAACCGCCTGGGATTCGACCCGCTCAGAAACCCGCTCTTCGTCCTGCCAGCACACCTCGACGTCCGCGCCGATCAGGTGGAAGAGCGCTTCCAGGTGCTTGCGGATCGAACGCTTGGCCTCTTCGCGGTAGCCCGCGTCCGAAGTCTCGAACAGCTCGGCGGCTTGTTCCTGCGCCTTGCGCATGAGCTGGCCCTGCGCGTTGGCTTTCATCTGGATCACGTCGAGCAGGCCCAGCACCTTGCCGTCCTGGATGTCGTAGGGCTTCACGTCCGTCAGCCGGAGCTGCCCGTCCACGGCGGGGAGCCTGAGCCGATACCGCCCCTCGCCCAAGTGCTCGACGTCCCTGGGACTGATGCGTCCCAGTTCGACCGAGTACTGCTTGTCGAAGTGGAAGATCATCGCCAGCTGCGCGGGCGACATGAGCAGGGGCGGGAGCCAGTCCCAGCCCTTCTTGGCGGTTGCGATCTCCTTGGCCGTCACCTCGAGCCCGACGAGCTTGCCCGTCGCGCGGACGCGCTCGGCGATGACCTCGGTTGTCACGCGGGCGCCGTCGAGCGAGTCCGAAGACCGGCGCTTGCGGAGCACCAGAAAGAGCACAACGCCCAGCAGCAGACCGATGAACAGACCCAGACCGGCGGCGACGATGAGATCGTTCAGGAGCATGGTGCCGACTTATTCGGCTTTCGCGTCCCCGGCTTTCGCGCCCGCTTCCCGGGTCATCTCGAACGCCCGGATCACGAAATGCCCACCAGCGATCGTCAGGATGCCCACCACGATCGCCAACGCCAGCCAGACGACCATCTGGACGATCTCGCCCAGATTCCCGATCGGCCCGGTCAGAAGCCCGGTCTTCCTCAGGACCACCAGGCCCGCAATGGAAGCCAGTGGGATGAGCAACGCCCCGCCCACAACCAGCGTCCGCCAGCAATCGGGCCGGGTGCCCAGCTTGACCACCCCGGTCAGAGCCAGGAGCCCGAGCATCAGCGCCAGGCGGAGCTTCACAAAGTTCATCAGCGGGGGCACCTGGTCGCTCGTGCTCTGGAGCATCTTGGCCCCGAGCACCGCGCCCACGAAGATCGCCCCGGCGACGCAGAGCAGGGCGATCCCGAAGCCCTGGGTCTCCTTCCGGAGCCCGAGCAGGATTGCCGTCACCCCCCCCGCGAGGGTCATCGCCTCGAAACCGGCGATCAGGAACTGAGGCCCGATCCCCCACTTCTCGTAGCCCAAAGCCGAGATCCAGAGCCCGGGCAGCGTCGAGAGGGCGGTCAGCGCACCGAGCACAACGACACCCACGAGTGCCAGACGCTGAATGGGCTGGAGTTGGGTCACGGATCGTTCCATTCGGAGGCTGCGGGCTACGGGTTCGATCGCTGGAGTTATCGGACACCGCTTGTCCGACAAGGAATACTGGCCGACTCGCCCCTCCGGGTGCAGCGGGCCCCTCGGCATGGCCGATTCTAAGGCAGTGATCGGTCGGCAGGGCCGTCCATGTGAGCCAAAGAGATGCCATCAGCCAAGCCCATCCAGCCCGCGGGCGAGCCCATCGCCCTCGCCGAGTCCCGGCGGATGTTCCATCGCGTGCTGGCGACGTGGGCGATCGATCTCTTTGCGCTGCGAGCCTCCGGCCTTGACCGCCCATGCGCCCGGCGCGGCCGGCAGGACAAGGCCATCGCACCCTCGCTCCAGGACTGGGCCACCCGCCGCGCGGCGTAACACTCGGAGATCGGCATGAGCGGCATCACCAGCAGCACCGGGCTTATCAGCGGCATCGACACCGGGAACCTCATCCAGCAGCTCCTGCAGATCGAGGCCCGTCCGCGCGCCCTCGCCCAGCAGCGCCTCGTCCAGCTCCAGACCCAGCAGGCCGCGTACCTCGACATCAACACGCGCCTCGGCTCGCTCCGCACCAGCTCGGCGAGCTTCCGGCTCGACAAGGTCTTCAGCACGTCCAAGGCCACCAGCTCCGACGAGGACGTCCTGACCGCCAGCGCCACGACCAGCTCCCAGCCCGGCTCGTACCGCTTCATCGTCGACAAGCTCGTCACGACGCAGCAGCTCCTCTCCAAGGGCTTCTCAGATCGCGACAACTCGCCGCTCGGCGCCGACTCATTCACCTTCGAGAGCGAGAAGGCCCGGCTCGACACCGACGTGGGCTTGGCCGACCTCAACGGCGGCGCGGGCGTCAGGCGCGGCAAGTTCAACATCACCGACTCCAACGGCACCACCGGCGAGATCGATCTCAGCAAGGCCGCCAAGGTGAGCGAGGTCATCGACGCGATCAACGGCTCGGGCCTGGGCGTCGAAGCCGACGTCGTCGAAGACAAGCTCGTCCTCCGCGACACCGCGGGCGGCGGCGGGCAGATCACCGTCAGCGACGGCGTCGGCTCGTTCACCGCCACAGACCTTGGCATCGAGGGCACGTCCACCGGCGGCGTCCTCACGGGCGAACGCGTCTACTACGCCACGGGCACCACCTCGCTCGGGCAGATCAACGGACGCAACGGCGTCGAGACCACCAACACCGTCGGCACGGGTGCGTTCGACTTCACCGTCCGCGTCGACGCGGTCGACGTCAAGGTCTTCCTGGGCGTCATCACCGAAACCACCACCGACCCCGACACGGGCGAGGACGAAACCGTCACCACGCCCGCCGCGGCGACGATCAACGACGTCATCGATCGCATCAACACCGCGCTCGTCGATATCCTGGGCGACACGACCACGCTCTCTGCCTCGCTCAAGGCCGACGGGACGGGCCTTCAGATCATCGACTCCAACGGCACCGCCGCGATCAGCGTGCTCGACCGGGGCGAGGAATCCGGCGGCGCCGCCGTCCAGAACACGGCTCGCAACCTCGGGCTGAGCGGCTCGGGCACGGGCTCGGTCGTGGGCACCCGCGTCTTCGGCGGGCTCAACTCGATCCTCACCAAGACGCTCAACGGCGGGCGCGGCATCGAGGGCGACGGCGCGCTCACCATCACCGACCGCACCGGAGCCGTGCACAACATCACCGGCCTCAACGCCTTCGAGACGCTCAGCGAGGCGCTCGCCTCGATCGGCGATCAGACGGGCGGCGCGATCACCGCCTCGCTCAACAGCCTCGGCACGGGCATCGAGATCACCGACACCACCGGGGGCCTTGGCAACCTGATCGTCGAGGGCACGCCGGCGAACGACACCGCGACGAGCCTTGGCTTCGCGACCGACCCCGCGGGCGTCGCCGCAGACTCCATCGACTCGGGCAACCTGCAGAAGCAGTACGTCGGACGGGGCACGCTGCTGAGCTCGCTCAACAACGGCTCGGGCATCGGCACGGGCAGCTTCACCATCACCGACGCCACCGGCACCACGCAGACCGTCACCATCGGCGCCAACGACAAGACCATCGGGCACGTCATCAACGCCATCAACAGCGCCGGGCTCGCACTCACAGCCCGCATCAACGACAACGGCGACGGCATCCTCATCGAGGAAGAAGTCACCGGCGCCCCCGGGAGCGTCAAGATCAAGATCGAGGACACCTCCGGGAGCGTCGCCGAGGGCCTCCGCATCGAATCCGAGGCCACCGGCACCGACGCCGACAACTACATCGACGGCTCGTTCGAGACCACCATCGAGTTCGACCCTGCCGACACGCTCGACGACGCGATCGGCAAGATCAATGACGCGGGCATCGGTATCGCCGCGACCGTGGTCAACGACGGCTCGTCCACCGCGCCCTATCGCCTGAGCTTCGCCTCGCGCGAAACGGGCTCGGCGGGCCGGTTCATCATCGACACCAACGGCTTCGACCTGGCGCTCCAAACACTCAGCGAGGGCAACGACGCCCGCGTTTTCTTCGGCTCCGACAACCCCGCGACCGCCCTGCTCGTCACCAGCTCGACCAACTCGCTCGACGACCTGATCCAGGGCGTCACGATCGATCTCAATACCACGAGCGAGGACCCCGTCACGCTCACCGTCGGACGTGACCTGAACGCGATCGAGGAGAAGGTCAACACGTTCATCAAGTCGTTCAACGACCTCATCGGGCGCATCGACAACCAGACACGCTACGACTCCGAGACCGAGGTGAAGGGGCCGCTGCTGGGCGATTCGCTGGCGATCTCGCTCCGCTCGCAGCTCTTCTCGGTGGTCCAGACCGTGGGCGACAACGTCACCGGGCAGTACGGCAGACTCTCCGAGGTGGGCATCACCATCGGCGACGGAGGCAAAACGCTCGCGCTCGACTCCACCAAATTCCGCGAGGCCTACGCCGCCGATCCCGCATCGGTCGAGGCCCTCTTCCAGACCTTCGACCTCGCATCCTCCGACACGACCCAGGACCTGGGCGACGGAATCACCGTCTCGGGCGGCACCGCCGAACGCTCGTTCACCTCGCTGGGCGTCATCGGCAAAGTCGAGGAACTCGCGCGCGACTACCTCGACTCCGTCGACGGCATCCTGACCCAGCGCAGCAAATCACTGACCACCCAGGTCGAGCTCCAGAACAGCAGAATCGAAGAGTTCACTGCTCGCCTGGAGATCAAGCAGGCCCAGCTCGAGGCCCAGTTCCTGGCCATGGAAAAAGCCCTGGGCCAGCTCCAGAGCCAGCAGTCGTCGCTCTCGCAGCTCGCCCAGCTCGGGTAAAGCCCGTTCATTTTCTCCTGGGACGGATATTCTCGGGTCAAGTCCCCCCCGCTTCCGGTCGATCACACGCTCATGAGCAGAAGCCAGGACAACATCAACGCCTATCTCCGGACCCAGGTCATGAGCGCCTCGCCCGCCGAGCTGCGGATGATGCTGCTCGACGGCGCGGTCAAGTTCGCCAGGCAGGGCCGCCAGGGCCTGGCCGAGAAGAACCACGAGCTCGTGTACACGGGCTTTAGCCAGGCCCGGGCGATCGTCACCGAGCTGATGACCTCGATGCGGCACGAGGTCGACCCCGATCTCTGCGAGCGCGTGCGCTCGCTCTATGCCTACATCTTCCAGGAGCTCGTGGGCGCGAGCCTCGAGAGCGACATCAACCGCGCCGACAAGGTCATCGAGCTGCTCGAGTTCGAGGCCGAGACGTGGCGTCTGCTGATGGACAAACTCAAGACCGAGCAGAGCGGTACGCCCGCGCCGGCCAAGGCCAAGCCCAGCGCGCCCTACGCCCCGACCGGCGAAAGCAAGCCCGGCGCTTACACGCCGCTGAGCATCGAGGGCTGAGCCAGCTCCGCCGCCAAAGCCTCGAACACCATCTGCCCCGGCACATTGGCAAAGAGCCTGTTGCGTGCGCGCTCGAGCGATTCGATCCGCTGCGCGTGCTGCTCCATCGTGCCCGCGTCCCCGCTCGCCGCGGCCTGCGCCATCTTCGTGCGCACAATCTCGCCGATCAGCGCCAGCATCCGGTCCGCGCCGGCCTTGCTCGACGCCTCCTTGCTCGCCCGTGCATCGGCGGCCACCCGGGCTAAGGCCCACTCGTCCACCATCGACGCCATCGACGCGCCCAGCTCCAGCGGATACCGACCCGCCAGCAACCGATCGAGCATCCCCTCGATCCGTTCGTGCCACGCGATGAGCCCGGTTTCCACGGCTTCCTTCACCCGGCCCGGCGCCCCCTCGCCGTACCGCCTGGCCCAGTTCATCTCCGCGTGCGCATAGTCCTGCTTGGCGAGCCAGGCCTCCATCGCCTCGCTCGGGATCGCGCCGAAGCGCACACGCTGGCAGCGCGAGCGGATCGTGGGGAGCAAGCGCTCCTCGGACGACGTCACCAGGATGATGAGCGTCCCCGGCGCGGGCTCTTCGAGCGTTTTGAGCATCGCGTTCTGCACCGTCGCGTTGGTCGCCGAGCGATCGAGCAGCTCGGCCTCATCGACGATGAAGACCTTGCTCGCCGACCCGCCCGGGCCGACCTTGGCCGCCAGCGCCGAGGGCCGGAGCAGGTGCGTCTCGACGACGTCCTTTGGGATGCTCGCCAGCTTTGCCGAGCGGACCTTCGAGTCTTCGCTGAACCGCGCCAGTTCCTTGGTGATCACGTGCAAATCCGGGTGCGACCTGGCCCGCAGGAGCGACTGCACCCGGCTCTCCGGATCAGCCGAGAGACGCCCGGACAGGTCGGGCCCGGTGGTCTCGTCGAGGGCCAGGGCCGCCATCGCCAGGGCGGCGGTGAACTTCCCGACGCCGCGGGGGCCGTGGAAGATCCAGGCGTGGTGCATCCGCCCGGCGGACAGGGCCCGCTCGATCTGCTCGATCGCGTGCTCCTGCCCCAGGATCTCGCCGAACGAGCCCGGCACCGGGTGCTCGAGCGCATCGAGAGGCACCGGCTCCTCGGCCTTCTTCCGGCTGACTTTCTTCTTGGTTACCTTCTTGGCCACGAGGGAAGCTTAGGTGCACTCTACAAACGAGCCCGAATCGCAAGCGAGGGATAAACGACACCCTTCCCTCGCTCGCGATTCGGGCTCGTCAAGATCTGATCACACCCCCCGAAGCTTGTTCAGCCCGTTCATCGCCGCCACCTTGTAGCACTCGGCCAGCGTCGGGTAGTTGAACACGGCGTTGACGAAGTACTCCACCGTCGCCTTGAACGCGATCGCCGTCTGCCCGATGTGGATGAGCTCCGTCGCACCCGTGCCGATCGCGTGCACCCCCAGCACCACGTGCGACTCCTGGTGGATCAGCAGCTTGAGCATCCCGAACTCCTGGCCCAGGAGATGCCCCCGGGCGATCTCCTTATAACTCGCCACGCCCGACTCGTACGGGATGCCGTCGGCGGTCAGCTGCTCCTCCGTCCAGCCCACCATCGAGATCTCGGGCACGGCGTAGATCCCGTAGGGCAACAGCTTGGACATCACCTCGCAGCGCTCGCCGAACATGTGGCACGCCGCGAGCCGCCCCTGCTCGTAGCTCGTCGAGGCCAGCGCCGGGAAGCCGATCACGTCGCCCGCCGCATAAATATGCGGCACCGCCGACTGGAAGCACTCGCTCACCTCGATGCGTCCTCTGCTGTCCGCTTTGAGTCCCGCGTTCTCGAGGCCGAGTTCCTTCGTCGCGCCCTGACGCCCAATGCAATACAGCAGCGTGTCGGCCCGGAGTGTCTTGCCCGACTCCAGCTCCGCTTCGGCCATCTTGCCGTCCACCGACTTCGCACCGAGCGGCGCGTCGACGACACTGATCTTGGTCACCTTCTCGCCCAAACGGAGCGTCATGCCCATCTGCCTGGAGTGGAACTGCAGCGCCTCGATGATCTCCGAATCCACGAAATCCAGCAGGCGGTTGCGCCCCTCGATGAGCGTCACCTTGACGCCCAGCGTCTGGAGCATCGTCGCGTACTCGGTCCCGATGACCCCCCCGCCCACGACGATCATTGAGTGTGGCGCCGCCGTCATGCTTTGGATATCGTCCGAACTCAGGATGGTCGTGCCGTCGAAACCGATCCCTCTGGGCTGCGAGGGCTCCGTGCCCACGGCGACAAACACATTCTCCCCCTGCACCAACGTCTCGTCGGCGTCGGAGTGGATGACAAGCGTGTGCGGGTCGCGGAAGCTGGCCAGCCCCTGGTAGAGGTCGATGCCGTTCTTGCGAAGGTTCGTCTCGACCGTCTCGATCTCGTTGCCGATCACGCGCGAGCAGGACCGCTTCAGGTTCGCAAACAGCGCAGTCCGCATGCTCGCAAAGTCCGCCTGCGTTGGGCTGACGATCGACCGGCCGCCCACGTCCAGGATCGCTTCGCGCAGGGCCTTGGAGGGGATCGTCCCCGTGTTGACCGCCACCCCGCCCAAAGCGTGGCGTTTCTCGATCACGCAGGCCCGCTTGCCCAGCTTGGCCGCCTGGATCGCCGCGTGCTGCCCTGCCGGCCCGGAGCCGATCACACAGAGGTCGTATCGCTTCATGGAACTCGGTGCCTTTCGGTACGCCGGCAGACGCCGGAATCGGCGGGAACAGAGGAAACACACGCCCGCCCCTCTACCATGTCGGCAGCCTGACCCACTCAGTATGAGCGCGGAGCCCGCAAACCCATGTCCAGCCAGCCCACCACCACCCGACCGACCACCGCCAGCCAGATCCGGCAGGCCTTTATCGACTACTTCGTCCACATCCCCGGGCACGAACACACCTTCGTCCCCTCAAGCCCAGCCGCACCCGTCGATGACCCGACCCTCCTCTTCACCAACGCCGGCATGAACCAGTTCAAGCCCTGCTTCCTGGGCACTGTCGAAAAAGGCTCCGCCCTCGCCGGACTCAAGCGCGCCGTCAACTCCCAGAAGTGCATCCGCGCCGGCGGCAAGCACAACGACCTCGACGACGTCGGCAAGGACACCTACCACCACACCTTCTTCGAGATGCTCGGCAACTGGTCCTTCGGCGACTTCTTCAAGGCCGAGATCATCGAGTGGGCGTTCCAATTCCTCACCGAGGTCTGCCAACTCCCCGTGGACCGCCTCTACGCGACCTACTTCGAGGGCGACCCATCGCAACACCTCGCCCCTGACACCGAGGCCCGTGACCTCTGGCTCAAGTTCCTCCCCGCCGATCACGTCCTGCCCGGCAACGCCAAGGACAACTTCTGGGAGATGGGCGACACCGGGCCCTGCGGCCCCTGCTCCGAGATCCACTTCGACCGCATCGGCGGACGCAACGCCGCGAGCCTTGTGAATCAGGACGACCCCAACGTCCTCGAGATCTGGAACCTCGTCTTCATCCAGTTCAACCGCGAGAAAACCGAGACCGGCTCCACCCTCCGCCCGCTCCCGGCCAAGCACGTCGACACGGGCATGGGCCTGGAGCGCCTCGTCTCGGTCATCCAGAACAAGACGAGCAACTACGACACCGACGTCTTCACCCCCATCCTCGCCGCGATCCAGAAAGTGACGGGCTTCGACCGCCCCTACACGGGCAAGCTCGGCGCCGAAGACCCCGACCGCGTGGACATGGCGTATCGCGTGATCGCCGACCACATCCGCACGCTCGTCGTCGCGATCGCCGACGGCGCCACGCCCAGCAACGAGGGACGCGGCTACGTCCTGCGGCGCGTGCTACGCCGAGCCGTGCGTTTCGGTCGTCAGAAACTCGGGGCCCAGACGGGATTCCTCACCGACCTCGTCCCCACCGTCGCCAAGAGCCTCGAAGCCGGCTTCCCCGAGATCGCTAAAAACACGGCACGCATCGCCGAGATCATCGCCGACGAGGAGCAGAGCTTCGGGAAGACGCTCGATAAGGGGTTAGTCGTCTTTGCACGGGTTGCAAGGGATTCAATAGGTCGCTTTGTTGCATTGCGAGAAGATCGTAATAGCACTTTCATAGACAGCCAGTTCATAGATGATGCATTTGATCATCCAGCCGGAACGTACTTAGTTCACTGGAGAGGCGAGAGCTATGCATCTCACGGGACGGCCATTACTCCTGAAGAAGAAGCAAGACTTGTCGCCGAGAATCGAATTTCTGTCTCCGGCGAAGACGCCTTCACCCTCTACGACACCTACGGCTTCCCCCTCGACCTCACCGAGATCATGGCCTCCGAGCGAGGCCTCACCGTCGACGTCGCGGGCTTTGAGCGCGCGATGGAGGAGCAGCGCGAGCGGAGCCGCGCGGGCAGCAAGTTCGGCACCGGCGAGGGCGGGATGAAGCTCGAGCCCGATGCGCTGGCTCGTCTGGCGCACATGAAGGTCCCCGCGACGGACACCGCGGGCGTCTATGAGCACAAGGAGCTCCGCTCGCGGATCGCCGCGATCTGGGACGGCAAGACCTTCGAGGAATCCGTGAGCGCCTCGCAGACGGGCCTGCCCAAGATCGGGGTGATCCTCGACGCGACCGCGTTCTACGCCGAGTCTGGCGGCCAGGTCGCCGACGTCGGGCGGTTGCACGTCGTCAACGAGCACCGCCGGGGCGAGGGCGCTTTGGGCCAGAGCGAGTTCAAGGTCGAGGACGTCAAACGCTTCGGCGACTACATCGTGCACGTCGGGCACATCGTCAGGGGCTCGCTGCGCGTGCACGAAGAGGTCGAGTGCCACGTCGATCGCCCCCGCCGAAAGGCGACGCAGGCGAACCACACCGCGACCCATCTTCTCAACCTAGGCCTCAAGCGCACGCTGGGCGAGGGCGTCGATCAGAAGGGCTCGCTCGTCGATGCTGAGCGTCTCCGCTTCGACTTCTCGCACTCGGGCCCGATGACGGACGAGGAAACCCTGCACGTCGAGCGGATCGTCCGCGAAGAAATCGGCAAACACCACGACGTGAGCACGGGCGCGGGGCCTTTGTACCTCGCCAAGGGCATCTCGGGCCTTCGCGCGGTGTTCGGGGAGAAGTACCCCGACCCCGTCCGGATCGTCTCGGTCGGCGCGCCCGTCACGAGCCTGCTCGACAACCCCTCGGATCCGAAGTGGGCCTCCCTCTCCATCGAGTTCTGCGGCGGGACGCACGTCGCCAACACCAAGGAAATCGAGGCCTTCGCGCTGGTCGGCGAGACGGGCATCGCCAAGGGCGTCCGCCGCGTCGAAGCCCTGACCGGCGTCGCCGCCAAGGCCGCCC
>JBGSIX010000196.1:0-2755 GCA_041742315.1 Phycisphaerales bacterium | reverse complement strand
TGCGGTCGGGCTCGGCGCTGCGCCGGCTCGCGGCGGTCGATTCGTCGACGTCGAACACGACGACGAGGTCGGGCTCGAGCCCACCGGTCGCGGCTCTGGCGACGTCGAGGATTTCCTTCTCGGGCAGGCCCCCGCCCGCGCCCTGGTAGGCGAGCGTGGAGCTGACGAATCGGTCGGCGAGGACGAGGTGCTTCTGGGCGAGCGCGGGTCGGATGGTCTGCTCGACGAGCTGGGCCCGGCTTGCCATGTAGAGGAGCATCTCGCAGCGGAGGGTCATGTCGCCGTGGTCGTGGGCGAGGAGGAGTCGGCGGATTTCTTCGCCGATGCCGGTGCCCCCGGGCTCGCGGACCTCGGTGACGCTCAGCCCGTTCTGCGTGCAGAGGGCGGAGAAGCGGGCGAACTGCGTGGATTTGCCGGAGCCGTCGGGCCCCTCGAAGACCACGAGCCGTCCTGCGAGCGCGTCAAGAAGTGATCGGTGGTTGGGCACGGCGTCAGTCTATACCGGATGCCGGGCGTCACGGCTTGTGCGTCCTCGACATGCCTTGCGCGCTGTCGACTACACGGCTTGCCCTACGGGACAAACCGTGGCACCCAAGCCAGTACCTCATGCCTAAGTTCTGTTTGACGGATCCGGACCACACGACTTTCCGTGCCACCGACCCCGTCTTCGGGGTCGGTGTCTCCCACGCACTGACCTGGAAGACCAGGTCAGTGGCACGAAGAAAGATCTGTCAAACAGAACCTAGTGCCTTCTAGTCACTCACCCATGGGGACGAACTCGACCTGGCGCTTGGCGCCGGCCTCTTCGAAGCTGGTCGAAGGGCCGCCGAAGATGAGTCGATCGATGGAGAGCGCGCCCGGGCCGATGAGCAGCATCGCCAGCGAGGCCATGAGCAGCGCGAACTGCCAGAGGATGGTGGCGTAGACGTAGCCGCCCGCGTTCTGCTCGAACATGCCCGGGGGCAGGAAGCCGTAGAGAGCGGTGCCGTGCTGGATCGCGGGCCCGATCTGCGTGAGCCACATCGCGGCGAGCATGGTGCCCGCGAGCGGGAGGGCGGCGAGCCTGGTGAAGAAACCGATGAGGATCGCGGCTCCGCAGACGAGTTCGAGGATGCCGGCGACCCAGGCGAAGACGACCGGGAGCGTGCCTTTGGCGAGGGCCGCGGGCCAGAGGGGGTTGAGCGCGTTGCCCTGATCATCGACGCCGGGGTTGGCGGCGTGGTGGATCAGCAGCGCCAGGCCCATGACGCGTTTGACCTCCACGGATTGCGTGTCGGCCTGGTAGGCGACGGGCAAGGCCGAGCCGTTGGCGGGTGTGGTGTCTTTGGGGGCCGGGTCGCCTTCGTCCGTGCCGGGGTCATCTTGCGGGACGTCGTCGGCGGGGGGTTCGGTTTCTTCGATCGGGGTGTCTTTCTCGATTTCCGCGGGTGGCGTGACTTTCGGTGTGGTGTCCTCGGCGGGCTTGGGCTGGGTTGTTGGGGCGGGCGTGGTCTCGGGGTTGGTCAGAGGCGGCGCGGGGACCGCAGCGGACTGGGGCGAGACGATGCCCCACTCGGTGAGCTTGGCGATGTCCTGCGGATCGGAGACGGTGGTCCGGAAGGCGACCTTGCCCATGCCGGCCCAGATGAAGGTGGAGGCGAGTGCGAGCCGGAGACAGAGCGGTGCGACGTTCAGTGCCAGGCTTGTGCGAAAAGACATGGGTGATCCTTCCTTGGGGCCTCGTCGCGGGGCGCGCAGTCGGCGCACGTGTCCGGGTCGGCGGTGTCTGCGACCATGATACGGAAGCCTGCGGTGTGCGTTTCTTCCTACCATCGGACGCAATCGGCTCCTGGGACCACCCGGGAGCGGATGCGCGGGTGTGGCGGAATTGGCAGACGCGCGGGATTTAGGTTCCCGTGGCCGGAAGGCCGTGCAGGTTCAACCCCTGTCACCCGCATTGGCAGAATCCCTGGGTTACCCGCCTTATGCGGGGGGTTGTGATGGGAGAAGCGGGCCGGGACGCGCGTACGCTTCCTTCCTTGGCCGAGCAGACGAACCAATCCAAGCGCCCCGATCTTCCGAGGCTTGTGGGCGAGGAGCCCCGCGGCTCGCAGATCGAGGGCAAGCCGACCTCGACGCCGACCGGATCGCCTTCGCCGATCGGGACGGTGGTGGGCCGGCGCTACGAGATCGTCGAATTCCTCGGGACGGGCAAGCTCGGCAAGGCGTTCCTGGCGCGTGATCGGCTGACCGAGGCGATGGTGGCGCTCAAGCGCTTCCGCACGGACACGGAGAAGCACCGGCAGGCGGCGGAGATGGCGATGAAGGCCGCCGAGCTGGTGGCGGCGTATCGGCACGACGCGATCGTGCGCGTCTTTGATGTGGGCGAAGATGTCGCCGGGCCTTACATCGTCAGCGAGTACATCGACGGGCCCGATGCGAGCCGACTCGTGGCGTCGCAGGGCGCGATGAGCCTGCGGCAAGCGGTGCGGATCATCGAGACCATCGGTCAGGCGGTGGCCTTCGCGCACGAACGGGGGTTTTTCCACGGCTCGGTGCGCGGCGGGAACATCCTGTTCGCCGACGACAAGAAGCCGATGCTCTCGGACTTCGGTCTGGGCGGTCTCGACAAGGCGGACCATGCGCGGGCGAAGCGTCAGGACGTCAAGGGCCTGGCGCGGACGCTCTGCCAGCTTCTGACGGGTGTGTCGTCGGGGTCGGTCGATGTGCGCGACCTGCCCGAGGCGGTCCAGCCCGCGGTGCGGGCGGCGCTGGG
>JBGSIX010000195.1:0-11617 GCA_041742315.1 Phycisphaerales bacterium | reverse complement strand
GCCTTCACGGGCGCGGGCGGTGAGAGCAGCGCGACTTCGCGCTCGCCCCGGAGCACCGCCATCGAGCCTTGCGTCAGCAGCAGCACCGGGAATTCCCCCGGCGCGCGTTCGAGCAGATCGAGGTCGACGAGTTGGTCGATCATGCTCACGATCGCGTCGCGCCGCATGTGCTTGAGCAGGCCGAAGGTGCTCAGGCGGTCGTGCCCGCGCTGGACGACTTTCTGCGCCCGCGAGCCCCGCAGGACGTCGGCGATGTACGCCGCGCCGAAGGTCGCCCGCGTGTCGCCCGCCGCGCGCGCCACGCAAGACAGGATTTTCTGCGCGACTGTCGTCGCTTCTGGAACCTCGGCGACCTCGCCCAGGCAGACGTCGCACCCGCCGCAGTTCTCGCTCTCGTACGCCTGCCCGAAGTGCTCGCTGAGCGATCTGTGCCGGCAGCGCATCGACGAGGCGAACCCGCGCATCTGGCGCACGAGTTCGAGCTGCGCCGGGTCGGGCTCGTTGCCAAACTCAGCGGCCGAACTCTCGATGAGCTGCTCCCAGCGCCTCGCATCGCCCGAGGAATAGAGCAGAACACACTCGGCCTCCAGCCCGTCGCGCCCGGCCCGGCCCGTCTCCTGCTGGTACGCCTCGACGCTCTTGGGCAGCGACGCGTGGATCACGCACCGGACGTCGGAGCGATCGATGCCCATGCCGAAGGCGACCGTGGCGATGACGACGTCGAGGCGTTCGGTTGTGAACTTCTCCTGGATGCGCCGGCGGAGATCGCCGTTGAGCCCCGCGTGGTACGCCGCGGCGTTCACGCCCCGGGCCATGAGCGCCGAGGCGATCTGCTCCGTCTCACGCCGGCTCATGCAATAGACGATGCCCGCCTCGTTCTCGTGCCGCTTGAGGATCTCGGCGATCTGGTCCGCCGCCTTCACGCGGGGGAGCACCCGGTACGTCAGGTTCGGGCGATCGAACGTCCCGATGAGGATCTCGGGCTCTTGCAGTTCGAGCTGCCGGACGATGTCCTGGCGCACGCGGGGCGTCGCGGTCGCGGTGTACGCGTGGAGCGAGACGCCCGGCAAACGCTGGCGGAGTTCGACGAGCCTGCGGTACTCGGGGCGGAAGTCGTGGCCCCAGTGGCTGATGCAGTGCGCCTCGTCGATCGCGATCGCGCTGACGCCGAGCCTGGGCAGGCGGGCGAGAAAGCCGCTGTTGACCGCGCGTTCGGGCGACACAAGCAAAAGCCTGAGTTCGCCCTCTTCGAGCCGGCGGTGCGTCTCTTCGATCTCGTCGTCGGAGCAGTTGCTGTGCAGCGCCGCCGCCGGGTAGCCGCTGAGCTTGAGCCCGTCGATCTGGTCCTGCATGAGCGCGATGAGTGGGCTGATGACGAGCGAGAGCTTGCCCGAGATCATCGGCGGGAGCTGGTAGCAGAGGCTCTTGCCGCCGCCCGTTGGGAGCACCACGAGCGAGTCGCGCCCCGCGAGCACGGCCCGGACCGCTGGTTCCTGAAGCGGGCGCAGGGCGCGAAACCCCCAGATCCGCTCGGCGATGTCGCCGATCGATTCCTGCGATATCTCCGTGGGTCCGTCCATCGGGCGGATGCTACTCCAGCTTCGACCGTTCCGCCGCGACCTGATCGGGGCCGATGGGCTTGGCCTGGACGAAAGCCTGTCGGATGTACGTCAGGAGGTCCGCGATGTCCTGGTCGCCAAGCGTTGCGGCGCTGGGCATCACCATCGCGTAGTTCCCGCTGGCAGGGAGCGCGGGCGGCGACTGCCCCCCGACGCCCCGCAGCACGATCTCGATCAGCTTCCCAGCCTCGCCCGATGCGACCTTGCTCTCGAGCAGTGGGGGCTGCATGTTGGGCACGCCCCCGCCGTCCTGCTGATGGCAGAGCAGGCAGTGCTGCACATAGAGCGCATGCCCGTTTATCGCGTCCGCGCTCGAGGCTACGGGGAGCGTCGTCGCGGGATCCGCGGGGGTTTCGTTCCCACAGGCGCAAAGGACGAGGGACATCGCCAGAATCGCAGCAATCCTCATTCCGCATCACCGGTGTACGTCACGCGCCAGATCGTGCCCTTGACCGAGTCGCAGATATAGAGCGACCCGTCGGGCCCCTGCGCCAGGCCCATCGGCCTGTGCGCCGCCTCGCGGGGCGAGCGGATCTCGCCCGTGCCCGTGAATCCGTCGGCGAACACTTCGTACGCGCCGCTGGGCAGTCCATCCTCAAAGGGCGTGAACGTCACCTTGTACCCCGCCTGCATCTCCGGCGCGCGGTTCCACGAGCCGTGGAACGCGACGAACGCGCCGCCCCGGTACCACTCGGGGAACTGTTCGCCCTCGTAGATGAGCACCGCGTTGGGCGCCCAGTGCGCCGGGAAGGCCTGGATGGGTTCGTCGTATTTGCCTTCTGCTGCGGGCGTCTTCCCGTCGCCGCCGTACTCGGGCGCGAGCATGCGCTCGGCGCGCATCGGGTCGTAGTACGTGTAGGGCCAGCCGCCGTTGGAGCCCTCGGTGAGCCTGAACATCTCCTCGGCGGGCAGGTCGGCGTTCTGCTGCGGCGTAAAGAGCTTGGGAAAGAGCGAGTCGAGCTGGTCCCGCCCGTGCATGACGGCGTACACCGCGCCGCCGTGCTCGTCGATCGCGACGCAATTGCGCAGTCCCGTTGCGAAGCGCGTGCCGTCGCGGGTGTGCTGCTGGTTGGGCTTGTTGGCGTCGTAGACCCAGATCCCGCCCGCGTAGTCGAGGATCGGGCAGGGGTCCATCCCGGGTGAGCCGGGCGTGCGCATCTGGACCTGGCACGCGTTGGCCGGCGCGCCGCAGTTGATGTAGAGCCTGCCGTCGGCGCCGATGTCGATGGACTTGGCCGCGTGCTGGCCCTCCTCAGCGAAGTTGCTGACGATCAGCTCCGGGTCGCCCACGGGCGTGAGCGAGTCCTTGGGCAGCGCAAACCGCACGACGCGGAAATCCTCGGCGAAGTAGAGCCAATCCCCGTCGAGCGCGATGCCCGTGCCCTGCACCTTGCCCGCGTATTCGACGGTTTCGTACGAGCCGTTCTTGTCCGCGTCGCGGAGGCAGGCGATGCCGCCGCCGCTCGTGCGTTGGCGGAGCGCGACGTACACGTCCCCGTTGTCGCGCACGACCATGTGCCGCGCGGGCCCGACGCCCTTGTGCACGGTGGTCGCGGTGAATCCCTCGGGCACGGTGATGCCCGTGTCCTCAGCGGGCTGGCACCCGATCGTGGCAAGGGCAAGGAGCATCGTCGTCGCGAGCATGCGCATCTCCATCTCTCTAGGGCAATGGCTCGGCCCACACCTCCGGGACCTCGCCGAAAGCGCCGGCGCTGGTATCAAACATCACCGCGTCGAACCGCGGCCTCTGACCGCCGTGATAGTACCCGAGGCGCTCACTGACATGGTTCGGGTCCCGAAAATCAAGCGTCGAGATCGTGCGCGTGGGCGGTGGGGCGGCTCCGGTGATTGGCGCCGCCTCCGAATCCACATACCACGCCCGCTCGCTCGGCCTCGTGACGCCCCAGAGCGGGATGTGAACCGCCTGGGCGTCGTAGTTCGCCCGATCGCCCGGCAAACCCGCCAGCCCCGTCACGCTCACCGCGTACGTCCGCGTCATGATCCGCCCGTGCTTCCGGTTGGCCGACGGGCACACGAGCACCGAATCGGTCGAGTAGCTGGCGCTGTCCGCGTCCTCCTGCACCACCAATGCCCAGAAAGGCACGCGGCCCCAGGGCACGCCGAGCGCGGGCGACCAGCCGTCGTTCGCATCGGCGTACATCGTGCTCGACGTCGCGATCTGGCGCAGGTTGGAAAGGCAAAGTGTCTGCTCCGCCGACCGGCGCGCGGCTCCGAGCGCGGGAAGCAAGATCCCCACCAAAAGCGCAATGATCGCGATGACCACCAGGAGTTCGATCAGCGTAAAGGCGCGGCAAAGCACGCCCTTATCGTAGCGGCCGCGGGCTTACTTCCACGGATTCGTCACGTGGCACGCCCGGCCCGTCTTGACGATGTAGTCCTGGTGGTAATCCTCCGCGGGCCAGAAGGTCTCGGCCTGCTCCACCTCGGTCACGATCGGCTTTTTGTACTTGCCCGACGCCGAGAGCTCCTTGATGTACGCCTCGGCCTTCTCCTTCTGCGCCTGGCTCGAGTAGAAGATCCCCGAGCGGTACTGGTCTCCGATGTCCGGCCCCTGGCGGTTGAGCTGTGTCGGGTCGTGCATCACGAAGAACGCGCGGAGCAACTCCTCGTAGCTGATTTTCTCCGGGTCGAACACGACCTTGACCGTCTCGGCGTGGCCCGTGCTGTCGTAGGAGACCTCCTTGTACGTCGGGTCGTCCGTCTTGCCCTGCATGTAGCCGCTGACCGCGTCGACGACGCCCTCGCCCTTCTGGAAGTAGTGCTCGACGCCCCAGAAGCACCCGCCCGCGTAGTACGCGGTCTCGGTCTTGACCGGGGCCTTGGCGACGTGCTGCTCGGGCAGATCCTGGCCCTTCTCCGTGAAGACAAGCGAGGCCGAGTTCAGGCAGTGCCGCTCGCCCGTGGGCTTGGGCCCGTCATCAAACACATGCCCCAGGTGCGCGCCGCAGCGGGCGCAGTCGATCTCCGTGCGCGGCATGAACGCGATCGAGTTGTCCGCGTGCCGAGCGACGTGCTCCGGGTCGTACTCGCGATAGAAGCTGGGCCAGCCCGTGCCCGAGGTGAACTTGTGCTCGCTCGAAAAGAGCGGCAAGCCGCAGACCACGCACGAGTATGTGCCTTCCTTCTTGTTGTCCAGAAGCGTGCCGCAGAACGCGGCCTCCGTGCCTGCCTTCTGCGTGATGCGGTAGGTCTCCTCGTCGAGTTCGCTCGCAAGATCGGCGACCTGGTCCGCGGGGAGCGGGGTGATGTCATATCCAGACTTTGAAATCCGCTGCACGGCGTTCTCCTGATCGGTCTCGGGCTGGGTGCTCACCTGACTGGCGGCGTACCGCGCCTCGCTCACCTTCACGAACGCAAAGAACGCGGCCGCGAGCATCACGCCCACCGCAAACAGCCCGATAGCCCTGGTGTTCATGCCCGGTGATCCCTTCCCGATGGCTGATTATTCCATTCTCGCATTCGTCCCTCCTAATCCCCGGGATTCACACACCCCAAACGGGACCGGAACGGCCTCAACCACTACAGTCTGCCACCGGGCACGCCCTGCGTCCAACCTTTCGGACGTGCTCGTCCAAGGAGCCCATGATGACCACCGTCAACGCTTTCGCCGCCAGCAAGCCCGATGCTCCGCTCGAACCCTTCACCTACGAGCTCGGCCCGATCGGCGCCCACGACGTGGATATCGCCGTCGAGTCCTGCGGCATCTGCCACTCCGACCTGAGCATGCTCAACAACGAGTGGGGCATGACCCAGTACCCCTTCGTGCCGGGGCACGAGATCATCGGGACCGTCAAGGCCGCGGGCGACCACGTCACAAACCTGAAGCCGGGCGACCGCGTGGGCGTGGGCTGGCACGCCGGCTACTGCATGACCTGCCAGAGCTGCATGTCGGGCGATCACAACCTCTGCGGCAGCGCCACGGGCGTCATCGTCGGTCACCACGGCGGGTTCGCCGACACCGTCCGCGCGCAGGCCGCCAGTGCCATCAAACTTCCCGCCAAGCTCAACGCAAAGACGGCCGGCCCTCTCCTCTGCGGCGGGATCACCGTCTTCAACCCCTTCGTCCAGTTCGACGTCTCGCCAACCGCCAACGTCGGCGTCATCGGCATCGGCGGGCTCGGGCACCTGGCGCTCAAGTTCGCCAAGGCCTGGGGCTGCAACGTCACCGCCTTCACCTCGAGCGACTCCAAGAAACAGGAAGCCATGGGTTTCGGGGCGCACGACACCATCAACTCCCGTGACGAGAGCGCCCTCCAGGCGAGCGCGGGCCGGTTCGACCTGCTCATCTCGACCGTCAACGTGCCCCTCGACTGGAATGCCTACATCGGCACGCTCAAGCCCAAGGGCCGGCTTCACGTCGTGGGCGCGGTGCTCGAACCCATGGGCGTCGTTGCCTTCCCGCTGATTGCGGGGCAGAAGTCGATCTCGGGCTCGCCCGTCGGCAGCCCCGCGACGATCGCCACCATGCTCGACTTCGCCGCCCGCCACGGCATCGAGCCCAAGACCGAGCACTTCGCCATGAGCAACGTCAACAAGGCCCTCGACCACCTCCGCGAGGGAAAGGCCCGTTACCGCATCGTGCTCGACCGCGCCTGATCGACTCGCCCCGATAACTCAGTTGACACGCCTGCACACAGCCCTCCGCCCTGACGCGGAGGGCTGTGTGCAGACGGGAGCCGTGTTCCGGTTTGGACGCTACTGCCGTGCCAAAGATCATTGAAACCTCACACTGGTTGCACGCCCGAGCGCCGCACCGATAAGCTCGCGACAATGCACAAATCAATCCTTGCTCTGACGCTCTCTCTGCTCGCGTTCCTCACCCGGGCGCAGACCGACCCGGGCGTCACGTTCCGCGTCTACCAGATCCTCCAGGAGCCGGAGCGCATCCCGATCGTCGCTGGCGAGCAGACGCCCAATCACGACACGCTCCGCAGTGCGATCAATTTCGGCAACGACGATTTCGGGGGCGTCGTCGCTCCCTTCGTCTCCCACGTCATCGGCGAACTCCTCGTCGAGAAGCCGGGCGAATACGCCTTTCGGCTCACGAGCGACGACGGTTCGCGCTTCTCCCTCGATGACAGTGTCATCCTCGACCACGACGGGAGACACGCCGCGACTGCTGAGTCCGTGGAAGGGATCAAGCTCGATGGCGGCGCGCACAAACTCTTGATCGAACACTTCGACGGCGGAGGAGGCCGGGCGCTCAAGCTCGAATGGCGCCCGCCCGGCGCGGATGCGTTCCGTGTTGTCGGCGCACCCGCTGTGCGCACGGAGCAGGACATCACCCGCGTCACCTCGCCCGGCTTCAAGCGCATCGAGGGCGAACGTAGGCCAGGCGACATGGCCCCGCTCATCGGCGTCCACCCGGGCTGGACGCTCTCGACCATCCACCCCGAGGGCTACGAACCCAAGGTCGGCGCGATGGCCTTCCTCCCCGACGGCCGCCTCGTCATCGGCACCTTCGACCCACTCCAGCGCGACGACGTCGCCCTCCCCGACATCGAGAGCAAGGAACCCGATTCCCTCTACGCCATCGGCAACCTCGACGCGGCGGACCCCAAGGACATCACCATCACCCGCGTCGCGGGCGGGCTCTACGAGCCGCTGGGCATGTGCGTCGCCGACGGCGTCCTCTACGTCGCCAACCGACGAGCCGTCGAAAGGCTCCTCGACACCGACAACGACGGGTTCTTCGAGACCCACGAGGTCGTCGGCGAGGGCTGGGAGGGATGGAACTACCACCAGTTCGCGATGGGCCTCCTGCACCGCGACGGCAAGCTCTACACCGCCCTCTCCACCGCCATGGCCCCGCCCGACTGGGAAGGCATGGAATCCAACGCCGGGCCCAACGGCCCGATGCGGGGCTGCCTCATCGAGATCGACATCGCAACCGGTGACACCCGCGCCATCCTCGGCGGGCTCCGCACACCCAACGGCCTTGGCTGGACCGCCGACGGCTCGATGATCTACCTCGACAACCAGGGCACATGGATGCCCACCAACCAGCTCGTCGAGCTCGTCCCCTGGCGCTTCTACGGCCATTACAACTGGACCCGGTTCGTCCCCAACCTCGCCGAGCGGTTCCCGAAGGGCGGCGCCGCCAGCGCCCTCTCCGACTACCCGCGCACGCCCGCGACCGTGCTCATGCCACAGAACGAGGTCAACAACTCCCCGACCCAGCCCCTCATCATCGAGGGCGGTCTCTACGACGGGCAGCTCCTCGTGGGCGAGCTCACCGCCGGGGGCATCCGCCGCGTCATGCTCGAACGCGTCAACGGCCAGCTCCAGGGCGCACTCTTCCGATTCACACAAGGCTTCGAATCAGGCGTCAACCGCATGGCCTGGGGACCCGATGGCTCGCTCTACATCGGCGGCATCGGCGCTGGCGGCAACTGGAACTGGCGCGGCACGCAGTTCGGGCTCCAGCGCCTGAAGCCCAACGGCATCACTGCCTTCGAGATGCGCGAGGTCCGCGCCACGCCAACAGGCTTCAAGATCGAATTCACCAAGCCGGTCGATCGAGATTGGCTCGCCAACGCCGAGAACTTCGCCGTCGACTCGTGGACCTACGCCCCGACCCAGGACTACGGCGGGCCCAAGGTCGACGAGCGTTCCCACGGCGTCGTTCGCGCCACTCCAAACGAAGACGGACGCACCGTCACCATCGAGGTCGCGGGCCTCGTCCCCGGGCGCTGCTACCACATCCGCACCGATCCCAAGAGCCTCGAAGGCGAAGAGATCTGGTCCACCGAGGCGTGGTACACGCTCAACATGATCCCGCGCGAAGCGCCGATCCAGCGCTCAAAGGTCGGCGATCTCGCCCTCGCGCCCGAGGCGCTGGGCGTGGGCGTCCTGCCCCGGGATGGTGCCGTGACGCTCATCGGCAAGGGCACGTCCGCCTCGATGCGTTACGAGGGCAAGGACTTCCCCGATCATGTCTACTCGCAGGACGACCTGATCGCCGCCCCGGATGGGATGCCCGTCGGCAAAGGCTCGGGCGACCTCGTGTCCACGACCGAGTTCGGCGATGCACGCCTCCACATCGAATGGCTCAGCCCCCCCGGGGGCACGGGCCAGATGGCGGGCAACTCGGGCGTCTACCTCCAGGACCGGTACGAGATCCAAATCCTCGGCACACCCGCGGGTAACCAACCACCCGCCCAGAACGAAGCCGGTGCGATCTACAACATCAAGGCCGCCGACGCCAACGCCTCCGCGGGCCCGGGAAGCTGGCAGGCCTACGACATCTGGTTCCGCGCCCCACGCTTTAAAGACGGCAAAAAATCAGAATCAGCACGTATCACCCTTTACTGGAACGGCACCCTCGTCCACGACAACGTCGAGGTCCCCACGGGCACGGGAAGCTCCGCATCCAAGGGCGAATCCGCCGCAGAAGGGCGCGATCTGCAGCTGGGCATCCTCCGCCTGCAGGACCACGCCTCGCTTGCCGAGGGCCCGGTCCGCTTCCGGAATGTCTGGATCGAGCCGCTCGAAGCCAGGGACGACGCGCCGGGCGCTTGGACCCGGTTCTTCCACGACGAGCCCGCGAGCGACTGGCTCATCCGGGGCGGCAACGCCAACTACCGGGTAGAAGCGGGGGAGCTTATCGGTTCGTCCGTCCCCAACTCGAAGAACACCTTCTACACCACCGCGCAGACCTACCGGGATTTCGAGCTTCTCTACGAGGTGAAAGCCGACCCACGCCTCAACAGCGGCGTCCAGATCCGAAGCCACGTCATCGGCGGGATCGAAAGCCGCGCGGGCAATCTCCGGGGCTACCAGATCGAGGTCGACCCGAGCGACCGCGCCTACACCGCGGGCATCTACGACGAGGCCCGACGGGGGTGGCTCCGACCGCTGCACACCGCGCCCTACGCCCGGCGCGCTTTCCGGCCCAATGACTGGAACGAGGTCCGCGTCGTCGCGCGGGGGCCGGTGATCCGCACCTGGCTCAACGGCGTGCCCGCCGCCGAGATCTTCGACGCGGCCGACGAAGAGGGCCACATCGGCTTCCAGGTCCACGACGTCGGCGCACTCGAAGAGCCGCTCGAAGTCCGCTTCCGCAACTGCCGGATCCGCCCGCTCGACTGAACCGAGGCTCAGAGCCGGACGGGCTCGAACCCGGTGCGGTACGTGCGCCGAACGATTGTGCGCGTCGCCTCCGCGTGATTCGTGAACGCGAGCGAGCCCCGATCCCAGTCGAGCACCTGCCCAGGGTACTTCGCCGCTTTCACCGCGAGCAGTCCCGCCTCGGTGCACTTCAGGCACTCGCCAAACGGCGCCCAGAGATTCGGCGTGTCCTTGCCGATCGCCTTGTCCACCCACGCGTGCCAGTGGTTAAACGTCTCGTACCTCGGCAGCCCCGGCATCTCGAGCCCGGGCGTCATCTTTCCCTCACGCCAGACCTCGATCGGCCCGCTCGGCGCGAGCACGAGCGTCCCGCCCTCGCACACCACCGCCGTGAAAATCGCATCGGGCCACTCCCCCGCGCCGATCCCCAGCTGCGCGCGATCGGGCCTGAGCCCCGTGTCGTAGAAGTACATGTTGCACGTCGTGTTCGCGAAGCGATCGCTCTTGACCGGGTAGGTCAGCGTCGACGACACGCGGTCGGCGTGGAAGTGAGACACATCACGCGTCGGCGTCCGCGAGCAGACCCGCGTCGGGCTCGTCAGCTCCGGGAACGCGTAGAACAGCACATCGGTCAGGTGTACGACCCAGTCGGCGATCTGGCCCCCGCCGTAGTTCCACCAGCTGCGCCACTGTCTCTGGACCATCTGAGGTCTGCAGGGCTCAAACTCCGCCCCGTTGAGCCAGAGGTCGTAATCGAACCCCTTGGGCGGCTCGATCGTTTCGCCCAGCGTCCCGTCGGCGAAGTAGTACCCGCCCGCCAGCGCCCCGTTCCCGAACGAGACGTGCATCTCAATGACCTTGCCGAGCACACCGCTCTTGAGAATGTCATACGCCGCGCGCCGCTCCGCCGACTCGATCCGCTGCGCGCCCGTCTGAGTGACGAGCTTCGGCCTCGCCTTCACCGCGTCGCCCAGGATCGTCAGCTCCTCCAGCTGCTGAACCAGCGGCTTCTGCCCGTACACGTGCTTGCCCCGCGCCAGCGCCAGCGTCATGATCGCGCAGTGCGAGTGATCGGGCGTCGCGACGATCACCGCGTCGAACCTGTCCCCGTACCGGTCGAACGCCTCGCGGTAGTCGGCGCACGTAAACGCCTCCGGATGATCCTGGTGCGCCTGCGCCAGAGCGCCGGCATCGATGTCGCAGAGCCCGACGATCTCCGCGTCCGGGTGCTCGCTCACGTGCTTCCGATCCGCGCCCCCGATCGTCCCGATGACACCGATCGACAGAACCCTGAGCTTCGTGTCCCGCCGCCTCTGACCGAACGCGGGCAAAGCCGCAGCTCCCGCGCCCAGGGCCGCCGCCGTGCAGAGAAAGTGTCGCCTGGAAAGGGGATGGATGCTCATCGGGGGGCTCGCTTTCGATGGATGGTGCTCGAAGATCATACAGCAAGCCATTGATTGTGTGCACATGCATACCCCGCAAGGCCGTTCTCTGCTTTCCCAATCATGGACAGGCCCGGAGGGGTGATTTGAATATCCAGCGCCCTGGGATACAGCCCCGCCCGCGGGCGAAAACCTCGCCAAACCTGCGGCGCCCCTCGAACGCATACCATGATGAGCGTCGTATGAACCCAACGGTCAAACGATCTGGTGGATATGGACCCGATCGAAACGGAGTCAACCTCAGATGAGCGCTGGACTCACCCAAATCAAACCATTGACACACACCCGTACCGCATCAATCGCGGGACTCGGCCACTACCTCCCGCACGAAACGATCTCGAACCGTGATCTCGAGTCACTCGTCGACACGAGCGACGACTGGATCACCACCCGCACCGGCATTCAGAGCCGACGCCGCGCCGCGGTCACGCAAGCCACGAGCGACCTCGCGCTCGAAGCCGCCCG
>JBGSIX010000194.1:0-4284 GCA_041742315.1 Phycisphaerales bacterium | reverse complement strand
GTGCTTCGCACCACACCTGGGTTGGCGTGGGCTTCGGCGCGGACGCGGGGCGAGTCGGCGAAAGAACCGAGCCCATCGGCGAGCTCTGGGCCCGAGGCGAAAAAGCCACACTCGACACACTGGGCACCATCGACGCGGACTTTGCCTTCGCGCACATCGCCCCCGACGGCTCGGTGCTCCTGGGCCGGGACTTCTTCGGGGCGGTGCCGCTCTATTACGCGATTGTCGATGGGGGCGTGGTCTGGGCGACGGAGTACAAGGCGATCCTGGCGCATCCGGGCGTCGAGGCGAGCCCGGACCTGGACATGGTCCAGCATCTCCAGCACGCCAAGCGGCTCCCGCTCGGACGCACGCTGGTCGGCTCGATCAAGGCCGTCCGGCCCGGCTCGGTCGTGCAGATTTCCCCCGACGGAAAGGCCGAGACGAGGGCGCTCTTCGAGCCACTCGCGATCGACGTGAAGATCCACAAGGAGTCCCAGGCGTGTGAGATTCTGGGCGAGGCCTTCGAGCGCGCGATGCAGCGGCGGATTGCTGACCTCGACACGATCGGGATCGCGCTCTCGGGCGGCATGGACTCGATCGCACTGGCGTTCGTCGCCCGCAAGCTGCGTCCGACAGGCCGGATCGTGACGATCACCGCCGGCGCCGACGAGCACGACCCCGAGGTTGCGACTGCTCGGAAGGTTGCCGAGCTCATCGGCTCGGAGCACCACGAGGTGTTCACGCCGCCTGACATGGTGCGACAGCACGCGGAAGAACTCGTGTACGCGCAGGAAGACCCCTACTCGCGGAGCGAAACGCTCCAGCTCTGGGCCGTGGGACGCGAGGCGGCGCGCCTGGGCGTGCGCGTGGTGTTCAGCGCTCAGGGCGCCGACGGGCTCTTTGCGGGGATGCCCAAGTACAAGCTCTTCTGGCTCATGCGCACGCTCCCGATGTTAAAGGGACCTCTGCACCAGTTCCTGGGTCTGACGCAGCTGGGCATCCCGCCCGCCTCGCCCGGCGGCAGGCTCCTGGCGCACCTGAAATACAAGGGCCGGCTCCCGACGCCTCCACGGGTGATCGGCGCCAAGCCCGTCACCGGACCTGTGGCTCTGCCCGACTGGGGCAAGGAGTTCCTGAACCGGGCGCTGGCCGCCGGGTTCCAGACGGGCGTGTGCCAGGACGTCCAGAAGTTCGAGCGCGGGTTCGCCGCCCACGGCGTCGAATACCGCTCGCCCTTCTATGACCTTGAGTTCGTCCGCACCGCCTACACCGTCACCGACAAGCTCAAGCTCGTGCGCGGGAATGACAAGTGGATCTGGCGGCGAGCCGCTCGGAGATGGGTGCCCACCGAGCTCTGCGAGGTGCCCAAGCTTCCCCAGCGGATGCGGTACGACACCGGCTTTGCCGACGAACTCGGGGCCTGGTTCGCCCAGGCGTTCGGCCCGGAGAGGGCGAGCCGTGGTCTCTTCGAGCGGGCCACGCTCGATGCGCTGATCCGCCCGGGCGGCCCCGAAAGAGGCTATGGTGACGAGGCCGCGATGCGGATCTGGACCGCCGTGATGACCGAGCTCTGGGCGCAGCGCTTCATCGACGCTCGCGGCGAGCCGAGAGATGCGTTCGTTCAGAAAATGTCTCCAACGGAAACAAGCCTTGCCCAAACTGCGTGACACGGTCCATGACGAAACGCAGTCGGCGCTGGCGAGGTACGCGTCGGTCGTGGTCGGCCGTCCCGGTCTGTTCGCGCTGGCGCGCTACGAACTCTCGAACCTGCTGGCGCTCAACACCCCCGGGGCGTTCGGGATCGTGCTGAGGAAGAGGCTGATCGGCTCGATGATGGGCGGTCTCGGACGGGGCGCGGTTTTCGGGAACGGGTTCAGCGTGCGTCACCCGCACCGCGTGCGGATCGGGGATCACTTCGCCGCCGATGCCGATGCCGTGATCGATGCGCGGAGCGACGCCGAGGTTGCCATCGAGATCGGCAGTGACGTGCTCTGCTCGCGTGCGGTCGGGCTTTACACCAAGGGCGGCAGGATCGTCCTCGAAGACAAGGTCCAGCTCGGTTCGTTCGTGACGGTGATGTCCGGGCAGGACAGCGTGATCCGGATCGGGCGCGCGGTGGCGGTCGGGCCCTACACGCTCATCGGCGGGGCGACCTACAACGCGGGCGACTTGGAAAGGCCCATCTCTGAGCAGGGCAACGCCATGAAGGGCGGCGTCACCATCGGGGAGAACAGCCTGATCTACGCCCGCTCGACGATCCTCGACGGCGTCACGATCGGGCGCGGCGCCATCGTCGCGGCGGGAGCCGTGGTGACGAAGGACGTCCCCGACTTTGCAATCGCGGGCGGGATCCCGGCCAAGATCCTCGGGTCTCGCACGACACCGGTCCCCGGTTAGTTCTCTGTTTCTTGTGCGACGCGGCGCATGCGGATGCCGTCGGCCTTGGAGCCGTAGTAGTCGGGCAGGTCGGCGATCTTGGTGAAGCCGGCGGAGGCGTAGAGGTTGATCGCGGACTGGTTGGCGGCCCGGACCTCGAGGTAGACACGGCGGACGCCCTCGGTTTCGAGGGTGGCCAGCGACCAATCCAGGAGCGCCCGGCCCAGGCCCTTGCCCGCCATCTCGGGGACGACGGCGACGGAATAGACGCGGCCCGAGCGGGAGCGGAGGTGGGTGCGGATGAGCCCGACGCACCAGCCGGCGACGTTGCCATCGACGATGGCGACGCCCACGCGGGCCCGGGGGTTGGCGATGAGCCGGCGGATCTGGCCCTGGCTGAAGCGGTCGCCCTCGTCGGTGAAGGCCTGGTTCTCGACGGCGATGATCGCCGCGGCGTCTTCGAGGGTGGCTCTGCGGACGGAGAGGTTGGTCTGCATCGCGTTCTCCGCGATCTGGCTGGCACGCCGACGCTGGGTGAGCGTACGGACGATCGTGGGCTCGGGGGAGCCGGTCTCGGGGCGGGGCCTGCGGGCGATGGTGAATTTCTCGAGCATGCGCGAGGGGCGGTAGCTTGTTTTGGTGTAGCGCAGGGACTCGATGCCCCAGTCGTCGCCCGCGTTGATCTCGAGGGCGGTGGCGAAGCGGGTCCGGCAGAACTCGCTGTAGATGAACTGGGGGGCGCCGGCGAGCCCCGGCTCGGTCTTCTCGACGCAGACCATGCCCATGGTGGGGCTGAGCCACTCGCCGATGGTGAACCCGACGAGCCGACCCGCGACCCGGAGGGTCATGGATTCGAGGCCCATCTCGTGGATGCTTTCGAGGTAGCGCAGGGTGCACTGCTCGTCGCGCTGGCGGAGCAGATCGACGCCCATGAGGCGTTCGTTGGCCTCGCCCTCGTGGCGGAGGTCGCCCGCTTCGCGCCACTTGGCGAGCAGGCGGATGCACTCGGGGACGTCCTCGGGGCGGATGACGTCGGTGGTGATGTCGGGGTTCTCGCGCAGGAACTTGGAGCGGAGTTTGCGCTTGCCCTTGAGCTCACCGCCGGCGAGTTCGACGAGGTCGGCCTGTGGGTAGACGTAGTCGCCGTACATGGGCTCGGCGATGAGGTCCATCCAGGTGGTGCCCAAGATGCGGTCGACCATTTCCTTGGAGGTGTACTCGATGCGGGAGCGGGTGATGCCCGGGCCGGGCTCGTTGGCTTCGTCCATGAGGGCGAAGCAGGCCTCGACGGCATCGGGGAGGCGCCAGGCCTCGGTGGGGCTGAGCGGCATGGGGGGGAGGATCATCGAGAGGTCGCCGTCGGCGGCGCTGAAGAGGCAAAGGTGCCCCTCGAGGATGGCCTTGCGGTAGAGCAGGGCCTCGCTCCAGCAGAAGGAGGCGGCAAATGAGGCGTCGGAGACGGGCTCACACAGGCAGGCCAGGGCCGCCTGGAAGAGCGGGAGATCGTTGATGGTGAGCTGCGAAAGAACGGCGTCCGTGACAGTCGAGCACGCGTGGTGCTCGTGTCGGAGTACTGAGTTGGAATTCATGGGTGCCCGAAGGCGATTCCGTGGGCGGCAAGCCAGTGCCGGTCCGGTGGGAGAGAGGGGCCTTTCGCGACCGCTCACCTCCAACGCCCAACATCATCGGACAGGTTGAACCAGTCGTCAAGTTTTGGAAGAGATTTCCACAGACCTGTCGCCCCGGGCGAGGTTCTCTGACCTGCCCGGATCTGTCGGGTCCGCGCCGGGGGGCTCGGTCAGGCCGCCTGGCTCAGGCGGCGGGTCCGGCGGGCATGGTGGGCGGACAGATGATCGACTTCGCCTGCGAGGGGACCGAGCCCGACCTCGTCACCATCACCAGGCTGCAGCGGCTGAAGACCGGCGC
>JBGSIX010000193.1:0-11822 GCA_041742315.1 Phycisphaerales bacterium | reverse complement strand
CCTCGGCGGGCCTCGTCCTCGCCGGCCTCGCCGCCGAGGGCACGACCCGCGTCCTGCGCGTCTACCACCTCGACCGCGGCTACGAGAAACTCGAAGAGCGGCTCGCGAAGGTCGGGGCGAGGATCAAGAGAGTAAGCGAAGAAGAATGACACAGTGGCGGAGGCTTCCAGCCTCCGCTGTCTTTCTGAATTCTGCTTTCAAGAATACTGCGGAGGCTAGAAGCCTCCGCCACTGGATGTGGAGCGGGCCTCAGTCCTCCCCAAACCCATCCGCCACCAGCTTCACCAGCGCCTTGATGCAGACCTCGGCGTCGTCGCCCTCGCAGATGACGTCCAGCTTGGTGCCCTTGGTCGCCGCGAGCATCATGACTTCCATGATCGACTTGCCGTCGACGCAGAAGTCGCCCTTCTGCACCTTGACCGTGCACACAAAGCCCTGGGCCGCGTCGACGAACGTCATCGCGGGCCGGGCGTGCAGGCCCAGCCGGTTGACGATCGTGACAATGGCCTGAGCCCGGCTCGACAAGTCATGCTCCAATTCACCCGGGCTCAGCCCGCGGCCTGCTTCGAATCCGCCTCCGTCAAAAGCGTGCGCACGTCCCCGACGCTCGTCGCCTGGCGCAATTGCCGGCGGAACGTCTCCTTGCTCAGCTGTTTGAAGATCGCCTCCATCGCCTGGAGGTGCTCTTCCGGGCGGTCGATGGGGCTCAGCAGCAGGAACACCGAGAACACCGGCTGGCGGTCCAGCGCGTTGAAGTCCACGCCCGTCTGCGAGAGGCCGATCGCCACCGACATCCGCTCGACGCTGGGCTGCTTGACGTGCGGCACCGCGACGCCCCGCCCGTACCCGGTCGAGCCCGTCTGCTCGCGGCTGAGCACCTTGGCGATCAGGTCGCCGCGCGACTCCGGGGCCGCCGAGCCCGCGGCGATCAGCAGGTCCACCATCTCCGCGATGACGTCGTCACGCTGGGTCGCCTGAAGATGAGTTGAGATCGCGCCCTCAGGCACGAGATCGATGAGCTTCATTGTCTGTGTGCTCCCCGCCTCAGCGTGGCCCGTCAGGATGGTGACTGCTCAGCTTGAGCTTCTCTTTGAAATCCGTCAACTGACGGCTCATCTTCTGCACCGAAGAATCGATCGTCAGATACAGGTCGTCCCCAGATGCGGTGGCCACGAAATCGTCGTGCTTCTCCACGTCCACCACGAGCTCGACCTCGAAATCCCGACCCGCCGGCTGGGCCAGGCGGACCGTGATCAACTGGGTCCCGTCGAAATACCGGAGGAGCTTCTCGACCTTCGCCTCGGCGTACTCCCGGATCGCGTCGGTCACCTCGAATTTCAGCCCCACAACGTCGACTCGCATACCCAGCCCTCCACTCCCCAGACGGGCCAGAGCCCTATGGGGACGGGAGTCTAGGACTCGGAAGCCGGGCGGTCTGTCTCCGCCTCGGCCTCCGGGAGCACGCTTGGGACATGGATCTGTGGCACACCCGAGGCCGGCGGCATCTCGTGCCCCTCGGGCACCAGAACCCCGGCCGTGATCACGAATCGAAGGGCTTGGTCGATGGTCATATCCACATCCACGCACTCCTTGGCGGGGACGTTGATCGTAAACCCCGTAAACGGCGTCGGGCTGGTCGGGATGAAGACCGTCAGGACATCGCCCTTGACCTGCTGGGCGATCGATTTGATCGAGCTGGACGTCACCAGCCCGATCGTCCAGATCCCCTTACGGGGGTACTCGACCAGCACGACCCGGCGGAAAGCCATCTGGCTGTCGCCCATGATCAGGTCGACCATCTGTTTCACGTGCGGGTAGACCTGCTTGAAGCCCGGAACGGCCTTGAGCAGCCGCTCGAGACGGTGGAAGAAGTACCGACCCATGAAGCTGCCCAGCACCCGCCCGCCTAGGTAGATCAGCACGGTCGCCACGAGCAGGCCGGTCAGTCGGAGCAGCCCGAAAGCCCAGGTGTTCCAGAAGTTCTCGATCTGGCGGGTGCGGATGTGGTGGCTGATCGCCGCGTCCGGCGCCTTCCGCAGGAGCGGGTCGGTCGTGGTGCGTTTGAATTCCTCGACCTCTTCCGCGGTCACCCGGAACCACTCGGGCACGTGGGCGTCGCTCACGATGCGAGGCATGACCTCGACGATCGCGGTTCGGATGCCCCGGTTGATGGGGGCCGCGACGTTGTTGTAGAGGAAGATGAACGCCTGGAAGAGGAGCCAGAGCGTGAGCACCGAGGGCAGGAGAACGCCCAGCCCTCTGAGGAAGAAGAGGCGGAAGTCTGTCCAGAAGCTCGGCGTTGGTTTGGCCATGCGGTCCTTATGGTCGGCTCTCGGCGTGGTTTGCCAAGAGCCCGAACCAACCAGCGTACTCGCGTGTCCTCAATGGGCCTGACAGGACTTGAACCTGTGACCTCACCCTTATCAGGGGTGCGCTCTACCGACTGAGCTACAAGCCCTCAGCGGCGAGTCTAGGCCCATATGAGCCCGAGTCAACGCCGATCCGCGCGACAAGAAGACCCCGTAATGTGGCTCTATTGCAACGTCCAAAAACCGAATGGCATATGCTTTCGAAGTGAAAATGGGGAAAGGACCTCGAACCCGGTTGGAGCACCCATTACACTTTTGATCGCGAAAGTGCTCCGCCCAGAGCTCTCTTGACAGCTTGCATGTCGCAAGCTGTGGGGCGCGGGCCTGAAAGACGTACATTCTGAGAGGAGACACGACTCATGTTCCGCAAGACCACGTTTCTGATGGCGCTGGCTGGCTTGGCCGCCACCGCTTCAGCCCAGATGCCCGGCGATATCCTTTTCGCCACCAATGACCGCGCGGGCGGCTCCGACACCATCCAGCTGCTGGATTACGGCAGCCTCACCCCGAGCACACTCGTCACCTTTGCCCCGGCTCCAACCAGTGTCCACCGTCTGATCGGTGGCATCGCCGAGGACTCCAACGGCAACTACTACTTCGCCAACTCGCCGACACCCGAGCAGAATCCTTCAACCGCCGTTGTGTACCAGGTCACTGATATGTTCAACCCCGGCTCGCGCGCGGTGAACAGCATCTTCACCAGCGATCCGATCCAGGCCGTCGAGGGCATGGCATACGACGCAGTTACCAACAACGTTCTGATGACCAACAACCCCGGTTCGGCCGCGACTCTCCCGCTTCGCCTCGAGGGTGTCCTTGGCCTCGATGTCTCGAACCCGGCGTCGGTCACCGTCGTCGTTCCCGAGCCGCCGTTCACCGACCCGCGTCCTCGCCCGAACGCATTCAACACCATCGTCGGTGACCGTCTCCGCGGTGGCAACTTCTACGTCGGCTCCGTCAACGGCGGCGTCGATGACGACCCCAACATCCCGCCCGGCGGCGACCGTGAGGCCAGCGTCATCCACCGTCTCGTCATGAACAACCCCACCGACCCGACGGACGTCTCGTTCGGTTCGGTCATCGACCTGTCGGCCTCCGTCACCGGACTGAACGACACACTCAGCCGCGTCCGGGGCATCGCATCGGCCGACAATGGCAACATCTACATCACTGAGGAGAACACCCGTTCGCTCTACGAGGTCCAACTCGATGGCAACGGCGACTACGTCAGCATCTCCAAGATCCTTGATCTCGACAGCGAACTCGATAGTGGGAACACCGGCGTCTTCTTCCAGCCGTTCGCCGTCATCTACAACCAGTACACCAGCAAGCTCAACTACGTTGAACGCAACTTCAGTTCGGGCAACTTCGAGGGGCGCATCGTCGAAGTGAACCTCGACGGCACGGGCCGCAACGTTCTTCTCGATAACGTCGACGTCACGGCTCTCTATGCCGTCCCGGCGCCTGCGACTCTGGCGCTGGTTGGCCTGGGTGGCCTCGCCGCGGCTCGCCGTCGCCGCTGATTGACCCTAAGATCTCATTCAAACAAAGAGCCCCGCACCGGATCAACGGTGCGGGGCTCTCTTTTGGCATGAACTGTCGCGGAGAGATCAGTTCACCAGCTTGTATCCCTCGCGGAAGTACTCGTTGATGCTCGAGGCCGTGTAGGCATCGTCCCAGATCGGGCGCACCTGGGCCCGAGCGCGGTTGAGCACCAGCTGCGGGTTCGCAGGCAAGAGCAGGTTCTGGGCGTAGCGCGTCAGCGTGCGGGTGTCGTCGTAGAAGTGACGCCCGTTGAGGCTGAGCGGATTGGTCTCGAGCGAGACGTTGAGCCACTGATTGAGCGAGAAGTAATTGTTCCGCAGACGGAACCAGTTGGACGTGCCCGCGATGTAGTAGGTGTTGTTGGTTCCCACCACCTCGTCGACCGTGGAATCGAACCAGTGGCGGATCGCCGGGCTCTGGTTCTGGCTGTCGTACACGACGTTGTTGCGGAACGTCGCGTCGCGAAGGGCGTCGTTCTCGATGACGATGTTGTTGAGCCAGTTGTAGATCGTGTTCCGCTCGACAAGAAGGTTGTCGATGTGCTTGTTGCTGTCGCCGATGATGGCGATCGCCTCGCTCTGGCCGGATTCTGTGCCGTTGCGGAGGATGATGTTGTCACGGACCTTGGCGTTGTTCGTGTACTGGATGTGGATGCCCATCCCGCGGGGGAGCCCCGGGCCGATGTCCTTGCCCTCCAGAATCACGTTGCTGTTGACCGCGCCCGTGGTCTGGAAGTCCTCATTGCCCAGCAGCACGTTGATCGAGTTGCGGTAGAAGAAATTGCCCACGACCACACCACCGGGTCGCATCTGGACACCATGGCTTGATGCGTTGGAGATAATGTTGTTGAGCACCTGGATGCTCGAGCAACTCGACTGGATGTAGATGTTGTGGTTGAAGATCGTCGGCTCGGCGCCCTCGATGCCATCCTTCCAGCCATTGTGGTCGAAGGTGTTCTCTTCGATGAACAAGTTGTCGACACGCGCGGCATACAGACCCTGCGAGTGCTGACCGACCGCCCACGAATCGATGATCACGTTGCGCCGCACGCGAACGTTGTTCGCGCGGAGCGTGTCGTCGCCCTGGAATTGAAGGTTGTCGGCGAAACCAGCGATCAGGCAATCCTCGATCAGGATGTCCTCGTGATGACAGATAAACTCAATCCCGCCCGGCGCTTCGTCACGGGTTCTGGTATGCGGGCGCATCTCGAAACCCACGAACCTGAGGTGTCTCCGAGTCTCGGGACCCGTGGCTCGCATCCCGCGGGCGGTGCCGGTCATGATTTTCGGGCGGGCGTTGCTCTCGCCGTAGGTCGACAGAACCATCGGCTGCGTGTTGGACTTGCCCGATTTCTTCCAGTTCGGCAGCGATTCGAAGAACGTGTCGCCGCGACGCAGGCGGATCCAGTCCGGCTGGCCGTCACGGATCAGGTCGTACGCACGAGCGATCGTCTTGACAGGCCGGCCGGTGGACCTGCCGTCGTAGCTGTCGTTGCCCTGCGAACTTGAGACGTAGATCACGATCGAACTAGAACTCGGGTTGAGTTCGGTCCAGCCGCTGTCATCGCCCCCGCCGGGCGGGTTCGCATAATAATTGGTCAGGAACGCCGAGAAATCAGCGGGTGAGATCTCGCCGTCGTAATTGTAATCCGCCCGCAGGTCGTTGTGGGCGTAATACGAGAGCCACGCTTTGAATTGCTGCGCGGTCGGCTGAGACAGGGCGCTGGCGTTGAGCCAGGGCGAGAGCGTCAGCATGACAAACAGCACGAGTCTTGAAAGTGAATACAGCACCAGTCGGTTCCTCCCTGAGTGCAAACCCCGTCGGCACCTCCGCCAAAACGGGCACCGACGCCTTCGCCGGCCATAAACGTGTTCTGGATGACCTTCGGGGTCGTATGGCTCGAAAAGCGCTCGGCGCTGTCGTCCCCCTCTGTGTCCGCTCCTTCGCGGACGACTCCCCCGACCCCTGCCGCGTTCCGTGCGGCCTTGCTCACCGGTCATAGCGTCCCCAGGCGGGGACACTCGCGGCAGCGATTGTTCGGACAGGTTACCGGCAGAACTTCGCATGCGGATGAGGCAAAGAGCCGATAACTCACACTTTTGCGCCCGTTTCTGTCGGTTGTCTCACGGATTAGGGGAATTTATTCACCTGTATCCGGGGTTTATTCGTTGAGATTCATTCTCAATAGACCGGGGACCGGCCTTGACGTGCAACGTGCCGGTGCGATGATCCTCCAAGTGCGTTCGCCCCGAACGCCCCTGGAGCCTTGCCATGACCGACCCCACCAAGCCGATCAGTCAGATGATGAAAGAGGGCTGCGCCGACCTGCATGAGAAGGCCGAGCACGCCCCGGTCCCGGCTCGGATGGTCTCGGGCCAGATGACCCGGGACGAGTACGTCGAGATGCTCCGCCAGGAAGTCCTCTGGAACAAGGCTCTCGACCGGGCCATCCTCCGGGCGCGCCCGACCAGCCCGTACCTGACCGCTCTGGTGGACGACCCCCAACTTCAGGGGCCCTACTACGACGCCGATCTGGCCCACTTTGACGCCTCGCCCGCCGACGAACCGAGCCGGGGCGTCGCGGCTCTCTGCCACGACATCGAGCAGGCCGACTCGCTCACGCTCCTCGGGCTCCACTACGTCCGCGAGGGGGCCAACAACGGCAACCGCTATGTCGCCAAGAAGTTGCGCGCCGCCTGGGGCGCCCAGGGCGACGACGGCTTCCGCTCGCTCGATCCCTACGGCGAATCCCAACGCCCACGGTGGGAAGCCTTCAAAGCCACACTCGATGCCCAGCCATTCACCGCTGAGGACAAGGCAAAGCTCGTCGAGGCCGGGCGGCTCATGTTCACCCGCATCATGGCGATCCACGACGATCTGGCCAGCCAACTCGAACTCGCCGGCACCTGAACCAACCCGACAACCCGATCCACCACCAGACGCGACCAACCGGTCGCGTTTCTTTTTCGTGCCTAAAGTCTTTAGAACAGTTCTAATCTAGTGAAAGGACTTTCATGTCAGATATCACGAAAGACCGGCTGATCGAGGCGCTCAATGAGGATCTGTCCTACGAGTTCTCCGCGATGCTGCAGTACCTGACCTACGCCGCCAAGGTCAGCGGCCCCTCGCGTCCGGAGCTCAAGACCTTTTTCGAGGCCGAGATCCCCGACGAGACCGGGCACGCGCAGTTCCTCTCCTCGAAGATCGTCGCCATGGGCGGCGAGCCGACCACCACACCCAAGCCCGTCAAGAAAGCCGACTCGCCCAAGGACATGCTCAAGGCGATCCTCGAAGCCGAGACGGACGCGCACGACCGCTACGCCAAGCGGGCGGCTCAGGCCGAGGCGCTGGGCATGAAGGGCCTGCAGGTCCAGCTCGAAGACATGGCGCGCGACGAGAGCGAGCACCGCGATGAAACGGCCCGCATCCTCCGCCGGTGGGATCAGGACAACTAAAGACCACACCGACGAGCCGCGACCGTGAGGGAGCGGAAATGCATGTTTCAGTAAAAACCGCTCCCTGACGGTCGCGGCTCGCGAATTTCACTCTGCATTACAATGGCGGGTGCTCGTCGAGCGGGTGGTTCGACGCGGCCGCGATCTGCGCGGGTGTCAGGAGTTCGTGCTCGGAGTGTGCGACCACGGCCGCCACCATGCAGTCGCCCGTCACGTTCACGCTCGTCCGGCACATGTCCAGGATCCGGTCCACGCCCAGGATCACCGCGATGCCCTCGATGGGCAGGCCCACCGATTCGAGCACGATCACGAGCATGACGATCCCCACGCCCGGGACGGCTGCCGTCCCGATCGAGGCGAGCGTCGCCGTGAGCACGATCGTCAGCTGCTGCATGATCGAGAGATCGATGTTAAAGAGCTGCGCGATGAAGACCGCCGCGACGCCCTGGTAGAGCGCGGTCCCGTCCATGTTGATCGTCGCGCCGACGGGGATGACGAAGCTGGTGACGTCCTCGGAGACGCCCAGGCGTTTCTCGACGCACTCCATCGTGACGGGCATCGTGGCGCCCGAGCTCGACGAGCTGAACGCCAGGAGCTGGGCGGGGCTGATCGCCTTGAAGAACCGAGCGTACCTGACGGGCGTGAAGATCCTGAGGATGAGCGGATAGACCAGGAACATCATGATCGCCAGCCCGCCGACGACGGTCAGGCAGTACACCACGAGCGAGCGGAGCACGTCGATCCCAAGGTCGGCGATCTGCACGACGATCAATGAGAAGACCGCGATCGGCGCGATCTTCAGGATCACCTCGACGATCTTGATCGTGACGCTCGTCATCCCCTCGAAGAACTGCAGCAGCGGCCCCGCTTCCTTCTGCGGCAGGAGCGTGATCGCAAATCCGACGAGCAATCCCACCACCACGACCTGGAGCGTGTTGCCCTTGGCCATCGACTCGAATGGGTTCTCGGGGAAGATCTCGAGGATGACCTTCCACGCCGATTTGGTGCGCTCGGCCTCGGCTTTCTCGACCTTCGTGCTCGCGTCGGCCTGGTACTGCGCCTCGAGCTGGACGCGTTTCTCCTCGGGGAACGACTTGCCCGGCTTGACGAGGTTCGCCGCCAGGAGCCCGATCGTGATCGCCAACGCCGTCGTGCAGAGATAAATCCCGATCGATTTGCCCCCGATGCGTCCGAGTTTGCGGGTGTCGTTGAGGCTCGCCACGCCCGCCGCGAGGCTAAAGAGCACGATGGGCACGGCAATGAATTTGAGCCCGCGCATGAAAAGCTGCCCGATGAACTCGTTGGCCTGGCGCGCAAAGACCGCGACGCGGGCCGTGAAATCCGCGTACTCGTTGGTGCCTCCCGGCTTGAGCGAATCCGTGCCGGCCTTGCCGCCGTCGAGCATGAGCTTGGGGTTGTTGACGCCCAGGGCGACCCACGTGTCGTGCGTCCAGGTCGTGTTGATGACGAGCCCCGCCAGAACGCCCAGCGCCAGGCCGATGAGGATTCTCCAGTGCAGCGCGATCTTGGAACCCGGGAGCGGCATCGGTCTTTCCCCTGTGCTGGCAAGCTCGCCGAGGAATCCGGCGATCTGAGGCGAGAGCCTAGCATCCGCCCGTGCAGAACAAAAGCAGGCGAGCCCGATCCAGCGGCAACCGATTCGCAGACTACAAGGTCCGTCGGCGCGAGCGATCCCGCGCGGGCGACGCCGCCGCGATCACCGCCAGCGAACCGACCAAACACCATCGCACCCGCTCGCTTCGCGAGGTCCTGCGAGCGTTCTGGAAGCTCGCCCGCGGGCACCACAAGCGGCTCGGGCTCGCGCTCGTCACGCTGAGCGTCTCGACCGTCATCGGCATGGTCCTGCCCGTCTCGACGAAGCTCGTGATGGACTACGTCTGGGCCGACACACCCGGGCCCGAGGCGCTGGCGCAGAAGCTCAAGGGCATCGCCGACATCCCGCGATACGCCGACGGCACCCCCGACCGCTTCGCCATGCTCTGGCTCATCGGCCTCTCCATGATCACGCTCACGATGATGAGCGTCGTCATCGCCATGTGGGGGCGCTGGCAGGCGACGCGCATCACCAAACGCCTCCAGGTCTCGTTCCGCCGGACGCTCTTCGACCACGCGGTGCGCCTGCCCCTCGAACGCGTGCAGGCGCTCAAGTCGGGCGGCATCTCCTCGATCCTCCGCGAGGACGCCGGCGGCGTGGGCGAGCTCGTCTTCAGCCTGATCTACAACCCCTGGCGCGCCGTCACGCAGGTCGGCGTCACGCTCGTCATCCTGGCGATGGTCGACTGGAAGCTCCTCGTCGGCTCGCTCCTGATGATCCCCGCGATCTGGATCACGCACCGCACCTGGATCGGACGCATCCGCCCCATCTACCGAGACATCCGCGTCAGCCGAACCAACATCGACAGCCATTCCACCGAGGTCTTCGGCGGCATGCGCATCGTCCGAGGCTTCAGCCGATGGCGCGGCGAGGGCCAACGCTTCGTCGGCGCCAATCACTTCATGATCCGCCAGGAGATCATGGCCTGGTGGTGGTCACGCGGCATCGAGATCGCCTGGGCCCTGCTCATCCCCGTCGCCTCCACCGGCGTGCTCGTCTACGGCGGATCCCAGGTCATCAAGGGAAACCTCACGCCGGGCGACGTCATCATGTTCGTCACGTACGTCGTCATGCTCCTGGGCCCGCTCGAAGCGCTCGCCTCGAGCGCCACCGCCGTGCAGAACAACCTCAGCGCGCTCGACAAGACGCTGGACCTGCTCGCCGAGCCCATGGAGTTCGAGGGCAAGCGCGAGGGCGTGCAGGTCAGCAAGGAAGCCGCGCGAGGCGAGATCGCGATCGAGCACCTCTCGTTCGCCTACCCCAAGTCCCCCACCGACAAGTCGGAGGGCGAGCCGGTGCGCGTGATCAGGGACCTCAGCCTCACGATCAGGCCCGGGCAGACGCTCGCGCTCGTGGGCCCATCGGGCGCGGGCAAGACCACCCTCTGCAACATCGTCGCCCGCTTCTACGACCCGACCGAGGGCACCATCCGCCTCGACGGCGTCGACCTCCGCGACATCGACGTCGACAGCTACCGCAGACTGCTGGGCATCGTCGAACAGGACGTCTTCCTCTTCGACGGCACCATCGCCGAGAACATCGCCTACGCCAAACGCGAGGCGCCGATGGAAGCGATCGAGCAAGCCGCCCGGCTCGCCAACGCGCACGAATTCATCGTCGAGACCGAAAAGGGCTACCGCACGCTCATCGGCGAGCGTGGCGTGCGGCTCTCGGGCGGGCAGAAGCAGCGCCTGGCGATCGCGCGGGCGATCCTGGCCGACCCGGTGCTTCTCATCCTCGACGAGGCGACGAGCAACCTCGACTCACGCTCCGAGGCGCTTATCCAGCGCTCGCTGGCGGAACTCATGAAGGACCGCACAAGCATCGTCATCGCCCACCGCCTGAGCACGATCCGCCACGCCGACGTGATCGCGGTGCTCGAGAAGGGCCAGCTCATCGAGCTCGGCTCGCACGAGGAGCTGCTGGCCAGCGACGGGCTCTACGCCGCGTACCTCAAGATGCAGCTCGACCCCGACGCCGCACACACCGTCGATCTGCTGGACTGACTCAAACAGCACCCGTGGCGGAGGCTTCCAGCCTCCGCGTGCTCCGAGCCAAGAGAAACCGAAAAAAAACAGCGGAGGCTGGAAGCCTCCGCCACGGGTCAATCAATAGGGCAATAGGGACTTGAACCCCAACTAACAGAATCAGAATCTGTCGTGCTACCAATTACACCATTGCCCCAGCCTAGCCGGGGATTGTTGGCCCACCGAGGCCCCTGGGCAAGGGTGGAACGGAGGCTCAGGCGGCGTGGGCCCGGTTCAGGATCGCCACGGCCTTCATGACGTCCCGGCAGACGGGCAGCATCCGGTCGAGCTGGGTGATCTTGAACATCTGCTCGAGCGTGGCCGCCGCGTTCACGATGACCAGCCGGCCCTCGATGATCTGGAGCCGGTTGTTCAGGAAGACCAGCATGCCAAGCGACGTCGAGTCCATGAACTCGATGTTCTCCAGGTCCACGATGACGTTCTTGACCTGGCCGTCGGCGTCGACCTGGGCGAGGATGGTTTCGACGAGGTCCGCCGAGTCCATGCCCACGAGTCGGCTCTGGAGCGCCGTCGCCACGAGGATCCCGTCCACCACGTCGAAGTTGGCCATCTCGGGCCGGACCTTGGGCAGGTCGGGCATGTTCGGGTAGGCGCCGCGGTCGTTTGGCACGATGCGCGGGCGCTGCTGGTCGTGGCTCTGCCCCCGCCACTTGCCCATCAGCTTGTCGAACATGGATCGGTTCCTTGGGAATCAGCCGTTCTGATCGGGAGCGCCCCGGTCGGACCAGCGGTTGTGCGGCGTGTCGTTCTGTGCGTTCCGCAGGGGCTTGGCGCGCCCAAACGGGCTCGG
>JBGSIX010000192.1:0-24204 GCA_041742315.1 Phycisphaerales bacterium | reverse complement strand
GCCCGGTAGGCGGCCAGGAACACGGGCCGGCTCATCCACCGGTGCAGCGTCCGCTGGCCGATGCCGCTGGCCCGGCTGGCCGCCGCGACGGTGGTCTCGTTGATCAGCGCGACGATGGCCTGCTCCTGGCGGGCCGTGAGGCGCTCGGCTCTGTTGTCGGCCATGCTGGCTCTCCTTTACCGGGTAGAGGCGTAGAGGGCCGCAAGGCCCGCGCAGGTGGGCAGGTACCAACATGTCAGCACCGGCGCAAGATACCTGCTCATGAACTCTTGATTTCTTTCCAGAATGACTTGATGACGCGCCGCTTTCATGGCTTCATGTGTCACACGGGCGAAACGCCCGGTACGGAGAACAACGCGATGGCCAACGACCACGACAAGACCAAAGAGACGCAGCCCACGCCCCTGGCGCTCATGCAGCTGCAGCGGGCCGAGATCGCCCGCCTGATCGACGTCCTGCAGATGGAGGTCGACCGGCTCGCCGAGCGGCTCGAGGCGGATCCGGGCAACTGGGCGCTGACCGGGAACGTCAGCATCATCCGCCACGACCTGATCGGGGTCGTCGCCTTCGCCAGCAGCATGGACCGTGCGGACGTCGTCCGCTTCCTGAGCGAGGAGGCCTGAGCCATGACCACGCGAGACGACACGATCACATCCATCGCCAAGAGGCTGCTCGACTTCGACACACTCGAGACCGCCCGCACCAGCGCCGACTTCCGCGAGGTCGCGGTCTGGAGCGTGAGGGAAGCGCTCGAGGCCGCCTACGAGGCGGGAAGGCGAGCAGCGCCACCCACCAAGACCGTCTGCCCGGCCTGTAACCGGGAGATCGACACACGACCCATCTGAGGCCCGCTCGTCGCGGGCTTCGCTGTCTTTCATAGGAGCACCACCATGGCCAAAAAGACCACCACGAAGAAAGCTTCAACGACCAAGACCGCAACCGAGAAAGCCCGCAAGGCGGCCATCGCCGAGATTGACACACGCCTTGCGGGCGGGAAGCAGGACCACGAGGCCCCGTCGGCCAAGGAGATCGCCAACACCAAGGCGCTGGCGGACCACGCGGCCAGGAACGCCCCGTCTACGCCCAAGCCCGCCAAGCCGCCCAAGGCCCGCCCCTCAACCAAGGACGCGGCACGGCCCAACGTCGCCGCCCAGAAACGCCCGAGCGGGCTCGACCTCGCCGCCAGGATCCTCTCCGAGTCCAAGGAGCCGCTGGGCGCGAAGGCGCTCTCCGAGAAGGCCATGGCGGCGGGCTGGAAGACGAGCGGGCGGACGCCGGAAGCGACCATCTACAGCGCGATCATCCGGGAGATCAAAGCCAAGGGGAAGGCATCCAGATTCACGAAGGCGGGACGCGGGCTCTTTGCGAGCGGGTCGGCCTCCTAAGACCTTCACCCCACATCTCAATCGCATTCGCGCACGGCCCCAGCATGACTTGGGGTCGTGCTCAGTGCGGACCGCGCTGCTTCCGGTACGCTGAGCAGCATGATCGAATCCGATGCCAAGACGCTCGCTGCGGCCCTCCAGCGCGACTTCCCAAACCCGCCTGCGCCGAGTGACTGGATCTGGACCGCCCCCACCGCAGTCCGCGTCATCGACTGCGTCCTCTCGCTCCGCAAGCCACACAAGACGGTCGTGCTCCCCCGTGTGCGAGGGTTCGCTGATCGCTTCCCTGAGATCACGAGCTGCGCCCAACTCCGCGAACTGATCGGGTCGTACGACACACCCGCAGCGTTCCACGCCGATGCGCTCCGCATGAACAGTCCGATGAAGGCCGCGATGCTCGTCGGCGTCCTCGAATACCTCCTCGACATCCAAAGCCGGTTCAATGGTGCGACCGAAATGGATCGGCTGTCGCAGTGGGCACGATGGACGCGTCCGGGCGATCACCTCACGCTCGACGTCGACGGCTTCAAGCTCGCCGGGTTTCAGTACCTCCGCATGCTCTTCGGGGCCGAAACGGTGAAGCCCGATGTGCACATCATCCGCTACGCCCAGTCCGTGCTTGGCCGACCCATCGCCGGCAAACCAAGCCGCGAGGTCGGCGTCGTCTATGCGATGGAGCGCGCTGGCGAGCTGCTGAACGTCTCGGTCCGCGCACTTGATGTCGCGATCTGGACGAAGCTCTCGGGCCACTAGTCCGTTCCTTTCACACGCTCCGCCTTCTTGCCCGTAAAGCCCTCCCACCGCTGCACGATCACGTCGCAGTACAAGGGATCGATCTCCATCAGATAGCCCTTGCGCCCCGTCTGCTCGCACGCCATCAGCGTCGAGCCCGAGCCGCCGAAGAGATCGAGCACGCGCTCGCCGGAGTGCGTGGAGTACTCGATCGCTCGCCTTGCCAGTTCGACGGGCTTCTCGGTCAGGTGCACCATGCTCTGGGGGCTCACCTTCTTGACCTGCCAGAGGTCCGTCGCGTTGTTCGGGCCAAGATAGACGTGCGCCGCGCCCTCTTTCCAGCCGTAGAAGCACCACTCGTGCGCGCCCATGAAGTCCTTGCGGGTGAGCACCGGGTGCTGCTTGTCCCAGATGATCGACTGGCTGAAGTAGAGACCCGACGCCTTGAGCGCGGGCGGGTAGTTGGCGACGTTGGCGTAGCCGCCCCAGATGTAGAATCCGCGTCCGGGCTCCAGGACGCGACCGATATTGCCAAACCACGCGTCCAGCATGCCCTCGAACGCCTCGTCGGTCACGAAGTCGTTGACGAGCGGCCGGTCTTTCGCCCGCAGCTTCCTGCCCGTCGGCTTGGACTTCTCGGGGTGCAGCGCGACGTCGAGCTTCTGGTGGTGCGTCCCCTGAAACGACGAGAGCCCCGCCGCGATCGCGTTGTTGGAGCGCGGCTCGACCTTGACGTTGTACGGCGGGTCCGTGTTGCAGAGCTGAATCGTCGCGCCGTCGAGCAGGCGGTCGAGATCGTTCGGACTGGCGCTGTCCCCGCAGAGCAGCCGGTGACGCCCGAGCACCCAGAGATCCCCCGCCTGCGTCGTCGCCTCGTCGGGGGGCTCGGGTACCTCGTCCTCGTCCGTCAATCCCTCGACCAGTGCCGGATCCAGCAGCCCGGCGAGTTCCTCCTCGCCGAAGCCCAAGAGCGACAGGTCGTAGCCAGCTTCTTGCAGGCCCAGCAGCTCGACGGGCAGCAGCTCCGGGTCCCACGCCGAGAGCGAGGCCGTCTGGTTGTCCGCGATGCGGTACGCACGGAGTTGCTCGGGCGAGAGATCCGTCGCGACGTGCACTGGGACGACCGCGAGCCCGAGTCTGGTTGCCGCCTTCCAGCGCGTGTGGCCGCAGACGATCACGCCCTCCGTGTCGACCACGATGGGCTGGCGGAAGCCGAACTCCTTCAGGCTCTTTGCGACCGCCTCGATGGCGCTCTCGTTGATGCGGGGATTCTGGTCGTACGGACGGATATCCGACACGGAGCGCGATTCGATGTGCATGGTGGTCTCGGTAGAGGTGTGTAGTCGAAGAAGAGAGCGGGTAGGTGCGGGAATTATAGCATGGGCGAGCGAACTCCGCGACACAGAACGACCAGATTCTTGAAGTTCTTCAAGCGGGTTACTGTCGCACACTGCTGCAGCAGTTGGCATTGTTTTGATTTCCAAATCAAGATCAGAAGGAGAGAGAAAGGCATAAAGAAAACAATGTGGACTACTGCAGCAGTCTGCGACAGTGCGCGTCAGTGACCAGCTTCAAACGCCGATTTGAGGCCGATCCCGGCGTAGAACGACACATGCTGGTTCTTGCGCTTTCGGACGATCCCGGGCACCGCCGCCGCGAGGTCCTTCCCGAAGTTGTTCCGCGTGGGTGCGTTCTGCCAGCCCTCGCTCTCGCACCACCCGCAGTACGCAGAGTAGATGCTGTCAATGGTGACGCGCTGGCCCGGACCGACGGTGCAGTGCTCCCTCACGAACGCCCCAACCGGCGAAGCCAGATCCTCGAGCTCCTGGATGGCATCGGTGCTGCTCGCGGGCTGGATGAACCGGCCTCGCTTCTGGAGCCGTTTCCACCCCTCGAGCGACCAGCTCAGAATGCCCGGCAACTCTCTGAGAAGCGCTGCCGTCAGTGTCTGGTCCTCGCGACCGTAGAAGCTGTTTCGCAGCCGCAGCACCAGGAACCGCCCGGTCAGGGCGTTGCTGGCGTCCTTGAACCTGGGCAGCTCGTTCGTCAGGAACACGAATCGGGTCTGCAGCTTGGTGCTGATGGATCCGAGATACTTCCGATCGATCGTCAGCGTGTCTTCGCCCGAGATGCACAGCAGCCGTTCGACGACGATCGGGACGCCGTCGCCGCTGAACCTCGCGTCGCTGACGATCGCAACTGACTTCCCGATCAGGGGCTGGAGCCCGAACTGCGTCGCTAGGCTCCCCGTCGTCGGCCCGACCACGTTGCCCGCCCCCACCAGCTGCGTCACCACCCGCGCAAGCGTGCCCTTGCCCGATCGGCGGGGCCCCACGACCAGCAGCATCTTCTGCTGGCTCGTATCCGCCGTCAGGCAGTACCCCAGCCACTCCTGGAGCAGCTCGACCGATTCGAGATCCTCGCCGAAGAGCTGCTCGAGGAACTTGATCCAGCGCTCCGGCGGCTCGGGGTCGGGCTCGTAGTCGAAGTCGAGCGCGTTCGTCGTGAAGAGCTTGGGGGTGGCATCGACCACCCGGCCCGTCGGGATGTGCAGGTTCATGGTCCTGCACGGCAGCAGCTCGATGGCGGGCGGCCGCCCCTCGTCGCCATCCAGCCAAGACGGAGACGCCGTGCTCGCCGGGAGATGCACGTACGAGACGATCGTCTCGAGGGCCTGCCTAACGGTGGTCGGGTTCGACTCGAAGTCGCGCAGCTCGAACGAGTCTGACTTTTTGACGTGCACATACCGCAACGCATCGTGAAGCCAGGGCTGGAGCCTGTTCTTCACACTCCCTTCTTCGACGGGCTGGTAGCAGTTGTCCGCCCACTCCATCAGCACGCCGCCGTGCGCGACGAGCGTGCGGCCGTCGGGGTGCGTGCAGAACTCACTCACGTACGACTCCGCCGTCGGCAGCGTCCGTCTGGGCGAGAGCACGAGCCGACCGGAAACGGGGTCGCGCTGCCCGAGCGGCACCAGCCCGTCGCCGTCTGGTTCGACGGGTTCCGTCTGTTCTTTAGCGGCGACCGCTGCCGGTGACGACTTCGGGGTGTAGACATCAGTGCAATCCTCGATCGCCCGCGCAATCGTAATCGCCCCGTACGTCTGGCTTCCGCGCAGCTCGTCCCACTTGCCTCTCATGAGCTGCGAGTTGCGGAAGATCCTGTCCATCTGCGCCGGGTCCTTGCCTGTCCAGAACGCGAGCATGTTGCAGAAGGCCAGGTCAGCCGAGCTGGCGTCGCCACCGTGCCGGGAGAGATCGCCGTCCATGAGCGCCCGGAACTGCGCCCCGTTGGCAGCCCGCTGCGCCAGCTCGATCAGCCGCTCGTCATCGAGGCGCGAGCCCGTCTCACGCCATGCGACGGACTTGACAGCCTGGAGTGGACGGGCATCTCGCTCCCAGCGCCCGCTGTGCGAGGTCGGCATCGATAGCCGCCTATGAAGCTCGCCCAGACTGGACTGCGCATCTTCAACCGAGTCGGGCGAGCCTTCGAGCCTTTCGCCCGTCACCGTGAAAAACCGAGCCCGGTCGTAGATCTCAACTTCCTTGATCCCAGCCAGCGGCAGACCGTCGATGGTCTTGAACCGCCGCCGGGTCGAGTCGAGTCCGTCGAGTGTCGCCCGAACGAAGACCTTGACGCCCCGCCCGCTCGGCGACACCTCCGCGTACGAGCCGAGCGACTCGATGATCGCCGTTGCCAGCGGACTGAGCTGCCCGGCCTCGTCGATGCAGTCGTCGAGGTCCACGCCCGCGTACGGATCACCGGCAGCGAACACATACCCGATCCCCGCCAGCCGCTCGTCTCGCTGGAATGCGTCGAGCGCCGTCGCGAAGCCCGTCCACGTACTCGGATCGGTCGAACTCGCGGGCATTGCGCTCTTCGCGCTGATCGGCACCTTTGTCCATCGACCGTCACGCTGCTCGTACCTCCAGCACACCCATTGCGGCCGCTCGCGGAGCGCCAGCGGGATGCGCGATGGGTCCGGATCGGTCCGAGATGGTTGCGATGGGGATGATGCGGCCGTGAGAGCGCCGTCGCGTGATGGGTCGCTGTGCATGGGAAGTCCTTGTCGGAGAGGAAGGAAGAGAAATGGTGTTAGTTGTTGGTCAGTAGTCTTTCGAAGGCCTTGAGCTGTCGGTCCCAGTCATGATCGCGGACGATCTCTCGGAGGTGACGCTCGCCGTACCGCTCACGCCCGCGCTCGGGCTTGGTCTCGCACAGCACACGCTCCTGGATCGACGGCGCGAGCAGCAAGAGATCCACGATCTGGCTGATTCGCGCCCGGGTCAGCCCGGCGACGAGCGCGACCTCCGCATAGTCGGTCAGCTCACCGTCGCGGACGAGCCCGTCGATGCGGTGCGCGAGAGCGAGCAGCCGCGCGGCCCGGGTCGGCACACGCTTGGGTGGGGGCTTCGGAGGCGCGGCACGATTCTTGAGCACAACCTGGCCGCGCTCCGCTCTCGAAAGATGCACCCGGTACGTGTCTGTCCTGCTCATGCTGCTTCCTCCTCTCGATCGGTGTCGTGCCATTCGATGGCGATCTGCCCGTCCTTCGCGTCAAAGCGCACCGCCTTGACCACGTGAGCGATCATGCTCGCCCGCTCCGTCGGCGTGAGGCTCCGCCACATCCCCTTGAACTCTGCGATCTGCGCCTCGATCTCAGAGCGTGTCGGCAGTGCAAGCTGCGTCGCTGCGATCTCTCGATCGATCAAGACCATGTTTTCTTCAAGCTCGTCGGCCCTGATAGAGTCGCGCCGGCTGTATGCCTTGCTCTGGTCGATGCGCTCGAGCGCGTGCAGCGCTTCGAGGTCGCCCAGTTTGGCTTCGGCATCGTTGCGGAGCCGCTCATAGACGAGGCCCGCGATGTCATGCCTGTCGAGTTCCTCGCGGACACGCTCGATCACGAACGACTCGATCTGCTCGGCGGGGATCGTGCCGGCCTTGCACTTGCTCTTTCCGATCAGGACCGGTGACCGGCAGGTGTAGTACCGGTACACGACCTTGCCGCCACCACCGCCCGGCGCTGACTTCGTCGTCGACGTGTGCACCATCGGGCACCCGCAGCCCGAGCATTTCAAGAGGCCCTTAAGCAAACCGCCGAACCTGTTCTGCTTCATGCTCGCCCCGCACGAGCGGTTCTCCTGCAGGATCTCCTGGACCCGCTGGAAAGCCTTCGGATCGATGATCGCATCGTGCTGGCCTTCGTACGAGGTGCCCTTGTGCGGCACGCGACCGATGTAGAGGACATTGGACAACAGCCCAGAGAGCGTGCAGAGCGAGAAGGGATTCCCTCCGATTTCCTCGCCCGCCGTCGTCGTCCAGCGTTTGTTGGTCACGCCCTCCGTTTGGAGTTTGGCGAGCACCGCCCGCATCGACTGGTGCTCGATGTACGTTGCGAAAATCCGCCGGACCTGCTCAGCCTCCGGCTCGTTGACGACGAGCTTCGACCCGGCGAAGTCGTACCCGAGCACCGGCCGCCCGCCCGTCCAGATGCCACGCTTCCTGGAGGCCGCGATCTTGTCGCGCGTCCGCTCGCTCGCGAGCTCGCGCTCGAACTGCGCGAAGCTCAGAAGGATGTGGACCATCAGACGTCCCATCAAGTCGCCCGAGTTGATCGGCTGCGTCACGGACGCGATCGCTACGCCCTGCGACTCCAACGTCTCGACGATCGCGGCGAAGTCCCGGATCGACCTCGTAAGCCTGTCGAGCTTGTAAACGACGACAACGTCGACCTCGCCGTGCTTCACCGCTTCGAGCAGGCTGGTCAGTCCCGGCCTGTCCATGTTGCCGCCGCTGAACCCGCCGTCGTCGTACCGCTCGGGCAGGCACACCCACCCCTCGCCTTTGCGGCTGGCGATAAACGCCTCGCCGCTCTCGCGTTGCGCGTCGAGCGAATTGAACTCCTGTCCGAGACCCTCGTCGCTCGATTTGCGTGTGTAGACCGCGCAACGCACCTGCTTCTTAGACTCTTTCATTTGCGATTCCTTTGTGTAGAGAGACCGAAGAACAAACGCCCATTCCAGGCCGAACCCGTGACCGCTTCCGCGACCGCCGTGAGCGACCGATACTCAACACCATCCCACTCAAACCCCCGCTCAAGTACCCGCACCTCGATCCGACGCCCGCGATACTCGCGGACCAGCGTCGTGCCCACCGCCGGGAGCAGGCCCGACCGCGTGTTCACCTCCGGCGTCGGCGACGACTCTGCTCTCGCGTACGCCCGGTGGATCTCCTTCTCCGGCCGGACGCGCAGCTCGACGTCCTTGGCGAGCACGAGCGCACGCTGCCGTGCCTCGTCACTCAGCCCGCCACACTCGAGCGCCTGGCGTCGCCAGACGATCCGCTTCACCAGGAAGGCCCGGTTGTTCGAGCGCGTGGGCTCGCCCCACAGCGACTCGTATTCCTCTTTGAGCAGCCTGACCGGCAGCTCCTTGAGACGCCTGACTTCCCGGTCGATCTCGGTCATCTTCATCTCTCGCCCTCCGTTTCTGGCCGCTTGGTCGCGGCGCGACGATCAAGGGGCGAGCAGGCCGGAGAGTCAACAAACTGATCCGTGCATTCCGAGTTTGGCGGCTGCTCTGAAGAGCCCGGCCCCACGCGCTCGCTGACTTGCCGCCAGCGCGAGAGCCCGGACACCATGATGCTGGCGATCTGCCATGTGCGAGGGACAGAGATTGACGATGTCGTTCTGTAGGTGCGCCCGGTGGCGCTGCTGTTGTTAATCATGCGGAATTATGGACGCCGGGTCCCGCAATAAACCCAAGTTAACCCCAATTCAATCCGCTATCTTGCCCGCCAGCTTTCGACCCGACAATGTCAGTCGACACCCTTTACGTGGACCTTGTGGACGCTCAACGAGGTCAGCCAGCACGAGCACCTTGATAGCGAGTCGAATGGTCTCTTCACTCAGTCGCTCAGAGCGATCCATCTCACCTCTGATTTCCGATGTCGACAGCAGATTCGAACCTCCAAACCGTGTCATCGTCTTGAGCACGGTTTGCTGACTCTTTGTCAGCGATGGCTCGTCTACCCGGTTCGATTCAATCACAAAGTCCGGCTCAGCATTTGTGTGCGCACGACGCATCGTGAGCGACATCAACTCAGCCAGACCGAGCGCGCTCGCTCTCGTTTCATTCGTGAGGTTCTCGTGCACGACTGTGAATGGAGTTGGATCAAGCCCCATCGCGAAAGCCGTGTTTCGGAGACAACGGAGCAGCGAAAGCCCGTTGAGCATGAGGATGCACTTGAGCCACATCTGCTCTTCGAGAAGTGACTTCGCATCGGCATCCATTGGATCCACAGCGAGTACCCGATCGATCGCGGGCTTCACGTCTTGGAGTTCGATCACCCGCTCCTGGATGAGCGACACGCCGTCGTACCGACGAAGGCCCTCGACCAGTTCGTCGCCCTCGAGGACGCGGCATTGATCGAAGCCGTAGAGATCTACCGATTCGATCCCCTCGTCCAGGACGCGTTTCTCGATTTCACGCAGCTTCTCGTGGTAACCCTGCATCAGATCCTGCAGACGCTCGGCGTCGTCCGAAGATGTCACACCCGTTCCCTTGGGCGATGAAGGCTTGATGCTCTTGGACGGTACAGCGGCACCTGAAGACTGACCCTGTCGCTTAGCCATGTAGTGCTCCTAGTCGAAGTAGAGCCAATTGTAGGCGCGCAATCAGGCTAGTGTTAGGGTCGATGTGCCCGACTCAACCACCCCGTCTACTCCCGATCGGAGTTAAACAACCCGGTCAGAGGACTCAGAGCGACTGCCGGATTCGCGGGGGTACCGGGCCTTGTCCGACGCCAGATCCAAGTTCACCAAACTCTGGATATGACTTTGAAGGCCAATTCCACGCGACAGAACCGCGAGAGTTGCTCAATATTCAGCATCGTTCCAGTTAACAAACAACCCCGCCTCTCGGCGGGGTCATTCAATCAACTCCCCGATCGTAACGGGTTCAAACCGTCGAATCCATGCCGCCGGAGCGGGTTCGGGCTGTCCTTCTCTGGTTAACAGGCCGTCGACCCCGTTGATGTTCGGTGAGAGATTGGGTCACCCATCGCCCCCCAAACGACAATTCGGATCGTCGATCGAGGTGCCTTCGCCACAGTGATGGTCACGACCCTCTACTCCCTCTCGAACCCATGACTCGTGAACTTCAGCGTCCGGCTGTTCTCCGTGACCGTCCGGACGACTTGGTCCGGTGCCCCTGACGGGATCTCCGCCTCAAGCTCAAGCGTGACCTTCACCTTGGCCCCAACGAGGCCAGACAGGTGGGCGATCACCTCGTCGGCGATCTTGCTGGCATCGCGCCCGACGCGGGTCGAGTCGAGCGTCACAGTGCCGTGGAATCGCTTCGGCTGGGCGGGCACAGGCTTCGCCGGTGGCGTACCCGTCGATGATCCGCCCGGCTCCGTTGTGTCCACGCCGGTTCCGCCGGTTCCGGTGCCCGTCGTCGGGCCGCCGGAGGCGGCTCGGTCGGCGTCCATCTGCTTCTTGGCGACCTCGGGCTTCACCAGCAGGCCCGGCGCATCGCTATCGGCGATCGACACCTGTTGGCCGCCCCGCAGCCCGCGATACCGCCCAGCAGCCTCGTCGTAGCTGTCGGCAAACGCGAAGGCCTCCTGCTGCCAGGTCAGCAGTGAAACCCCGCTGCTGATCGCACCGAGCAGCACCTCGGGGTTCTTCAACCGCGGGAGGTAGAGGTAGCGAGCGAAGTGCTCCGCGAGCTGTTTGATGGCGACGTGGTTGTTCGGCCAAAGAGGCACTCGGTCGAGCTCCATGCGAAGCCGCGTCGGCGCGAAGCCGGTGAGCAGCAGCTCGTCGTTCCGCAGCTTCTTGCTGACTCGAACCGCCAGTGCATCGGTTCCAGTGAGCTTGATCGCTTGCCATTCGATCGCCGACTGCGGCGTTGACTGAACCGGCACCAGCAGCCACTGGTAGGTCTCGGGAATCCGGGCGTTGACCGCACCATTGGCGGCGTTCTGCTGCGTCTCCGCTTGTTTGACCTGCTGTGGACCCAAGTCCAGAGTGTTCTTCTCATCGATGATCGACGTCCACGCGAGATACTTGCGGGTCGCCTCATCGAGATCCTGCAGTCGCGTCCTGTCCGCGGCCAGGAACACGAGCGTGTTTCGGAACAGGCGGGGGGTATTCCCGCGAGTTTCGAGAATGGCCTTTGCCGCCATCTCGGCGGGGTTCCCCTGCTCCTTCGTGTAAGCATGGTCAACGCCAAGCACCACCAGACGGGCATCGAGGTCGTCGGGCACATCCTGGCTCGTCAGCGGCAGCGGATGGACGCGCTCGAAGTCCCCGGTGTGACGGAGGTCGTTGCGTAGCCGCTTGTCAAGCTCCTGAACGACCTTGTCGGGTTCACGCTTGAGCTGCTCGGCGCGATCCTCCGCCAACTTCGTCACCGTCGGCTGCGTGGAATACCAGTATCGCTGGCCGTCCTGGTAGAGGTAGGTCGCTGCTCCCGCCAGGCGCCGAAGCGCATCGCCGAATACCGCGGGCGACTCTCCCGGCATCACGCAGCCGAGCTTCACCTTGCGATCCTCCAGGCCGCGATGTGCTGCTTTCGTCAGCGGGGCCGACCCCAGGTAGATCGCTCGCGCCACGCGGCGACACGCCGAGAACTTGCCCAGGTTCGGCACTTCGCTGTCGAGCCGCAGTGGGAGCGAAGACGGCCCATCGACATCCTTCTCGATGACCGGCACCCAGTTGTCGGAGAGATACCGGGTCAGCTCGAACTGCACGCGCGGGTCGTCGATGGAGATGTTGGCGGGCAAGATCAGCGGGTTCTTGTCGCCCTTCTCCCACAGGCTGTGAATGACCGCCGCCATGAGACGCAGAACGCCGCGAGTGCGCTGGAACTTTACCAGCGTTGACCAGTCGGTGTAGAGACGGTCGAAGATCTCGGGGTGGATCGGATAGGCCGCCTTGATCCGCTTCTCATACTCGGCGTCGCGGCATTCGGGCGGGAACTCCGCCTGCTGAGAGCGGTAGAAGTCCGCGAAGGTGCGGGCCGTGACATCGCGGTCCTTGAACTGGGCCGGGTCCGAGAGCGGCTCAAACAGCCGCCGGCGCACGATCTCGAAGCCCTCCTCCGCGCTCGCCGGTCGCCAAGATGCCTCCACGCGGCCGACCACATTGCGGAGCCGATCGAGAGCCTCACGCCCACGCTGCCCGCCAACCTCGACATCGTCTGCTTGGGTATGCGGCGAACCCGTTGAATCGGATGCCGGGAGGCTGATCACCAGCAGGCAGTTGTTCACGAGCTTGGCGGACTCTGTCAGCACCTGCGCGAACGTGAACTGCGTCTCGAACCCACCGGCCGGGAGGTCGCTCTGATCGTGGAGCTGGCGTGCGTAGGCCACCCACTCGTCGATCAGGATAAGGCACGGCCCGTACTCGTTGAAGAGCTCCCGAAGCACATCCCCGGGGCTCGTAGCCTTCTCGTCGTCGGCCTTGATTCGCGCGAACGCCTTCTTGCCGCCGAGCTGCCAGGCCAACTCGCCCCAGAGCGTGCGCACGACGGTGCCATCGGGCTTGGTCGATGGGTTGCCGGGCGAGATCTTGTTCCCAACCAGCACCACGCGCCGGGCGGTCGGCAGCGTCTTGGCCTCCGCCTCCTGCATGACCGCGTCGATGCCGGGTAGCTCAGTGGGCGACGTGCCCGAGAACATGTGGTACAGCGCGAGCATGGAGTGCGTCTTGCCACCGCCGAAGTTTGTCTGCAACTGGACCACCGGGTCGCCACCCTTGCCCGAGAGCCGGCGCACGGCCCCGACGAGCATCCCCTTGAGGCTCTCAGTGAGATAGGTCCGGCGGAAGAACTCGGTCGGGTTCTTGTACTCGTCCGTGCCCTCGCCAAGATGAACCTGCCAGAGGTCGGCGGCGAACTCTGCCTGCTGGTAACGACCGCTCGCCACGTCCTTGTGCGGCGTGACGACCTCGCGCCAGGGCTTCAGCCCGCCCGCCACGGCGCTCTCGATCGCGGTGCCGGCGCTCTTCCGCTTCTCGCTGCGTGTCTGCTCATCGAATCGCAGGCGAAGAAGTTCGCTCTTCATCTTCTCGATGTCGTCGGCCTGCGACGCCGATACCGCCGAGAGCAAACGACCAGCAGAGTCGAGCGCCCGGTAGGTGTCGTCGCCCGAGAACGTCTCCTGGTGTGCCCACTTGTTCCGATGGTCCCGGAGTTCCGAGACCAGGCTGCGCTCCGCGGGTCCAAGCGTCTTGCGGAACACGTCGTTCCACGCGTCCCACATCACCTTGAGGAGTGCCGCCGCGTCCCATTCTGCGAGCGGGCGTTTGCTGTTGAGACGGTCCTCCCCCAGGTATCGACTGGCCTCCGCCGTGGCTCGGTCTTTGTGGATGCTGGTGAACTCGCGATCGACGAAGGAACCAAGCCCGCTCTTCAGCAGCTCCATCGCCTTGCCGACTCTGTCGTGGTTGCTGATCGCCATGCGTTAGTCCTCGGTCTGCGTGAACATTTCTGCCTGTTTCGCGCGCGGCTTGCCGCCCTCGCGGGCGAGCCGAGCGATTTCCGGCCAGCTCTGGACAAGTGAGTTGTACGACAGAGCCTCAGCCGTTCGCTTCTTCCTTTCGCACAGCGAATACAACCGATAGCAGAGCTCACGAGCGACTTCCGCCCTGGCAGCCAGTTTCCCGGCAAGCACCGCCGCATCGGATTCACCGCCAGATTCCAGTGACCGCACAAGCTGATGTACCATCTCCCAAGCAGTAAGCCGCATGTCAGTGTCCGGGTCCCAGTCAGCGGGCAGTTCGCCGGGCTTGAGCAACCGCACACTACCACGGCTTGACTTGAGGATGCCTGCTTGCACGAGGCCATTTACACTCGTGTTCTTGGCCTTGGAGAGGGTCTCGGCTACGCCGTACTCGCCCTCGGCAAATCCATACTGCTCAAACCAAGCAAGCGCCCAGCGACTATCGGCATCAAAATCACCTTCCTGCTCCGTCAGTGTCTCTCCAAGGGTCTTGTTGATCAACGCGAGCGCCTCACGCACCAGGACCGGCTTGCCTTCGGCGTCAAGAACCTTGTTGAAACGCGTATAGACGGCCATGCCGGGTCCGATGGCCGCCTGCGCTAAATCAGCAGGCGCTATATTGCCGCGCTGAAGATCTGTTAATGCAAGCGGCAACTCCGCCTTCAGCGCATTCACCAGATCCCGGCGAGTCGCAGTCGGGGCATTTACGGGACGCGGACGACAGACGAGCACAATCGCTGACGCCAGCGCATTCGCATCGCGAGCCACAGCCCTAGCCTTCTTTGTCGTTCGGACAGGCCATGTGCCGGTAACCTGAAAACCCGTCTCGACGAGCCCCTCAAGCATCGTCTCCCAACCCGTCGACACTCGCTGGCCCTCCTCATCGGACGCGTCGTAGTCCTCTTCTTGCTTGAACGCGTAATAGATAGTGCAAGGCACATCGGGGTGAGATTTTGATCGAATCGTTTCAAAGACCTTATGGAAACCGAGGCGAAAATGCTGGTCGGCAAGCTCTTTCGACCCGTGGCGGGTCGGCGACGCGATCAGCTCTGGGGTCTTCGGCGTCAGGACAGTTGCGAATGTCCGCGCATCGACATCGCGCAGTACTCGACGCAGCCAGACATAAAAATAATCGGCCAAATCAGCATAACTGATGTTGTCGTAGTAGGGTGGGTCTGTTGAGATGACCGGCGGGGTTGCAAACTCCGGCACCCCCGTCCTGGCATCGAGCGGCAACACCCTGGCGACTGGTGCGTTGCGAGGCAGCGATTCCAGCGACGACGCCACCCACTCCGCCGCGACGTCGTATGAAAGCTTCCCTTCAATCGGGTTCGCTTCGCAGAAGTCCCAGGCCATCGGAATCGCTTGACGTTGAAACAGGTGGCTGACGTTTTCGTTGGTCGGATTCCACGTTGCCAGATTTGTGTGATAATCCGTCATCCGCGAAACTGCACAGGCGAGATAGAACGTGAGTGCGTTCACATACTCCTCGTCGAGCCTCTGTCCAACGAGCTCCTTTCGAGTCTCCGCGATCAGGTCGCAAATGGTCCCGAGCGCCACAAGTTGTCTGGGCGTGAACAGATCCCCGATGTTGTCCATGCCATAGACGGGCGGTTGAAAATTCCGATGCTTCTTCGGCATCTCGCAATCTGGTCGCCAATCCGGCTTCGCTTGCTCGGCGGCTCGTACATGTGCATCGTTTGGAGCGTGGTACTCGCGTGCGCGATTGCCTTCTGTCACTATCGCCATCAAACGACTGTGCATGTTGCCAAGCTTGGCCTGCTCGCGAATGTAGGCGAACGGCATTGGTGCATCACTGAGAAGGCAGACTCCACCCTTCCTGGACATGGTGCCGTCGGGTTCGTGGCTCTTGTCCTCAACGATCGTGAACTTGAAGGTGCTGTTGTGGCGATCTGTGATCGGAAGGACCGACACCTGCCGCTTTTGGCCTGCGAGCTTGAACGACCTAACCAAGGGAACATGAACTCCCTTGCAGGCAGGATCAGGGCTCGGCACTGTTCTCGCCCAAAGCCATGCGATTACTGTCTTGCCATTCGGACCTTTGGGATAGAGGGAGGCTAATCGCTCCTTTGCCCTGAGGCAGATTTGACTCCCAAACCACCGCACGTCCTCTGCGAGTCCTTCGGTTCCTTTCCAGGTTGGACGCCCCGGGAGTTTCGTACGGTCCTGTGGATGAACGGGAGCCCGTCCCGTGAAGCGAGCAGGGAACTCCAACAGCGCGCGCTGGATGGTCACCGCCACCGGATTGAGGTCGCTGCTCGTTACCTGCATGCCCAGCCGCTGTGCTTCGAGGGGAATGCTCGCTCGTCCCCCAAACATGTCCCAGAACTCGGGAACGTTGCCATTGAATTGCGCTGCGATTCGAGCCCGCGCCTCTCCAATCAGCGAGTCATCAGTTGTCGCTTCCCATGTGGCGAGCTTTGCGACAAAGGCCAGCAGTTTTTCTCTCTCAACTCTTGCCGCCTCGGGCGGAAGCGAATTGCCCGGATCGTCAATGAGTTGGGCGAAGAGCAACGCACGAGCGACTGACAGGGGGGTTCTTGCCCACCAGTTGTGTATCGCACGAGGGTGCCCTCTTAGGAACGGGTTCTCCGTCTCGGGCTTCGATCCCAGGTTGATGGCTTCGAGCGGCAGAGCGACCTCAATGAGCTTCTTCTTCGTCGTCATTCTGGGGCTTTCTGTGTCATTTATCGAGGCTCATCTGCTCTAGTGAGCAGCTCGGCGAAGTCGTAGTTGACGCTTGTCACTCCAAAGTCGGGCTCTCGCTGGAACGGCTGGCGGAGATAATGCGTGCGATGGTTGGTGTCATCCATGAACTCGACGATTGCCAGGACGAAGTCATCCGGTTTGTTGAGCGAGTACAAGATCTCGTTGCGGGTGACGGTGATTGTGGCCGCGCCGGTGACGCGGCCCTTCACTTCGATAAACCGCAGCTTGCCGGTCCCTGGCACGCGGCTTTCGATGTCGTAGCCGAGTTTCTCGAGTTCGCGGTCGATCGGCTCGAAGCCCAGGCCACGCTCGATTTCCATCACGACGGCGCGGGCTCTGGCGGCGCTGATCTGCGTGTCCACTGGACTGGTCGAAATCGTTCCGGGGCCGCCGGTCATCGCGGCGAGCAGCCCGGCTGGAACGACGAGGAGCCCGCCGAGCACCACCGGTGGCAGCGGCGAGATCTGCGCCTCAAGTTTGAGGTCTTCCAAACGCTTGTGAAGTCTCGCCTGCAGCGAATCTGCCCGCTTGCGGGCCTCGCCCGAGTTGAGGCGTGCGTTGGGCTTCCCGGCCTGCTCCTGCAGTTTGAGTTGTTCGGCGCGGTGATCCCAGTAGGTGATCTCTTTCGTGAGCCGGTCCTTCACGGCCGCCTCGGTCTTGGCGAGCAGGACCAGTCTGGGGGCGCGGACCTCGGTGAGGTGCTCCGGCACCACCTGGGCCACGGCATGGGATTGGGCCTTCTGCTCCAACTCGCGGTTGATCCACGAGCACTCGGGTCGGTCCAGAAGCGCTTCAAGAGCCGGATCGGTTTGGGTGAGCGGGCGGTAGTCGAGATAGGGGGCGTAGTTGACGTGGCGGGTGGTTCCATCCGCCGAGAGTTCGACATACAGCATCCGCTTGGAGATGACCCGGCGTTCGCCAGAGCGGACGAGGCTGGCATCCTGAATGGAGTGTTCAAGGAAGAAGAGGACGCGGGGCTGCATGCCCGCGTCCCGCTCATCCACGAGCACTGTCCCACGCTTGAGCAGATCGCGGTGGCGCTCCAGCGTCAGGTCGATGACCGAATCCAGCAATGGGTGACCAGGGCACACGAACGCCGCCAGGGGCTGGCCCTGCGGGGCAACCAGGGTCTTCTCAAACGCGATCCGTTCATACCGGGGCAGGACGGGCTCGCCGGTGCCGATCAACCGATCGCGGTTGCGGACAGGCGCTGGGACGTGCGTGATCTCGTACCGACGAGGCTCCCGCTGCTTCGTGGCCCCGCCGAGGCGTTGGAAAGCCTCGTGGAAGAAGGACTCGATGTAGTGGGGCTGCAGGCGCCGAGCATCTGCGCGCTCCATGTCCTCGCGGATGCGATGGACGCGGCTGACATCCATCGCGTCATGGGCAAGGGCGTGTTCCTCGAGGAGGTTCTGCAATTGCCCGCGGTCGAGCGCTTGGTCCAGGACTCTCGTCAGGCGTGCCTTCACCTCCGGCTGGTCGCCGTACCGGATCGCTTCGATAAGCAGCTCTCGGAGCGAGCGGCCCTCGAACTGGAGCTTGCCGAGCACGTCGAACACCTGGCCGCCGAGCGCAGCACGGGCCAGCTCGAGCTTCTCAAGGAGCTTGCGATAGACATCGCCTTCACGGGTTTCCTCGGCGACCAAGTTCCAGAGGTGGCATACCTCGGTCTGGCCGATGCGGTGAATGCGGCCGAAGCGCTGCTCGAGCCTGTTCGGGTTCCACGGCAGGTCGTAGTTCACCATGAGGTGGGCGCGCTGCAGGTTGATGCCTTCGCCCGCGGCGTCGGTGGCGAGCAGCACCTGGACTTCCGGATCATGCTTGAACGACTCCTGCGCCTTCATCCGCTCCTCGCGCCCCATGCCGCCGTGGATCATGACCACGGCTTCCTTTCGCCCGAGGAGCGTGCTGACCCGGTTCTCCAGATAGTTCAACGTGTCGCGGTGCTCGGTGAAGAGCACGAGCTTCTGGTGGGGCGATGATTCAGGGCGCGCAGCGCCATCGTTGGCGAACGGGGCCATCGCGGTCGCCTGCCCCGGCGCGCCTGAGGTTGTGAACACCGCTCCAAGGAGACTCGCCAGTTGCCGCCACTTCGTGTCCGTTCCGCTGCGGCAGACGGCCAGCGCGAGCGACTCCAAGTTCTTGAGCGTGCCGATCTCGATTTTCAACTCAGCGATCGAGCGTGCGGCCGTGGCCTGATCGAGAATCTCCTCCTCGGCCGCTTCGACTTCATTCTCCGGGGCGTCTTCGAGGTCCTCCACATCCTCGGCATCGAGGGCGGGACCGGCAGCGGCAAGGACGGGAGCCGCCTGTCCACCACGCTGCAGCACCTCCAACTCGCGGAGACGGCTCTCCAATCGCTCGCGGCGGCGGCGGAGTGATTGATAAATCGCCTCCGGTGACGACGCGAGACGCCGCTGAAGAATCGTGAGGGCGAAGCCCACGGTGCCGGCGCGCTTGTCGTTCTCCAGAGCATCGGCGCGGTTGAACTCTTCACGGACGTAGTCGGTGACCGCCTTGTAGAGGTGGGCCTCGGCCTCTGAGAGCTTGTAGGGAACCGTGTACGCGATTCGCTCGGGGAACAGGGGCGTGCCATCGAACTTGAGCAGACTCTCCTTGACCATGCGCCGCATCAGGTCGGACACATCGGCGACGTGTACGCCGTCCCGGAATCGCCCCTCGAAGCGGTCCCCGTCGAGCAGGGCCATGAAGAGTTGGAAATCCTCTTCCTTGCCGTTGTGCGGGGTCGCCGTCATCAACAGGAAATGCCTCGTCAGCGACGAGAGAAGCTGCCCGAGCCGGTACCGCTTCGTGTACTTGATCTCGCCGCCGAACGTCGTCGCCGACATCTTGTGCGCTTCGTCGCAGACGACAAGGTCCCACCGGCAATCGGGGGCCTGCAGCTTGTGCTGCACGTCCTCGTTGCGGGAGAGTTTGTCCAGGCGGGCGATGACGAGATTCGTCTCGAGGAACCAGTTGCCGGTGCGGGCGGCTTCCAGCTTGTCGTTCGTGAGGATCTCGAACGGAAGATGAAACCGGCGGTAGAGCTCATCCTGCCACTGCTCAGCCAGACTGCCGGGACACACGATCAGGCATCGCTGAAGGTCGCCGCGAGCGATGAGCTCCTTGATGAGGAGGCCCGCCATGATCGTCTTGCCTGCGCCCGGATCGTCGGCCAGGAGGAAACGGAGCGGCTGGCGCGGCAGCATCGACTCGTACACGGCCGTGATCTGGTGCGGGAGCGGCTCGACCACGGAGGTATGCACCGCCAGGACGGGGTCGAACAGGTGCGCCAACCGGATGCGCTGGGCTTCCGAGACGAGCCGGAAGAGAGCGCCGTCGCCGTCGAAACTCCACGGTCGGCCCTGTTCGACGATTTCCAGTCTGGGCTCGTCGTGTCGGTAGAGAAGCTCGTTCGCCACCTTCCCGGCGGGGGTCTTGTAGGTGAGTTCCAGCGCATCCGCACCGAACCACTGGACACTGACGACCGTGGCAATCGCGTCGGGGATGATGCCCCGCACGGCCGTCTTGGTTTGTAGGTCTTCAAGCTTGATCATGCGGCTCGGCTCATGGCGGGAACTGTTTGCTCGGTATCTCTTTACGCCTTCCGGTCGGAGTGCGAACGCTCGGCCCGGGCGAGCCACTGATCGATCGTTCCGCGATGGAACCGCCAGTGTCGCCCGATCTTTTTGCCGGGAATCCTCCCGCCCTGCACCAGCTTGTAGAGCGACGACTTGGACAGCTGCAGGTACACCGCCAGGTCGTCTATGGTCATGACCTCCGGTGAAGGCGCGGGACGACCGCGAACTCTGGAGGGGGAAGCCATGCAGGGAGTGTAGCAGTTATTATCCGTTGATGGACGCCCGCGAGGTAGGCCTTTTCCGGTTCGTACCGGCGGCGAGGCCCTGGGACTCCGCCTCGCCGAACTGGCGGTGACGGAGTCCGGAGGGACGATGCCGGTCAGCGCAGCCGAGCAGCTACGGTCACGCCTGCCGGACATGGCGTCGGTGGCGATGAGGCTGATCGCGTGGGTGCCGCTGTGAATCAGATCGACGTGTCGAGCGCCTCGGCCCACAGTTCGATGTAGCCGCGTTCCCCCGTTGGCCCGAGGTGCTGTCGTAACGGGTAACAGTCTCGCCAGGGCTTCGCGTCGGCAGTGACATGCTTGGCTCGGTCAGCGCTTGTGAGCTTGGCGACCGCCTTTGGTTCCTGGAGGCGGTTGAGGAGGAAGTGGAACCGGCACATCTTGGCGGCCGCAGGGGTTTGGCTGTCGCGCTGAGCCGTCGCAGACGCCCTGTGCATCTCCCCGAACGCGGCGAAGCGTGCGAGGTCGCTACCAATGACGCCCTTGCAGATCTGGCAGTCGCACACTTGGGTGAAGAACTCGGCAGCGGTGGTGATGCCCACATCTGGAAGGCATCGCTGCACATCCGGCACGCCGACGCGCTTGCTGATCGGAGGTAGGTAGTAGCGCACTGTGGGCGCGGCCGCGCCGATGACTTGCGCCACTGGCTTCTGTTCCCCGTAGCCCACCCCGTGACTGATGCCCGCCAGCCCATCGTGAGCCAGCAGCAGGCTGTAGTACCCGCCGTGGAGGTTGTAGACCTCCATCGTGCCGCCAAGCCCTTTGACGATCTTCCGAAAGTTGACGAGCTCGTCGAGCGGAGCTTCGAGTTCATTGAACCCGTCGAACCAGAGCCACACCCCAGAAACGCCTGTGGCGGGAAGTTGGTTGATCAGATACTGCACATGGGCCGCCGAGCGAAGGACCGCGAGGTTGGCGCATACCACCGCATGCACCGGGACTGCTGGCTTGAGCGCCGCAGTACGGCGGGCCAGATCGATCGCCGCATCCAGACCAGCCGCCGCCCACGATTCGTGGATGAAGAAGTAGGGCGCAAAGACTACGGCGGGCTTATCGACAGCCGATAGCGCCTGCATGTCCTCGTCATCGACCTCGATTTCGGCTCGAATCTCGCCCATGCGGCGGATCTGGTAGTCCACGACGCCTTGGCACATCTTGTCTCGCTGGTCTGGAGTGACCACGGAGATGTCAACGGCTGCCCCATGCTTCACCGCACCCTCAAAGTGTGGGCCGAGCTTGGAAGCCAGCGCTGTGTAGGAGTCCTTGACGGCGAAGATTTCCTTCTTCGTCTTCCGGTCCTTGCGCTTCGACTTCAGCGCGTTCAGATCAATGCGCTTTCGGCCAGTAGTTGGATCGATGTAAGGTCCGAAGCAGTAGGTCATCGGATCGAGGTAAAATGGCAGCGTCGCGCCTCGCTTCTTGCCGATCGCGTATACCAAGCTGAACGTCGCCGCTGGCGTGATCTCCAGCAAGTTGCCGCCAACCATCAGGCCGTCGAGAAAGCGGGCAAGCTGCTCGAAGTACTCCTTTTCGGCATGGGAGCCGATGCGCAGGACGACTTTGGGAGGCTGAACGGTCATGGCCGGGACTCCTGCATCAGCGAGACATAGAAATCACGGTAGCTGTGCATTACCACGAGGGATTGCTGGGCTGGCACCAATACCACGCACCGTGGCCCCGGGCCTACTCCAATCAAGCCGATGCCATGACGCTTCAACAGGGGCACTTCCACTCGCTGCGCCGCTGCCATCGGAAGTGCCAGGTAAACGAAATCGGCGCAGAGTTGATAGATCATCGCCTGCTCGAACGCTCGCATCCACCGCGTCAGTTTGAGTTCGACCGCTGTGGTCTTCTGCGGCTTGCTCGCATAGCCGTAGAGGTCCATGCTGTACTCAAAGAACTGGACCTCCGGCTGAGTGCGCGAGTAACCACGGCGGCGCATGCTGCCTGTGACAGGCTCAAGGAGTGCGGATTCTTTACGAAAGGTCGCCATATGCCTTCTTCAGGTCGTCTCCGCGATTGATTGCGAGTAGAACACGCAGCGCGAAGTAGGCCAATGCCCCGAGCACTGCGATTACGATGCCAAACGCCGTGAGATGTGGCCATGCGGCGTCCAGCTTGAAGAGCTCGCTCTTCGCCAACACCGCAACGAGTGTGAACACGCCACAAAGGAACGCGATAAACCAAGCGCCGACGCGAAGGCGCTGTAGATGCGAGCGAAGGCAACTGTCAACCAAGTCGAGGACTCGCAGGTCCTTCATTCCGGCGATGTCGGACTTCACGAAATCGCGGACTGAGTTCCGTAACCGCTCTTCGCCGATTGGCGTGAAACGCGGTGCGGCGGGCACCGGGTGATCGTCCTCGTTCAAGAGGATGACTCGGGGCGCTTCCACAGAATTGGCGAGAGTAATCACGGGCCGAAGAGTGTCGGCCAGAGACGAAGACACCGCTCGCAACAGCTTTGGACGCAAGTCACTCAGTTCTTTCAAGTGATCTGTGGCGAACTTCGATTCCCCGCCGAGCTTGATGGTTGCGATCCATGCGAAGGCGCAGACTGGACCGTGGAAGGCGAGGCTCCATGTCGTCAGATCCGTGATCAATGGAGAGCACCCTTCCGCAGTACCTGCTCCCGTATCTCCGACTCACTCGTCCAAATGTCAGGCTCGACGTTGGTGTACACATGGTACAAGAGGTCTTGAAGCGAGTAGTTCGCGTACTTGGACTTGATCCTGCGGATACTCTCGGCAAACGGCTTCAGATCAGGCTTCGCCAACAGTTCCTGCACGGTTTTGAGGCCCCTGGCCGTCAGTGCAAAGCGTCGCTCCTCAAATGTGTCGGCCGTAGTCGCTTTATCACGGGTCGGAACGTCCTGGAACGGCGGCAACCCGTCTCCCATCAGCTGCTCGAACGACAGTTCCTCGAGCTCAGCCGCCTCCGCCTCCGTTGCCTCGCCCTGAGGCTCGCCTTGGACGTACCCGAGGTTCTCGAGCAGTTCCAGTTCGTCGTAGAGCTTCCGAGAGTAGGGGCCAGCTTTGTACGGCTTGAACTCAAAGCCATTGTCCACCTCCTGAATCCCCGCTTCCTTCCACAGGAGAAATAGGAGCTTCTGTAGCCGCGTGATGCCGCCGATTCCCCTCGCCGATGCCGTGGGCTCCGCCGCGATGGTGATCGAGCCATCCACTCCGAGCAGCATCAGCAGAAGCTGCTGCTTTGACACCCGCGGCGTGGAAGCCTGAGTTGGTGTGGACATGGTGCTTTCTCCGCAAATCCCGTGCCCTTTGGAGCACGGACAGGTGATGGTAGGGGGTTTTGACTGCGGTCGCTGTGCCATCCGGACCCCTTTCAAATCGAGTACGTCCCCGTCCCGCCGCCGCTCGAACTCGACGACATCGACGACCCGCTGGACTTGCTGCCCGAGCTGGACGAGCTGCTCCCTGAGCCCGAGCCTGATCCCGAGCCGCTGGAGCTCGCGCCGGACCCCGAGGAATGCGCCGTCGCGGGCATGTCGTTGTGGACCCAGACGCCTTCGGCCGAGAAGGTGTTCGTGCCCGGGATGTGGATGGCCACGGTGCGGGTGGGCGCGTCGATGCGGTCCACCTTCTCCACGAGCTCCTCGGCCAGACGCTCGCAGATCAGGTAGTCGCCGGGCTTGAGGAACTCCGCCGATGAGAAGCCCCACTCGTCGCCGCGGCGCATGAGGAACGGGTGCTCGGGCGTTGCCTTGATCCGGCGGTTGATCACCACGAACCCGTGGTGCTCTCCGAGCTTGACGCTGGCGACGCGGGCCACGGTCGGGATTGTGCCGCGCATGCCCCGGTGCGAGAGCCACTGATACTGCGCGCGGTACGGCACGTCCACTTCCAGGCCGGGCACGCGGATCGACGCGACGCTATCGCCGGGCTTGAGGTTCTCGATGGGCGTGACGCGGCCGTCGCCGAGGCGCACAAGCGTGCCGAACAGGAGGCAGTTGCCGCTGCTCCCGCC
>JBGSIX010000191.1:0-10180 GCA_041742315.1 Phycisphaerales bacterium | reverse complement strand
GGTCGCGCCGGCGATGAAGCCCGCGACGGGCTTGGTCACGTGCGCCTTGACGTACGCCGCCGCCGCCTCCTCGTCGGAGCCGCCGATCTCGCCGATCATCAGGATGCCGTGCGTGTCCGGGTCGTTCTGGAAGAGCTCGATCGCGTCGATGTGGCTCATCCCCCGCACCGGGTCGCCGCCGATGCCGATGCACGTCGACTGACCGAGCCCGAAGTTCGAGGTCTGCCACACCGCCTCGTAGGTTAATGTGCCCGATCGGCTGACGATGCCCACGGCCTTGCCCGTCTTGGCCTCCGAGATATGCGTGTTGATGTAGCCCGGCATGATCCCGATCTTGCAGCCCGCGTTCGTGTACGGGTCCGTGCCCGACGTCCCGCCGCCCGTCTTGGGGCCCGGCGTGATGATGCCCGGGCAGTTCGGGCCGATCAGCGTGATCCGCTCGCCCTTGGGCCTAGCGTTGTTCATGTTGTCCAGCACCGCCCGGACCTTGACCATGTCCTGCACCGGCACGCCCTCGGTGATCGCGCAGATGATCGAGATCCCCGCATCCGCCGCCTCCAGGATCGCATCCCCGCAGAACGCCGGCGGCACAAAGATCATCGTCGCGTTGGCGCCCGCCTTCTTCACCGCCTGCTCGACCGTGTCGAAGATCGGGAGCCCGTTGGGGTCCTGCTGCCCGCCCTTGCCGGGCGTCACCCCGCCCACGACCTTGGTGCCGTAGTTGAAGCAGCCCTTCGTGTGCACCGCACCGAACGAGCCGGTGATGCCCTGGCAGATGACGCGGGTGTCGGCATTGACAAGAACAGCCATGGCTCTGCTCCGTGAAAGTGGGGGAGATGCAAGGTTCTGTGCAGGCTCAGCATAGGCCCGCGGGCTGGCGCAGAGAGCCAGAGAACAGAGGGCCAGATCGCCAGATCAGGAGATCACGCGAGCGATCTCGCTGGTGCGATCTGGCCCTCTGGCCATCTGGAATCTGGCTATTTCGACTTTCTCGTGTACTCGATCTCCATCACCTTGAACGGGTCGCCGTAGAGAATCTCCCACATCTCCAGCACGATGGTGTCATTGTCCACCAGCTTCCATTTCTGCAGGAACGATTTGGCCATCTCCCCGGTGATCGGCTCGTCCATCTCGACCACCATGTTCAGCGACGTTCCGTCCCGGCTCATGTTCCCCTGCGAGACCGCGATCCCAACCGACATGCTGTCGATCCAGGTCCCGCGGAACGCGCGTCGGTTGTTGTCGTACGCGAACACGCCCTCGCCCGTAAAGGGCATCCCCATCATGTCGCCCTCGTACGTCATTTTGAGATAGCGACCGTCCATGATCATCCGGTGCTCCGCCTTGCCCTGCGAGACCATCGGTTCGCCGGCCGGGTCCATCCACATCCGGTTTGTCGCCTCGAACGAACCCTCCATGAGCGCCAGGAACTCGTGCCCGGGGCCTTTTTCCATGAGCTGCATGTATCTGGCCATCGCATTGGGATCACTGGCCCGGGCCGTCAGTTCCTCGATGTAGCGTTTGCCCGGGTGCTCGCCCTCGGGCTGCCAGGCGCTCGCCGCGCCCCACGCGCCGCAGCATGCCGCGCCGATCACCAGCGCACCCAGACCGATCGCCTTCTTCGTATTCATCTTCAGATCTCCGGTCGCAAGGGGCGGCTCATCCCGCCGCGGATAGTGTTGCACATCCGCGCTAAAAAGGGAAACAAGCCCGCAGCGTCCAGCAAATCGTCGAAATCACCCGCTCCCAGAGGGGGTGGTCGCTCAGCACCCCTGGTTGTAGTTGGAGATCCAGGCCGTGAAATCAGCGGGCGTGATCGACCCGTCGGCGTTCTGGTCGGCGGCGGGGTCGCCCGCGTTGAAGGCCGCGATCCACGCCGAGAAGTCCGCGGGCGAGAGCACGCCGTCGTCGTTGACATCCGCGATATTGGGGCACGGGTCGCACGCGTTGGCGAGCAATTCGGGCCGCAGATTCACGAGCGTCGCGTACGCGTGCGCGAGCTGCCCGGGCGTCAGCTCGTCCCGGCAGGTCTTGGCCGAGTAGCTGAGCAGATTTCGCGCCGAGGGCGCGTAGGGCACGCCGCTCCCGCAGGGCGGCGTCTCGGCCCCGCCCCATTCGCACAGCGCCGGGTCCACCTCGCCCGAGATGTTCGGGTCCGCGGGCGTGTCGCACATCAGATCGCCCGAGACGTCGCAGTTGGACCCGTCGGTGCATTCCTCGCCGAAGGCCATCTCGTGCGTGTGGTAGAGGTCGAAGTAATGCCCGAGCTCGTGCGCGAAAGTCGATGGGTTGCCGGCGCTCGGCACGCACGAATTGCTGATCGCGATGCCCTGCATGGTGCTGAAGGTGAACGAGCTGATGCCGCAGAGTGAACCCAGCTCCGTGCGCAGATTGTTGGCGAAGTACACGTTGATCGTGCCGGGCACCTGGCCCATCTCGCGGAGCGTGTTGACCTCGTTGATCGTGTCGGTGTTGAAGAAGATATCGTCGCTGTCGATGAAGTCCGTCGAGCCGGGCGTGCAGAACTGGATGCCCGAGCCGAGCCAGAGCTCGTTGGCCCCGTCGATCGCCTGCTGCACCTGGTTCGCGCTCAGCCCGCCCGCGCCGTTCGACTGCCGCACGACATGCACCGTGATCGGCACGAGGATGTCGGGCGCCCCACGCCGCGCGGGCGCGTCATAGAGACCGATCGCCATTCGCTCGCGCACGAGCTGTGCTTCCTCGGCGGAGGGCGACATCGGGCACCACACGTCATCGCCCGGCTCCGCGTGGGCCACAAGCGAGGGACAGAGCAAAGCCGCCGCGAGGGCAACCCGTGTGATCGAACGCATCGAGGTCTCTTTCGTGATTCCCGGGAGGCCAGCCAGACGGGCCTCTCGGCCCGCTCCCCCCTGGCTCTCCCGGCTTGTTCATCTCTGGCGGGCCAGCCTAACACAGCGTCGGGCCCGCGCAAAGCCTGTTCGGACAACTCCTCAGATATCGGTCCTGCAAGGCTCGGGCCCGCCCGGGGCTACGATTCGCCTCGAACAGAAGCCGGAAGGATCTCAGCATGCGCGTCATACTCACGGGTCAGGTCGGGATGGACAAAAAGCCCTTCCTCGAGGAGGTCGCCGCCTTCGCGGGCCAGCAGGGCGAACCCATCGACGTCTACCACATCGGCGACCTCATGTACGCCGAGGCCTCGGACATCAAGCCGGGCCGCATCCTGGACCTCCCGCTCTCGCGCCTCAACTCCCTCCGCCGAGCCGCGTTCAAGGACGCCATCGCCGAGAGCCGCGACAAGCCCAACGTCATCGTCAACACGCACGCGACCTTCCGCTGGCGTCACGGCCTCTTTTCCGCCTTCGACTTCGACCAGATCAAGGCCTTCAAGCCCGATCTCTTCGTCTGCCTCGTCGACAACATCGAGGTCGTCCACCAGCGCCTGCACAACGAGCACGTCATCGACGCCACGCTCAAGGACCTGATGGTCTGGCGCGAAGAAGAGATCCTGGCGACCGAGCTCATGAGCCAGGCCGTGCCGGGCTCTGACTTCGTGATCCTGTCGCGAGGGCGATACGAGTCGTCGTACAAGACGATGTTCCGCCTGTCGACGCGCCCGCAGATGAAGAAGGTGTACCCGAGCTTCCCGATGAGCCACGTCGTGGGCATGCCCGAGATCCAGGCCGAGATCGACCGCTTCCGCGAGATCCTCGCCGAGCACTTCATCACGTTCGATCCGGGGGATGTGGACGAGAAGCTCCTGCTCGACCGCGCGGTCGACGCCGCCAAGAACGGCCAGGACTTCTTCGACCACGCTCCCGTCGCCCTGGGCGGCGAGGCGGGCGACAAGTCGAAGGCCGCCGCCCCGATCCGCATGCGCACCAGAGAAGTGCTCGACATCGCCGGCGACATCGACGGCCAGATCTACATGCGCGACTTCAAGCTCATCGACCAGGCCGACATGATCGTCAGCCTCGTCCCCGAACTCCCGGGCGGCATCCCGGGCCTCTCCTCGGGCGTCGAACGCGAGCTCCAGCACGCCTTCGAGCACGCCAAGGACGTCTACGTCGTCTGGAAACCCGCCAAAAACCCGAGCCCCTTCATCACCGAGACCGCCAACGGTGTCTTCAAATCGGTTGAAGAAGCCATCGAGCACTTCGAGAAGGCCGGGCTTTTCGGGCAGACGAACCTGTTTGGGCACTAGATGCGAACTTCTGACTTTCATCAGAGGCTGGTAGTTATCTTTGTCGCGGCTATCAGGCTTGTTGTGATCCTATTGATAGCAGCACTTGTTTGCTTCTACCTGATTCCATCGATCCTTGAAGCCACGTTTTATAGCATGCAAGGTTACGATGAACTTTGGGGCTCAATTTTCAATGTGTATTTATGCTTGTTCTTGCTCTTACTGATACCGACTTGGATCTTGGCGCCACAAATTGCCCGTCGAGCAGTGCCGCGCCCAATTCTGACTGAGGACACAGCATTAGATGGTGCAGAGTCTCCGGTGCCAGTTGCTGCACGGCAGAGTTCTCAGGCAGCATTTGTTGTATTTACACGTATCGTTGCAGTTTTCTTATTCCGGACAATGGGGCTGTTCATAGGAACGGTCGCACTTCTCTGGTCGGTTACAAGCTGGCTTTTTGAGGGCATCCGAGATGGCGACTTTATGGACATGTACTATTACGGTCCGCGACTGCTTACAGGTGCATCAGTCGTATTGATGAGCTTTGCAACAATTCTGTTCGCTCGCCGACTTGCTCGGGTGTTTGTTCGAATGTCAGCCAGCACTTGCCCAGGATGCTCGTACAACCTCGAGAACTTCCGCGCCGATCGCTGCCCCGAATGCGGCCTCTACCTCGGCCCCGATTTCCACGCCCCGCCGTCGCCCGGGCAGTCCTGTGCCACTGACCCGGCGCAGGCGGGTCAGTGCTCCCCGCCCACACAAGAGCACTGACCTGTCGGAACAGGTCAGTGGCACGTATGCTGGGCTCCATGAGCCGGACCGATCTGAATGATGTCGTCCGCTCCCGCCTGATCACAGTGGTCATCCTCCGACTGATGGGTATCTGGCTGATCGCCTCGCGCGTCCTGCCGCTGGTGGCGCAGGCCCTGATCATCATGTGGCAGGACTCGATCACGCCCAACTTCTCGGGCGGCCTCTCGAACCAGCCCTGGCTCATCGGGAACATCGCGCAGGCGGTCATTTTCACCGCGATCGGTCTCTTCCTGATCGTCTACGCCCGCCGACTCGCCCGACAGATCATCCCGGTCGGGGCCAGCCGCTGCCCGGGCTGTGATTACGACATCTCCTCGGCCCGGGCCCCGACCTGCCCGGAGTGCGGCCTCGATCTTTCGAGCCTCGGGCCCGCCCCCGTGCAATCGCCGAGCCCGGACTCCCAATAGGCTTCTCATGGGCATCTACGTGGGGGCTGCGGTGATCGGACAGAAACCTGACAACGCATCGACCGCTTCAGGCCCCGAGGGCTACACCGTCGACCCCGCGACCGACCGCGCCAAAGCCGTCGGGCTGACCGAAGCCAACCGCATGTACGCGAGCTGGTGCCACTGGGGGCCCACGATCGCCGCCGTCTCCGTCATGGCGACCAGCGGCATCACCTTCATTATCCCGCCCCTGGTCGCCCTCGCCCTCTGGCAGATCAAGAACAGCGAATCCCAGTTCATCGACGACCACGGCAAGGAAGCCCTCAACTTCCAGATCTCACTCATCCTCCTGGCGATCATCCTGGTCCCGATCTCGATCCTGACCTGCGGCGTGGGGGCGGTGCTCTACATCGGTCTCCCGGTTCTCGCGATCGTGGGGGGCATCATCGGTGGCGTCCGCGCCAACAAGGGCGAGTTCTTCCGCTACCCCATGTGCATCCGCCTCGTCTGATCCCATGGTGGGACGGGCTTCCAGCCCGTCTCCTCCCACTCTCCTTCCAACCGCCCCTGCCATACACTCCCCGACGTGGCACTCCTCCAGACGCACCAGCTCCAGAAGTCCTACCACGACCGCATGGTCGTCCAGGGCGTCTCCTTCTCCATCGACTCGGCCGAGATCGTGGGACTGCTCGGGCGCAACGGCGCCGGCAAGACCACCAGCTTCCGCATGACCATCGGCATGATCGAGGCCGACGGCGGGAAGGTCGTCTTCAACACCCACGACATCACCGACCTGCCCATGTTCAAGCGGGCGCGCCTTGGCATGGGCTATCTCTCCCAGGAGCCCAGCGTCTTTCAGCGGCTCACCTGCGAGCAGAACCTGCTGGCGATCCTGGAGACCCTGCCCATCGGGCGCAAGGAGCGCAAGCGCCAGGCCGCCGAGCTCCTCGCGCAGTTCGGGCTGACCCACAAGGCCAAGGAGCACGCCCGGACGTGTTCCGGAGGCGAGCGCCGAAAGCTCGAGATCGCCCGATCCCTCATCACCAAGCCCCGCCTGATTCTGCTCGACGAGCCTTTCAGCGGCGTGGACCCGATCGCCGTCGAGGATCTCCAGGCCGAGATCAAGAAGCTCGCCCAGCAGGGCATCGCCTTCCTCATCACCGACCACAACGTCCAGCAGACGCTGCGCGTGTGCGACCGTGCGTACATCATCGACGAGGGCAAGGTCTTCGCCGAGGGCACGCCCAAGGAGCTCATCAACGACGAGATGGTCAAGCGCGTCTACCTCGGCTCGCTCTTCCGCGGCGACGAGTTCGACCACGACTATGCCCCCGCGCCGACGCGCTCGAGCAAGAAATCCAGCGCCCCCGTCGAGATCAAACGCGAGCCCACGCGAGAAAACCCCCGCGAGACCAAACGCGAGGCCAAGCGTTGAGGTGCGCCCTGCCTCTCATCCTGCTCACGCCCGTGCTCGGCGGCTGCCTGGAGCGCACCGTCACGATCACGAGCGAGCCCCCGGGCGCGCTGGTGGTGCTCAACGACGAGGAGATCGGGCGCACGCCCGTCGAGACCGGGTTCCGCTACTTCGGCGTGTACGACGTGCGCCTGCAGCGCGAGGGCTTCGAACCCCTGACCACCGAGAAGGAAGCCGTCGCCCCGATCTGGGAGTACCCGGGGATCGACCTCCTGGCGATCGCAGCCCCCTGGCGCGTCAAGACGCACCTCACGTGGCACTTCGACCTCGAGCCCATCCCCGAGCCGGGCAGCGACGAGGCGACCCGCGCCGAGCAGGAACTCTTCGACCGCGCCCGCTCCCTCAGGGCCGCCAGTCGGGGCGAGTAATCCCACAATCCACACCCCTATGTCGTGCTCAAATCACTGTCCTCAAGGCGTTTGTGGCTCGTGAGCCTCGCTTGTAATTGACACCGGGCGATCTTGTTGTAATATACCAATCGGATAAATAACCGTTAGGTAAAACAATGGTCGCAGACACGCTCACCGTCACACTCAGTGCTCTTTCGGACCCGACCCGCCGGGCGATTCTGGGCCGACTCGCCGAGGGGGAGGCGACGGTGACCGAGCTCGCCGAGCCCTTCGACATGACGATGCCCGCGATCTCCAAGCATCTCAAGGTGCTCGAGCGTGCGGGGCTGATCGAGCGGGGCCGGGACAAGCAGAAGAGGCCCTGCCGATTGCGGGCCGAGCCGCTGAAGGAGGCCGCCGAGTGGATCGGTCACTATCGGCGTCAGTGGGAAGCCCGGTTCGACCGCCTCGACGAGCACCTCAAGAGCATCCAATCCAAACCCGAGACACCCACTGAGTAATCACAAGGAATCAGCCATGGCCGCACACATGGAAGGCACGCGTCTGTCCGAGTCCGATCGCGAGATCCTGATCGAGCGCGAGGTCGATGCGCCGCGCGAGCTTGTCTGGCGCTCGTTCACGTCCGCCGATGAGCTCGCGCTCTGGTGGGGACCGACGGGCTTTACGACCGAGACCGACTCCATCGACGTCAAGCCGGGCGGGCAGTGGGTCTACACCATGCGAGGCCCCGACGGCCAGACCTACCCGAACCTCATCACCTACCAGGAAGTGAGCGAGCCCTCGCGCCTCGTCTACAAGCACGGCGGCAAGGTCGACGCCGAGCCCGTGAACTTCGTCACCGAAGCCGACTTCGAAGAGATCTCACCGACTCGCACGCGCGTCCGGCTCCGGATGGTCTTCGAGAGCAAGTCGTCCAAGGACTTCGTCACCCGCGAGTACGGCGCGCTCGAGGGCGCCAAGCAGCACATCCAGGGCCTCGCCGATCACCTGGAGCGCGTGCAATCCGGGCGCGACGATTCGGGCGTGCTCCTGATCCGGCGCGTCTTCGATGCGTCCGTCGAAACCGTCTGGGACGCGTGGGCCGACGAGAAGCAGCTCATGGCCTGGTTCCATCCCGAGGTCTGGAAGCTCACCATCAGCGAGATGGACCTCCGCCCGGGCGGGACATACTTCTACCGCATGTCCTCGGACGGCATGCCCGACATGTACGGCATCTGGAACATCAAACGCGTCGAAGCGCCAAGGCTCCTGGAGTTTGTCGTCTCATTCAGCGACGAGAATCGCGCCATCGTGCGCGCACCTTTCGCGGACAACTGGCCCCTTGAGACGATCTGCACCGTCACGTTCGAGCCCCACGCGGGCAAGGGCCGCGGAACGGTCATGACGCTCCGCAGCGAGCCGATCAACGCCACGCCCGAGGAGCGCGAGGCGTTCAAGAACGGCATCGGCTCGATGCAGCAGGGCTGGGGCCAGACGCTCGACAGCTTGGTGGAGCACCTTTCCCAGACACAATAAACCCCCGCCCATGCGCGCGAGCGCGACAGGCGGGGACCACTCCTCTGACGCCACTGAGTGTGTCAGACTTTCGCCGTGCCCTTGGTTGCCTGCGGGTTGATCGTGTTCAGGGCGAGCTTGCTCAGCGTCTTGTCCGCGTTGCCCTCTTCGTCGAGGGTTTGCTGCAGAAGCTGAGCCACCTCCTTGAGCCCGAGCGCCTCGGCGAACGCGCGGGCCGAGCCATAGGCCGCCATCTCGTAGTGCTCGATGCGCTGGGCGGCGGAGATCAGGGCCGCGTCGATGACCGCGGCGTCACCCTTGGCCTTGATCCGCTCCTCGCCCTCGTCGAGCAGGCCCTCGATGGCCTCGCACTTCTCGCCTCGGGCGCTGATGCCCAAGTGCTCGCACACCTGCTCAAGCCGATCGACATGGCCCATCGTCTCTTCGAGATGGTCCTCGAAGGCTTTTTTAAGCTTGGGGCTTTGCGCGGCATTGGCCATCTTGGGGAGAGCCTTCACGATCTTCCGCTCTGCGTAGAGAATATCGCGGACTTCGTGCTCAAGGAGATCCTTCATGTCGTTCAGTTCCATGGCGTGGCTCCGATTCGAAGTGTTCGTGCAGGCCGAGACCACCGTCATCGGCTCTGATACACAACCTAGGAGACCGCCCTCAGCGCCCCGTGAACGCGGCGTGAATCCGGATTCATTCTGAAAGTTCGTATCAAGACATCGATTCTGGCTTGGAGTAAAGGTCGCGCCTTGGTAGCATGAAGGCCACGGGAGACCAGGAGACGAGAGCCATGACCAGGAAACTCATCGCAGGCACGCTGATCGCCCTTGCCGGCTCGGCGACCGCTCAGACAGAGCTGCTCCTCTGGGTCCAGCCCAGCACCGACTCAGCGACCGTCGGCGATGTGGTCACGTGGACCCTCTACGCTGAGCTCGTGAACCTACCACCCGGCCTGACCATCCTGGCAACGGTCTCAGATATTGGGTTTGATCTCTCCTTTGGCACAGAGTCGGACATCGTGATCTCGAACAACATGTTCGCACCCGCGTTCGATAGCACCTTCTTCGGCCCGGCGGATGACGGCCAGGTCGTCGGCACCGAGATCCTCGGCGCGATGGGGGCCAACACACTGCCCCCACTCAACAATCCCGGCGGCCCGGACAGCAGCAACCCACTCGTTATCTACACGCTTGACACACTCATCACCGATGACACGCCTCGCTCCATTGCGGCCTATCCGACGATCCACGGCCAGTTCTCCGGTGCGTACGAAGGCACACCCTTCCCCTATGTTTTCTTCTATCAAAACCCCAATGGAACACCCGGCACGGTTCCGTTTGGCTTGCTTCCCTTGTTTGCCTACCCGAGGCTCGATATCGTGCCGATCCCCGCGCCAGCGAGTGTCGCGCCCATCGGCCTCGGAGCGATCGCTGGCGTCCGGCGTCGGCGCTGATCAGCTCCGAACCCGCGCCGGGCAGCCGACGACGGC
>JBGSIX010000190.1:0-24417 GCA_041742315.1 Phycisphaerales bacterium | reverse complement strand
TCTTCGAGGGTCTTGCGGTCCTTCTCGGAGAGGCCCTTCATGTCCTTGAGATCAGCCATCGCTCGTCCTTCCTGCCTGACGTTTCGCCCGCTCGCGGCGGGTGTGGTGTGCTTTCAAGATCGAAGGCTCGCATCGGCGTGCATGCCTGTCGGTTCTCGATGAATATTGCTCTTCAGCCCTTCTTCGCGCTGCGCTGGAAGAACTGCTCAATCGCCTGCTTGCCCGCCGGTTCGCTGCGGAGGCGGACCAGATGCTCCTGCTCGACCTGGAGAGCCGCGTTCCAGCCCTTGGCCAGGCCCGTGTCGATCGCGTCGCAGACAGCAAGGCCCGAAGCGCTGGTGAGCTCGGGGCGGACTCTGTCGAGCGCCTCCAGCACGCCCTTAGCGACGTCTCTGGACCCGATCCATCGGCTCGGCGTGCCCGAACGCCGCGTTGGCTTGGGCTGGGCCCGGAGCCAGTGGCGTGCGGTCTGAATGAGATCGTCTTTGGTCGGGGCAACCTCGTCGAACAGGCCCGCGTCGCAGGCCTCGTCGAACATGAGGGGCTTGCCCTCGGCGGTGAGGCGAATCGCGCGCTCGGGGTCCATGCGTGCCGGGAGCAGGTTCGTGCCGCCCCATCCCGGGCAGATCGAGAGCCCGGCTTCGGGGAGCCCGACGGGATAAGGCTTCGACTCGGGCGGGCTCGCGACGAGTCCGTCGCAGTGCATGGCCAGTTCGAGCCCGCCGCCCAGGGTGGCCGCGTGGATGGCGGCGGCGGTGGGGTAGGGCAGTTCGCAGAGCATCCCGAAAACCCGGCTCGCATAGGCGAGGTACCGGTGGAGCTGGTCGTCGCTCAACTCGGCGATCGCGGCGAGGTCCGCGCCGGCGACAAAGGCTCGGGGGGCCGCGGAGGCGAGGATCAGGCCCTCGGCGCTGGATGGAAGCGATTTCAGGGTCGCTTCGAGCCTCTGGATGAGCGGGTGGTCGAGGACGACCACGGGGCGATCGCCCTGGTCGAGCCAGAGGGTGACAATGCCGGGCGTCGGCCCGGTGCGCTCGGTTTCGAGGCGGAAAGGATCCATGTCGGCCATTGTATACAGCTCGTCCGGATCCGTCCTCGGGATGATTTGAATCGGGCCGAGTTCTCCTCGTCGGCCTGAAGGGTTGTTCTTCTCGGACTTGCCCGTCCGAGTTCCCTTGGGTTTACCCGGCGACTTCGAGATAGGCCGCGATGATGTCCCGGGCGGCTCCGAGGTCGCCCTTGTCGCACATCTCCGTCACGGTGTGGATGTACCGCGTGCCGACCGTGATGCCGACCGCCTTGGCGCCGGCGGCGGTCTGCTGGGCGGCGGCGCCGTCCTGTCCGCCCGCGGCCAGGATCGAGCGCTGGAACTTGATCTTCTTCTTCTCGGCGATGGACTGGATTTGGTTGACCAACTCGCGGTCGGAGATGAACGAGCCGTCCTTGATATGCAGGGCGAAGCCCTCGCCGTGGACGGAGACGGCTTCCTGCTTGGGCACGCCCGGTGTGTCACAGGCGAGCGTGACGTCCAGGCCCAGGCCGACGTCGGGGCGGACGGCGTAGGACGAGGTTTTCGCGCCGCGGAGGCCGACCTCTTCCTGGACGGTGAACGAGACGACGACCTCGCAGGCGTGGCCCTTCTTTGCTTTGTCGAGTTGGCGGACGGCCTCGATGCCCAGCCAGCACGCGACGCGGTTGTCGAGCGCCTTGGAGACGAGCTTGTCGCCCATCTCGCGGAAGGGCTCGTCCATGACGATGTAGTCGCCGACCTGGATCTTCTTCTTGACCTCGTCCTTGGACATGCCGGTGTCGACGAAGAATTCGGAGACTTCGGGGACTTTCTTGCGGTCGTCGGGAGTGGCGATATGGACGGGCTTGCCGCCCGGGTTCATGACGGCGTGGAAGTCGCCCTTGTCGGTACAGACGAGGACCCGGCGGGAGAAGAGGTTGCGCGTGTCGAAGCCGCCGGCGGGGTTGACCCAGAGGAAGCCGTTGTCGTCGATGTGGGAGACGTAGAACCCGATCTCGTCCATGTGGCAGAGCAGCATGACGACGGTGGGGTCCTTGGCGGTCGCGGGCTTGTTGTCCTTGGTGCGGGGCTTGCGGCGGCAGATGAGCGAGCCCATGGCGTCGGTCTCGACGGAATCGAAGAGGCCCTTGATTTCCTTCTGGATGAGTGCGCGGACGCGTTCTTCTCGCCCGGGGACGCCGGGGGTTTCACAGAGACGGGCGAGCAGATCGATGTTCATACGGAAACTCCTCAAGAAGGTAGATGGAATTTGGGGGACCCCCTGAGGGGGAGTCTATGGCCGGTGGTGGGATCAGTTCAGGGATCCACGGAATCTGTGCGGACGGGCCTAGGGTTGGGGGTATGTCTATTCCCTCACCGCTGCGTGCTGAGCTTCTTCGTCGCCGGGCCGAACTTGTTCCGTATGGGCCGCCCGACGCCGGGGTGGAGGTGGCGCAGACGCTCGGGCCGGTTGAGCTCGAGTACGCGGCTCTCCGTAAGGCGTGCGTGCTGATCGACCAGCCCCAGCGAGGGAGTGTCGAGGTCTCGGGCTCGGACCGGATCGATTTCTTGAATCGGATGCTCACGCAGGATCTGCGTTCGTTGTCGGGCGGGGCGCTGCGATGGGTCGAGAGCTTCTGGCTGAGTCGCAAGGGCCGGATCGACGCGGACGTGCGCGTGATCGGGCTCGCCGATCGCGTCGTGCTGGACCTGGACATCCATTCGGTCGCGACGCTCATCGAGACGCTCGGGGCGTACCTGTTCGCCGAGGACGCGGTGATCAGTGACGTCACGCGCGATCGGCATCGGCTGGCGCTGATCGGACCGACGGCGGTGAGGCTTCTCGAACTGGCGTGCGAAAGTGCTGCCCAAGGCAAGCCTGCCTGCGAGATCGCATCGGGCGAGGTGTGCGAGGCTGTGATCGCGGGCAAGCGTGTGGTGATCGATCGGAGCGACGTGCTGAGTGTGCCGAGCTTTGGGCTCTTGATGGCGACGGATGAGGCGATCGCGGTGTACGAACGGCTCTGCGAGCTGGGCATGCCCGATGGGCAAGAGGCGATCGGCCAGGAGAACGCGGGGCTGAATCGGGGCGAGGGAACGGGAGCCGAGATCGGGCTGCGTGTCGCGGGTTGGCACGCGTACAACATCGCGCGGATCGAGGCGGGCGAGCCGGTGTTCCACCTCGACTTCGGGCCGACGAGCCTGCCCGCGGAGACGGGCGTGATCGATCGTCGGGTGTCGTTCAAGAAGGGGTGCTACCTCGGGCAAGAGATCGTGGCGCGGATGCAGTCGCTGGGTCACCCCAAGCAGACGCTCGTCGGGCTGCGCGTGGGCAGCTCGCCCGATGATCCGCAGCCCGTCACGGGCTCGGAGCTCGCCAGTGCCGGGCAGGTGGTTGGCGCGGTGACGAGCTCGACCATCAGCCCGATGCTGGGCGGGCAGGTCGTGTGCCTGGGCGTGGTCAAATGGGACGCCCGCGAGCCTGGAACGAACCTGATCGTCCGCACCGAGGAGGGCGAGGCGGTTGGGGTGGTTCAGGAAGGGCTCAAGTTCTTGCGAACTTGAGCAGAGGGCCAAATCGCAGATGGCCAGAGGGCCAGATCAAATGCAGGTCCGTATCTGGCCATCTGGCCCTTTGCCATCTGGCGATCTCCGCTACGCGGTCGTCGCGTGCTCGACGGGTCTTCGGTAGATGAGTTCGACGTCGTCGCCGACGCGTTTGACGCTCATGAGGCGGAAGTTGCGCCCGCCGGTGAGCGTGGGCACGACGCGCCCAGAGGCGGCGGATCGCGCGTGCTCGTCGCCCAGGAGCAGCGGCGCGATGTAGACGACGGCCTCGTCGACCAGATCGAACTCGAAGAACGAGCCGAGCAGGCCCGGGCCGCACTCGATGAGGGCGCTGGTCACGTTGTGCCGATCGGCGAGCTGCCTCAGCATGACGTCGAGATCGAGTCGCCGGCTGTCGGAGCGAACACCCATGATCTCGACGCCCGCGGCTTCGAGGGGCTCGCGCCTCGGCTTGATGAACGCGCTCGACTGCATCTCAGCGGCGCAGCAAGCGATCACGGGCACCTGGCGCGCGGTCTTGACGAGCTGCGAATCGATCGGGAGATCCAGGTCGGTGTCGATGATGACACGCTTCGGGTTGCGGCGGGGCGGGCGTCCGACGCGCGCGGTCAGGAGCGGGTCGTCGAAGGCCGCGGTGCCCAGGCCCGTGATGATCGCGTCCATGCGTTCGCGGAGGCGGTGCACGCGCCGGCGTGATCGGCTCGAGCTGATCCACTGGCTCTGGCCGGTGCGCGTGGCGACCCTGCCGTCGACGGTCTGGGCCCACTTGGCGATGACCCACGGCATTCCGGTCTGGATGCGTTTGCAGAACGGGTCGGAGACGTGGATCGCCGCGCGAGAGATTTCGCAGAGCTCGCATTCGATGCCCGCGTTCTGCAGGATCTGCTGCCCGCCGGCGGAGATGCTGTGCGGGTCGTGGCGGGCGAAGAGGACGCGCGCGATGCCGGCCTCGATGAGCGCGTCGGTGCAGGGGGGTTGCTTGCCGTGGTGGCAGCAGGGCTCGAGCGTGACGTACGCGGTGGCGCCCTTCACATCGTGGCCTCGGAGCTTGGCGTTGGCGAGGGCTTCGCGCTCGGCGTGGAGGCCTCCAAACTGCTTGTGATGCCCGATGCCCAGGATCTCGTCATCGCGCGCGATCACGCAGCCCACGAGCGGGTTGGGCTCGACCCGGCCGCCGGCGCGCCAGGCCGATCTCGCGGAGAGATCGAGGAATCGCTCGGCACGATCGGCTTCATGCGGGTTCATTTCCGGCGTGCTTTCAGGCGATTCTGGGCGTCCTCGGTGGCGAGGACGGCGGCGGAGAGCTTGGCGCCTTGGAGGAGGATGTCGAGGTCGTCGGAGCCGTCGAGCGTGTTGAGGAGCTCTTTCGTCGCGCGGAGTGCGGCTCGCCCGCCCGCGGCTTCGGCTTCGACGAGCCTTTCGACGGCTTCGTCGAGTTGGTCGCGGGTCTCGACGGTCGCGGTGACGATGCCCAGTTCGAGCGCCTGCGCGCCCGAGAGAAGACCGCCCGAGAGCAGAACCTTGCGGGCGCGACCGGGACCGACTTTGCGGACAAGCCAGGGCGCGACGACCGCGGGGCAGAGACCGAGGTCGACTTCCGGGAAGCCGAGCTTGGCGTCTTCGTGGGTGATGGCGAGGTCGCAGACGGTGACGAGGCCGCAGCCCCCGCCGATGGCGGCGCCGTTGACGCGACCGACAACAACGAAGGGCAAGTTGCGGATGCGGAAGGTCAGGCGGGCGAGCGATTCGAGGAGTTGCTGCGGGAGCGTGGGATCGCTTTCGATGATGACTTCTTTGAGATCCATGCCCGCGCAGAAGCTCCGGCCCGCGCCGGTGAAAACGAGGACGGTCGGGCTCTCGGGCCTTTCTGCGATCGCTTCGAGCTCGTCCATGCAGGCGTGAGCGTCGGCGAGCATCGCGATGGAGAGGGCGTTGTGCGCATCGGGCCTGTTGAGCGTGAGCGTGGCGACGGGGCCTTGGATGTCGAGCAGTGCGAGCTTGGGCACGGGCGGGTTCCTGTTACAAGCCGAGGGCGGCGAGGAGGCGTTGTTCTTCGGGGCCGCCCGTCAGCGAGAGCGAGGTTTCGAGGGCGAGCTTGATGAGCGGGGAATCGTCGGAGCCTTCGAGTGTGTTGAGCCAACGCTTGGTTGCGGCGTATGCGTGGGGAGGCTTGCCGGCGAGGGCTGTGGCGATGTCGAGCGATCGGGTGCGCACCTCTTCGTTTGTGTCCACAAGCTCGTGGACGAGTCCGAGTTCATGGGCGAGTGTGCCCGCGATGAGCTCGGGCAGGAGCAGGCGTTCGCGTGCGGCGCCCTGCGAGACGTTCAGGCAGAAAAACGGCGCGCTGACCGCGGGTGAGACACCGATTTTCGTGACGGGGTAGCCGAGCTTGGCGTGAACATCGCTCACCACGACGTCGGCTCCGCCGAGCAGGGCGCAGCCGCCGGCGATTGCGCCGCCGTGGGCGGCGATGACGACGGGCTTCTCCGTGCGGCGCATGATCGTGCAGGCTCTGCTGAGTCCGGTCAGGAGCGAACGCATCGCACCCCCCGAGGGGTCGGCCTTGCAGAGCGAGAGGTCGAAACCCGAGCAGAAGAGCTTGCCCTCGCCTGCGAGCACCATAGCGTCGTGCGAATTCGGGGCGTGCTCAAGAGCTTCACAGAGCGCTTCGAGCATCTCGGGCGTGAGTGCGTTGCGTTTGTCCGGTCGATCGAGCAGCACGAGCGCGATGGATCGATCTTCGCGATGGATCGTTTCGACCCGGATCACTTCGCAACTCCGGCGGTGATCTCCTGCGCCACACGTGATGCCTCGGCGAGCTTGTCGAGATCGACGCCCGTTTCGTAGCCCTCGCTCTCGACGGTGCGCACGAGCAGGTCGGTGGCGATGTTGCCCGGGGCCCGGCTCGACTCGGTCGAGGCGTAGGGGCAGCCCCCGAGCCCCGCGGCGGAGCCGTCAAAGGAGCGGACGCCGAGCATGAGCGCCGCCCGGACGCACTCGGCGGCGCGGCCGAAGGTGTCGTGCAGGTGCAGTACGATTTTGGCCGGGTCGATCTCGCTCGTGATACACGCGAGCAGGGCGGCCATCGTCTCGGTGCAGCCCGCGCCGATCGTGTCACCCAGGTCGATCTCGTCGACACCCAGCTCAAGCAGCTTGTGGCACACAGTCAGCACGGCTTCGGGCGTCACGACGCCCTCGAATGGGCAGGCGATCACGCAGGAGACATAGCCCCGGAGCGCGAGGCCGTGGTCCCGCGCCATCGGAACGATGGGGCGGAAGCGATCGATCGTCTCGTCGATCGTGGCGTTGGTGTTCCTCAGGCTGAACGTCTCGCTGGCGGCGGTGAAGACGCTGGCCTTGTCGATGAGCTTCATGCCGACCGACGCGTTGGCGTCCAGGAGCGCCTGCATGCCCCGCTCGTTGGGGACGAGGGCGCTCATGGAGAGGCCAAGGGGCTTGTCGCGCGTGATGAGTGTGCAGAGCTCGGCGGCGTCGCCCAGTTGGGGAATCCACTTCGGGCTGACGAAACTGGTGACCTCGATCTCGTCCAGGCCCGTCAGGCTGAGGGTGTGGATGAGGCGGGCTTTGTCGGCGGTGGGGATGGGCGAGCCATCGGCGCGGAGCGGCTCGTTCTGGAGGCCGTCACGGGGGGAGACGTCGGTGATGCGGACTCGCTCTGCCATCGGCAGATGGTATGGCAAAGAGACCTGCTCGCTCCCCCGCCGCCGGCGGGGGAGCTGTCACGCAGCGACTGAGGGGGTCTGGCTCGATTGCCATCACTGTGGCTTTGCGATTCTCATGCCCCCTCCGTCTGCTTCGCAGACACCTCCCCCGTCGGCGACGGGGGAGGAGAATGTCGGCGGCAACTCCTACGACCGCGCGGGAAAGTCCGATCCGATTCAATGCAAACGGCGAGGACCCTCATCCGTCTGGCTGCGCTCGACACCTTCTCCCCTGAAGGGAGAAGGAGGATTCAGAGCCCGGCGGAGGCCATGGCCATGCTCGCGCCGCTGAAAAGGCCCGCGACGGCGAGGTAGATCGCCAAACGGATGTGCATGCCCGCGGCGAGCTCGTCGTGGCGTTTCTCGTCGAGCCAGTACTTGCCGCTCTTGGAACGCTTGATGACGCCCCGGCGCTCAAGCCACCAGGAGTAGGGCGAGGGAATGAGCCCGGCCTCGGAGGAGTAGTGGGCGTTCTCGCGCGAGGTGGCGCCGATCCTGGTCAGCGCGAGCACGGGCCTCCGCGTGGCCTTGTGGTATCGGACGCGGTCGACGATCTCGATGCTGTCGTCGCGGAGGTGTACGGCTTGGATCGCAGGCATGGCTCGTCTCCCAATTCCTCTGAGAGAGCACCATGCCATGAAGAATGGTGGCAACAAGCCGCCTCGGGGAAAGCTCTGAAACCCGGCCCGAACGGGCGTTGCAGGCTCTCTGGTTTGACAGGGCAGCGGTGATATTGGGACCAGGTGCAGGGGCCGGGCGAGAAAGTACCCTTGCGGATTGAACCGGATCGCTCCGGCGAGCGACCCAGGCTGGAGGAGATCGTGTTGCGACGAGAGCCCACGCAGATCGCCCTGGAATTGCTCGTGATCCGGGCTCAGGCGGGGGATGAGCGGGCGCTGGCGGGGCTGGTCAGGGTGTGGCATCCGAGGCTCGTTGGGCACGCGCAGCGGCTGATGCCCGACGAGGCATCGGCCTTGGACGCGGTGCAGGAGGCGTGGCTCTCGATCGCCCGCTCGCTCCGCAGGCTCGACGACCCGGCGCGTTTCCGGGCGTGGGCCTTTCGCGTCGTGTCCAATAAATGCGCCGATGCCGTGCGGCAGAGTGTCCGTTTGCGCCGGTCGCACCGCGAGCATGCCGCGAGCGAATCGAGCGAAACAGAGGCCCCGGTGAGCGATGCGGTGCGCGGGGCGCTCCGAGCGATGGATACCGAGAAGCGGGCGATGCTGGCTCTGCATTACGTCGACGGGTTGACGGTTGCGGAGCTGGCCGAGGTATTTGCGGTGCCGCAGGGCACGGTCAAAAGCAGGTTGTATCACGCCAGAAACCAACTCAGGGCATTGATTGAAAGGAACGAACCATGAAAGACATCGACAAGGTCATCCGAGAGGCCATGAACAAAGAGGACCGTGAGTGGTTCGATCGATTGGGCGAGCCGTCGCTGCCCATGCAGGTGATCGAAAGCTTCAAGACTCGTTCCTCGCTGATCATTCTCTGGGCCATCCCGGGGGCGCTCGTGATGACCGCTCTGTGCATTTACAGCGGGATCGGGCTCTATCAAGCGTCCGAGCCGCGCGAATTGGCCCGATGGACGGCGGTGTTCTTGACCTCCCTCTTGTTCCTGTCCGGGCTCAAGTTCTGGTACTGGCTCGAGCTCCAGAAAAACTCGCTCGTCCGCGAGATCAAGCGGCTCGAACTGCAGGTCGCAAGGCTGGCTCAGCGGGAGAGTGGGGAGGATTGAGATCTGCTCGAGTTCTCTGCCGATGCAGTCTGTTCCTACTCGGGGCTGCTGAGGCCTGGGCTCACATCTTGGCGGGTCTCCGCACACGCCACACCCAGTACACGCCTCCCACGGCGAGCACGTTGGCGCTGACGATCCAAAGCGATCTGGCTCCGATCTCTCCCGCGGCGAGCGCGCCGAGGACCGCGCCCGCGACGAACCCTGCCGCCAGGAGCAGGAGCAGGCCGAGCCTCCACGCCTCGAAGCGTCTGCCACGCAGCAGGCAGCCGACGAGGAACCCGATGTCGGTGGCGATGCCGGTCAGGTGGGTGGTGCGGATGATCAGGCCCATGTAGGTCGAGGCCATGGCGTTCTGGAGACCGGCGGCGCACGCCGCGAGACAGGCCGAGGCGGTTGGGGCGCTCTGGTACGCGAGCGCGGCACCGGCGAGCAGGAGTCCCTCGATGACGAGCACGACGCCGTAACGCCGACCCGAACGCAGACTGGGCGAGCCGACCACCACGCCCGAGAGGATGGCTCCGAGAACGAAGCTCCCGACGATCAGGCCGAGCCGGGCGGCGTTGTCGAAGTTGGACGTGGCGGCGTCGGCGCTGAAGAGGGCCGCGTTGCCCGTGACATGCGTGACCGCCACGCCCGTGAGCCGGAAGAAGACCCCGTCGACATAGCCCGCGACGCAGGCGAGCCAGGCCCCACCCAGTGTGGCGAACGCGACGCGGACGGGCCCGAGCGCGTGGACGGATTGATCGGTGGTGTACATGTCCGAAGTATCGGCGCGCCGATGAGGCGAGCACTCAATGGTCGGTGTTCTTCCGGTAGACTTGCCGCATGGAGTTCTCGCTGGGCATCCTGGTGTGACGTACAAGCCCTCGGCGAGGTTATTCGACTCGTTCGGATCGATCCGGAGTTCGTAGACCCCGATCGGGCCGACGTACGCGGGCAGGACACGACGCCGGAACGGGTGCGAGCTTCATGGGGAGAGTTGACATCACTCCCCGGGCGGTGTCGGCTCTTGGTCCTGGACCGGCTCGGTCCGCGCGGGCGGCGTATCGCCCTCGGTGCCCATCTCGCCCGCCTCCAGCGCGTCCTGCTCCTCATCATCGTCGCCCGAGAGCCCCAGGAACGGGATCGTCGAGTCGATGTTGTTGATCGTCTTGCGGAGCGAGGCCAGGTGCTCGTCGATTGTGGCGAGCATCGGTTTGATCTCGGCGAGCGATGCATCGACCGTGTCCAGATTCGCGTCGATCGTGGCGAGCTTGGTGTCGATCTGCTCAAGGTTGCCGTCGATCTCGGCGAGGTTCGCGTTGATCTCGCCGAGCTGCTGGTTCGCCAGTTCGAGCTGGTCGTAGGCGTCCCAGATGATGCACCCGGGTATCGAGAGCGTGGCGGCGAGTACGAGTCCGATCGAGGCGAGGCGTCGCATGGTGGGGCTCCTTCGTGGAGCCGATCCTAGGGGCCGATTGGCTCAACGGATCATCTTGCGGCCCCAGGCGACGGTGAACAGTGCTAAGAGCGTCACGCCGAGCAGGCCTTCGAGGCCCGTCACGAGCTTGAGCCATCCGGCCGCGGGTTGGAAGTCACCGTAGCCGAGCGTCACGAAAGTCATGAGCGAGAGGTAGAGCGGGTTGAGCCCGTCGCTCTTCCAGTACTCGTATGCTTGGACGTGGCGGTACTCGCCGTTGACGAGATCCGGCGCGAAATGCCCGTGCCCGATGTCGCTCGGCCCGATGAAGACCTGATAGATGAGCGCGAACCCGACCATGAGCGCGATGCCCGCGACGATGATGCGGTGCGTCTGGAGCAGGTAGCCGATCGCGGTCCGGCGGATGAGCCAGTCCCAGCCGATCTGCTTGATCCAGCGCGGGATCAGCACCGCGTACCCCCACACGATCTGCCACATGAGTTCGAGGTATTCGAGGCACCACCGCGTTTGGAGCGAGTAGCCCCTCAGGCGTTCGCTCGGCGTGTAGTCGGAATTGAGGAACGCCTTGGTGTCGTTGCGGAGGGTGTAGAGCTTCTCAAGCCGCCAGTTCTCGTGAGCCCTCCATCGGCACCAGTCCTCCTCGCGGTCGGTCGCGGGCTGGTTCTTGTAGTTCGCCGCGAGCAGCTCGTAGTCGTGCGCCGCGCGGGCGAGCTCGGCGGGGTCGTTCGAGTCGTCACCGAGCATCACAGGTGCAGGCCGTACGAGCCCGAGCCAGAGGCGGGTGGGGTGCAGGGCGGCGATCAGCCTGCGTCGCCAGGATCGGGAGCGAGAATCCCCGATCCTCATACTGGACCGTTTGTGTTTCCGTTCTGCTGCATTGGGGTAAATCAAGTTGCCCCGGAGCTCTAATGTCGCTCCACCTCGTAGCAAAGCGTTCGGAAGTTTTATTCGCGAATTTCGTTCAAAATACGAATTGACGAATGTGATCCTGTGGTCAATAGTTGTAGCCGAAAGTGAAAACAAGGCGAAAAAACTTGCGTTGTCAAAATTGGTGTCGTACGAAAGGAGCGCTTTGTCAAAGCTTAAATCTCCCTTGAACTGTGCATGAAGAAACGATATTCGGTCATGAATAACAGCTTCTGAAAAATACGAATCGGACTGGAAATAGGCTGTTAAAAAGTCGGCATACTTGTAAAAGTGTGCGCCCGTAAAACTGGCATCGGATAGAAATCGAGTGCCGGTGAATAAGGACATGTCAGTAAAGTGTGTGCTGCGAAATCCGGCTTTGCCATAGAATGTGCATCTCCAAAAGCTTGCTATACCCTCGAAGCGTGCATTATTGCATATTAAATTATTACAGAATGTGGACTCGGCAAAGTCAGCTCTATGTGAGAATCGAAACTCGCGAAAAGACACTTCGTCCACAAAGTAGCAGTTGCACGATAGCTGGATATCAAAAGCCATCCCAGCTTTGGGTATGGCTCCTTTTTTGCGGGTTGAAATTACGCAATGTTCGAGTGCAAGGTGTGTTGGATTAATGTTTGTCGTAATCGCGTCTTTGTGTTTTTGGACAGCTTGGATGAGTGCCGTCAAATTGTCAATGGCAACTCCAATTACTATTCCTGTGTCATCGACAACGATGTCATTGCCGATTTTGAGTTCTCGTTTGTTTACTACATGATCGGCAACGATTGTGTATTGTTGGCCTGTTTCAATTCGGTGCCAATGTTTTTGAGGGTCGGCGTACGCGGGATGATTCTCGTGATCGAAATCCCAATCTCCCGGCGCGGCGGGGGGGGGCACTTGATCTGCGCATTGATGGCGGATGGTGGTTTGGAAGCGGCCTTCTTCGAGCTGGCTTTTTTCTTCGCCACGATCAGATCTTAGCAGAACCTCACGTCTGCAAAACTCCCGTCCTGAACTCCACCGTATTGTCCCACCCTTGCCTAGCCGCCTGGATCGCGGCGATCAGTTCTTCGCGGGTCTTGTGGGGCTCGATGATCCGGTCCACCCAGCCGCGGGCGGCGCCGTGGCGGATGTCCTGCTGCTCGTTGTAGCCGGCGCGGACGGCATCGAGGATCGCGTCGCGTGTCTCGGCGTCGATCTCCTCGCCCTTGCGCTGGCGGCTGCGCTCCTCGATCATCGCTAAGACGCCCGAGGCCTGGGCCGCGCCCATGACGGCGCAGCGTGAGCCGGGCCAGGCGAGGCTGATGAGGGGTTCGAACGCGCGCCCGCACATGGCGTAGTTGCCCGCGCCGTAGCTGGCGCCGGTGATGACGACGATCTTGGGCACCACGGAGTTGCTCATCGCGTTGACGAGCTTGGCGCCCGAGCGGATGATGCCGCCCTGCTCGCTGTCGCGCCCGACCATGAAGCCGGTCGTGTCGTGCATGAAGACGAGCGGGATCTTGCGCTGGTTGCAGTCCATGATGAACCGCGCGGCCTTGTCCGCCGAGTCGTCGTAGATCACCCGTGGCATGTTCGTCGACTTGCTCGGGCCCGCCTTGCCTCCCGGCAGCGAGCGATCGGTCAGCTTGCCCTGGTTGGCGACGATGCCCACCGGGTGTCCGCCGATTTTGGCGTACGCGCAGCAGAGCGATTGGCCGTAGTCGGCTTTGTATTCGTCGAGGTCGGGCTGGAGCGATTCGTGACCTTCGGCGTTGGGCGCGGTGCGCGAATCGACGATGCAAGCGAGGATGTCGCGGACGTCGTACTGCTCGCCCGGCTTGTCGGTGAAGAGGGCGTAGATGTCGTCGGGCGTTCGGTAGGGGGGGGTCTTTCCTCCCTCTCCCCCACGGGGAGAGGGCCGGGGAGAGGGGTCTTCGCTCTTCGTGTGACTGACGCCGTTTGCCCCTCTTCCGTCTGCTGCGCAGCCACCTTCTCCCCAGCGGGGAGAAGGAGAAGATGGATACTTCCCAACCAATTCGCGCACGCGCCGCAGGCACGCCTCGTCGTCGGGCTCCTTGAAGTCGATCGTGCCCGAGATGCTGGCGTGCATGGACGCGCCGCCGAGTTCTTCATCCGTCACTTCCTGCCCGATCGCGGCCTTGACGAGCGCCTGTCCCGCCAGATAGAGCCCTGAGCCCTCGGTCATGAGGAGTGTGTCGCAGAGCACGGGCAGGTACCCGCCGCCGGCGACGCAGAAGCCCATGATCGCCGAGATCTGCGGGATGCCCTCGGCCGAGAGTCGGCTGTTGAGATAGAAGATCCGCCCGAAGTCGTCCGTGTCGGGGAAGACGTCCTCCTGCAGCGGCAGGTACACGCCCGCCGAATCGACGAGATAGATCAGCGGCAGGCGAGCCATCCGCGCGATGTGCTGGGCGCGGATGATCTTCTTGCACGTCATCGGGAAGAACGCCCCGGCCTTCACCGTCGCGTCGTTGGCGATCACCATGTGCAGGCGCCCCTGCACCCGCCCGATGCCCGTCACGACGCCCGCCGCCGGGGCGCCGCCGTGTTCCTTGTACATCTCAAAGGCGGCCCAGAGCCCGAGCTCCTGAAAGAACGAGCCGGGGTCGATCAGGCGATCGATTCGCTCGCGGGCGGTCAGGCGGTTCTTGGCGTGCTGGCGCTCGATGGCCCCCTTGCCGCCGCCCTCACGGATGACGGCTTCCTGGGCGAGGAACTCGTTAGTGACGCTCTGGAGCTTGCTGGTTTCGGGCATGAGGCAAGCTTAGGGCGTTGTATACCGCAAGGAGCCGCGGGCGTAAGCACGCGGGAGGTCGGTGCCCAGCCTCTCAGTCCCAGATCGCGGTGAAGTCCTCGCGGTTCTCGCCGGCGGTGGTGAAGATGCCGAGGAACTGGTTGGCGTCGTACGCCTCGCGCCAACTGTCCTTGCCCTCGGGGGCTTGCTCGTCGGCGAACATCACGTCGTGGATGTCGAGCGTGGAGCCGTCGTCCTGGGGGAGCTTGAGACGCGGGTTGAGTTCGGGCGTACCGACGGGCTTGGTGTCGGCGTACACGTTCATGTTGAAATCGACGTGGTTGTCGTTGTAGGCGACGTTGCCCGACCACCAGTTAGCAGTTGTGCCAGAGAAGAACTTTGTGGTCCGCGACTTCGGATCCGCGAACCGCGTGACGACATTGTCGCCCGCTTGCTCGACGGACAGGATCTTGGGGCCTCGGTTGGAGAGGATCGCTTCCTCGGCCATGTACGTGGTGCTCCACATTTCGAGCCGCTTGCCCTGCGGGATCAGGTGTGCGTAACTGATGTGTCCGCCGGGTTCCGAAGTGAAATCTGCACAAAATTTCGGATCCCACAGAGCTCTTGCCGGATCAACGGCACCTCCGATGTCCTCGATCTCATAATTCTCGTAGACCTGCACATTACTATTATTCTCTAAAGGACTGACAAACAACTCGGGGGTGAGAAAACCTTCGATGATAAGCACGGACATAATGTTTGCGGTCGTGTCCTTGGTCCGTCCAAGCTCGGGCACGGTGAAGTTGTCCACGTCGATCTTTGATGGGAGCGGGTACTTGCCGTCGTTGTTGTCCGCCCAGATCACGAATGCTTGGTGAATCGCGCGGAGTTGTGTGGCGTCTTTGAGTGGGCGTGGGTTGCCGCGCCCGCCACGCGCCGGAAGCAGTATCAAAATGATCAAGACTATTGCGATGACGATTACGATCAGCTCAAGAATCGTAAACCCCGCTCTTCGCATGGCGAATACTCCGATTTGGCTCCGCCCTCGCACGATACGGCAACGCCGCTCGGCGTGTTTCCACATAGTGTGACGCGGAGGCTGGAAGCCTCCGCCACTGGCCTGGTCTTCCCGATTGCCGAGTTCCGATTCCCGCCTCCCAACCCCCATTGTGGATATCTTGACTTTGTTTGGCCCAAACATTGACAGACCGATCCCAGCGGTGGTACTGTTCGCCCGCCGGGCACGCGACCGATGCCGCCCCCGGCCCGAGAGGGTTTCAAACGCGGAACCCCCGGACCCGCATCGGGACCGGCGCCAGCCGGTGGACCGACCGCCCGTCGCTTGACGGGGGCCGCCATCCGCCGACCACTGACGCAGCACAAAGGAGGCCACCGATATGGCCAAGCGCAACTCCGGACCCGGCAAAACCCTTCAGGCCAAAACCGAAACCGACAACGCCCGCCAGGAAGTCCTCAAAAGGACCATCTCTCAGATCGAAAAAGCCTTCGGCCAGGGCGCGATCATGCGCCTCGACGAAGAAGCCTACCTCTCCATCCCCGGCATCAGCACCGGCTCGATCAGCCTCGACCTCGCCCTGGGTGGCAAGGGTATCCCCAAGGGGCGGATCGTCGAGGTCTTTGGGCCGGAATCCTCGGGCAAGACCACCGTCTGTCTCAGCATCGCCGCCCAGGCCCAGAAGAAAGGCGGGGTCGCCGCCTTCGTCGACGCCGAGCACGCCCTCGACCCGTCGTGGGCCAAGAAGATCGGCGTGGACATCGACCACCTCCTCGTCAGCCAGCCCGACTCGGGCGAGCAGGCGCTCGAGATCGTCGAGCTCCTCGTCCGCTCCAACGCGGTGGACCTGATCGTCGTCGACTCCGTCGCGGCTCTGATCCCACGGGCCGAGATCGAGGGCGAGATGGGCGACGCGGCCGTGGGCATGCAGGCCCGCCTCATGTCGCAGGCCATGCGCAAGCTCACGGGCGTCATCGCCCGCAGCCAGGTGACGGTCATCTTCATCAACCAGATCCGCGAGAAGATCGGCGTCATGTTCGGCTCGCCCGAGACGACCCCGGGCGGGCGGGCGCTCAAGTTTTTCTCGTCCGTCCGCATCGATGTCCGGCGGACCGGCGCGATCAAGGACGGCGACCAGACCGTGGGCAGCCGAACCCGCGCCCGCGTTGTCAAGAACAAGGTCGCCCCGCCCTTCCGCGACGCCGAGTTCGACATCATGTACGACGAGGGCATCAGTTCCTCGGGCGACCTGCTCGACCTGGCGGTCGAGACGGGCATCGCCGACAAGGCCGGCGCGTGGTTCAGCTACAAGGACGTGCGCCTGGGCCAGGGCCGGGAGGCCTCCAAGCGGTTCCTCGCCGAGAACGACGACCTGTTCGAGGAGATCCGCACGGCGGTGCTTGAGGCGAAGCTGCCCAAGAAGGTGCTCGAGCGCCTGGCGCAGCTGGAGGCCGAGGACGCCGAGGGCGCCGAAGCCGACGAGGAGCTGGCCGAGGCCTGATCGCTTGTCGATTCGTCTGCCGAATGGGCGGCACATGAAATGGAAGCCGGGCTGAGGCGGTCCTAGGATCGCCCCGCCTTGCGGATGTGGCGGAATTGGCAGACGCGCTAGGTTCAGGTCCTAGTGGGGGTAAAACCCCGTGGAGGTTCAAGTCCTCTCATCCGCATTCAACTGACAGACTTCGCGGCTGGCCTCTGGGCCAGCCGCGGGTCGTTTTGGGCCGGACCGGGTAGGCTCGCAGGCCATGGCCCTCATCTCCTGCGGCATCGACGAAGCGGGCTATGGCCCGATGCTCGGCCCACTCTGCGTGGGCCTGGCCTGCTTCCGCGTCGAGCACTGGGAGGGACAGGCCCACACGCCCGACCTCTGGGAGCTGCTCAGCGCCGGCGTCTGCCGAAGCCTGAAAGAACACCGCGCGGACAAACGCGGGAGGGTCGTCATCGCCGACTCCAAGCAGCTCAAGCTCTCCAACCAGTCCAAAACCCGCCACCCGCTGACGCACCTCGAGCGGGCAGCGCTGACGCTCCTGGGTTCTGCGGGCGTCAGTGCGCCAGACGACGGGCACCTTTTGGCGGCCCTGGGCGCTTCGTTCCCCAAGGAGAGCTGGTACGCGGGACAGGCGATCGAGCTGCCGCTGGGTTCGAGCGCCGGCGAGATTGCCATCGCGACCAACGTGCTGGGCAGCGCGATGCAGGGCGCGGGTGTGGACGCCCAGGAGCTGGCCTGCATCGCGGTGGGGGAGCAGCGCTTCAACCAGATCGTCCGGGCCGTGGGGACCAAGTCCGAGGTGACGGTATCGGCGATCGGCACGCACCTGCGCACGATCGAGCGGCGTTTCAAGGACTCGGGCGACGACATCCGCATCGTGTGCGATCGCCTGGGTGCCCGGATGCGGTACACGGACCTGATCGAGCGGGAGCTGCCCGGCACACGGGCCAAGTGCCTGATGGAAACGCCCGAGCGGAGCATCTACAAACTCGAGGGCTGGGCGGGCGATGCGCGCCTGATGTTCGAGATCGACTCCGAAGCGGCGCATTTGCCAGTTGCGTGCGCCTCGATCTTCGCCAAGCTCACACGCGAGCTGGCGATGGCGCGGTTCAACCGCTACTTCTCCGAACAACTCGCCGAGCTCAAGCCGACGGCGGGCTACTACACCGACGCTCGGCGCTGGCTGGGCGATGCGCAGTCCATCTTGGACGCCCCGACGCGCAAGAAGCTCGTGAGGCTGGGCTGATTGCAAAGTTCAGATGAACCGGAATTCATGCAGCAAACAGACCTGCCCCGCGTACCATCGATCGGATCCAGCGAAGGGAGCGTGTGATGGACAAGGGGCTTCGGGGATTGATCGCGGGCCTTGCCGCCTGGAAGTGGGGCGGCGGGTGCCTTGGGACCATTGTCGTCTTCGTGATCGTGTTCTGGCTTCTTGGGAAGCTGTGATCGAAAAAGAACCGCGGGCTGCTTGGCAGCCCGCGGCACCCGACCACTGAGTCTGTTGCGGACGCCGCGGACCGGCGCCCGGTTGTGATTCGCTTAGTACACCATCGCCGTCGCGGCTTCGATCGACTCGACAACCTGGCGCACCTGGAAGGGCTTGCGGAGGAAACCCTCGAAGCCCTTGCTCGACAGAGCCGATGCCTGCCCGTCGGTGAGCTTGCCGCTCATCGGGACGATCTTGGTCATCTGCAGGTTGTCGGAGGTGTGCACGAGGTTGGAGACGCGGTCCGCGTCGTTGTTGTCGCCCAGGTGCATGTCCAGGAGCAGGACGTGGGGGCGGAAGCGCTCGCACTCCATGCCGGCCTCGAACCCGGAGCTGGCGGTGCGGACCTCGTAGTTGGTGCGCTCCAGGAGCACGTCCTTGAGCGTGTTGGTGACGTCGACGTCGTCGTCGACGATGAGCACGCGCGTCCGGCCGCCGGTGATCCCGTCGAGTGGGATGCCGTGGGCCTTCATGAACTTGATGAGCTCTGGCACGGGGATCCGGCGGTCCTTGGACCCGGGGATGCGGTATCCCTTGAGTGACCCGGAGTCGAACCATTTGGAAACGGTCCGCGGAGCCACATTGCAGATCTTGGCGACCTCTCCCGTCGTCAGCACATCCTTATCGATCGGCATGGATCTCACCTCAGCCAGCGGGTCTCAGCCCGAGCCATCGCGCCACAAGGCCCGGCCCATACGACCGGGACAGACCTCGTACCCGGCATGGCATCGGTCCAAGCGGGGGTCGGCTTGACCTCGCCGAGAGGTCCGAGTCCGGATTGGGGCTATTCGGACCTTGGAAGGGCTCAGGCGGCACCCACGAACATGGAACCCCCCGATTGACGGATCGGTACCGGGGCGGGTACCTTGCCTAGGCTGATCCGTCGCACGCGGGGCGTGGCGGCGACCGCAAGGGGGGCACGGAGCCACCTGCAGCGGGCGAGAGGTTGGCACCGAGGCACAGATTGGAAGATGCATGGGCATGGCGGCCCGCGGGCGTGCCCGAGTCATCTCTTCCAATCCCAGCCACCTGGAGTTACGGCGTGCGGATGGATTGGAATCGATCGGTGCGGCTGCTTCGCGCAGCAGGCATGAGCTTGACGCTGAGTCTGTCGGGTTTGGCTTCGGCGCAGAACGCCGAGCCCGATCTGAAGTCCCAGCTGCGCGACTTCATCTTCTATGTGAACGTGCACCAGGCCGACGCGGCCGCGGGCACCGCGCTCGAGATCCTTGCCCAGGGCCTGACCCCGCGCGAGATGCTCGAACTCGTCGAAGAGTCGGGCATCCAGGACGAGCTCGACGAAGCCCTCAACAAGGCCCTGCGCCGCTCGGAGATCGAGCCGCTGGCCGCCAAAATCGTCACCATGCTGGGCGACGGCCGCCTCCAGCGCGCCCGCGATCCCAACGAGATCGAACGCAATATCAAGGGCCTCACCGGCGGCCTCCGCGAACGCCTCTACGCCCGCGAACGGCTTAAGGCCGCGGGCGAGTACGCGATGCCCCAGCTCATCGACGCGATGCTCCAGCGCGCCGACGTCCAGCTTCGCACCCAGGTGCAGCGCCTCCTCAACGAGTCGGGCCGGGCGCCGGTCATCCCGCTGGCCGTCTCGCTCATGGACATCGACCCCGCCGGGCAGGAGCAGATCGTCAACGTGCTGGGCAAGCTCGGCTACGCCGCGGCGGCCCCGTATATCTCCGAACTCAACGACAAATCCCTGAGCGACCCTGTCCGCAGCGCCTGCGCCCGGGCGCTGGACAACCTGGGCGTGCGAGGCACAAACACAGCCGAGCTCTTCCGCCAGCTCGGCGAGGGCTACTACGACGAACGCGAAGAGCTCACCAGCTTCCCGGGCGAGGACTTCCAGCTCCTCTGGAACTACGACCCCGCGGTCGGACTGATCCCGACCGCGATCATTTCCCCCGTTTATCACGAAGCCATGGCGATGCGACTGGCCGAGCGTGCGATGGAGCTCGGCTCGCAGGGTCCCTCGGCTCTTGGCCTCTGGGTCGCCTCGAACTTCTCGCGTGAGCTCGACGAGCCCGCCGGCTACGACAACCCCGCCTACCCGCCCTCGATGCGTGAGGCGATGTATTACGCCGTGGCTTCCGGCCCGGTCGTGAGCGAGATCGTCCTGGGTCGCGCCCTTGGCGATCAGGACACCCGCCTGGCCCGCCGCGCCGTCGAGGCGATCGAGCGGACCGCGGGCCCGGGTCTGATCTGGGACCGCCAGTCGGGCCAGAGCCCGCTGGTCGCTGCTCTGAACTACCCGAGCCGCCGGGTGCAGTACGACGCCGCGCTGGAGATCGCTTCCTCGCAGCCCCGCTCGAACTTCCAGGGCGCCGAACGCGTGGTCCCGATCCTGTCCAGCTCGATCCGCTTCGCGGGCACGAGCTACGCCCTCGTGATCGCCGAGGCCGACGAGCAGTACCGCTCGACCCGCCGGGTGCTCGAGGGCATGGGCTACGAGGTCCTGCCCTTTGGCAGCAGCGTGACCGAACTGGCCCAGGCGATCGCCGAGGTCCCCGGTGTCGATCTGATCGTCACCCAGGCCGGGCGTGAGCAGACCGAGCCCCTGATCGCCGCCGTCCGCTCGAACGCCAAGCTCTCGGCGGCTCCGGTCCTCTCGATGGTCGCAACCGATGAGCTGCCCCGCCTGCGTCGCGTGCACGGCGCCGATCAGTCGGTCATGGTCCGCTCCTTCGGGATCGACGAGGCCGCCCTGACCGCCGCGGTCACGGATCTGGTTGATGTCGCCGCCGGCGGCGTGATCGAGGCCGACGAGGCGACGTCCTTTGCGATGCGTTCGCTGGCGGCCCTGCGTGATCTGGCGGTCGCCGAGAACGACGTCCTTGACGTGGGCGACGCGACAGTCAGCCTGATCGCCGCGATGAACGAGACCACGGGCCCGGTGCGGATCGAGGTCGCCGAGGTGCTCAGCCGCATCACCAGGCCCACGGCCCAGAGTACGCTGGCCGAGGCTTCGCTCGCCGCGAGCGGCTCGGAGCGGATCGAGCTGCTCTACAAGCTCGCCGGTTCGGCGCGTCGCTATGGGAATCAGATCAGCGCCCCGCTCACCCAGCAGATCGTCGAGCTCTCGGCGACGGGCGATGACCAGGAAGCCACCGCGGCGGCGACCGTCATCGGCGCGCTCGGCGTCTCGCAGAACGATCTGGTTCGCCTGATTCTGGCGGGTCAGTAAGCACCGCCCGCGTTCTCGGACGCGGCATCTCAGCCAATAACACAGCGCATGTGAGAGACTGGGTCGTCCGGAAGGGCGACCCAGCCCGTTTTGATGTGCGCAGATCGCACAGCCGGACGTTTACAGCGAAAACAGCGTGGCACAAGCCCAAAGCCGGGCGTGGACGTATCCGATCTTGGGAGTGACCTTGAAAGAGATCCCGGGCGAGCGGGGAGAGGTCGGCTTCGTCGAGTGTTCGACGGGCGCACAACACTCGACGGGTGGCATTGGGGTTACTCGCACCGGTGCTTTAAGGAGGAACGTGCTCATGAGAGCCAAGCTGAACCGTGCATTTACGCTGGTTGAAATTCTGATCGTTGTCGTGATCCTGGGCATTCTTGCCGCGGTGGTCATCCCCCAGTTCGTGAACGCGTCTGACGAGGCCCAGGTCGGCAACGTCGAGACCCAGCTCCGGACGCTCCGCACCCAGATCCAGCTCTTTCGGGCTCAGTCGGACACCAACGACTTCCCCGCGCTGGTCGAGGGGAACGCCGACGGCACCGTGACCTGGGAGCCCATGATCACCAATCAGCTCCTGCAGGCCGCCCCCGTTAACCCCCGCACCAACTCGTCGCAGGTCACCGAGACCGACTCGACCGGTGTGGACGGCATCGACGAAGCCATGGCTGATCTCGACGTCGGCTGGTTCTACAACCCCGATACCGGTGAGATCTGGGCCGCGTCGTTCAACGAGAACTACCGCGATCCGGCGGACGACAACACGGGCGAGCCCTGGGTTGACGCCGAGTAAGTTGCAAGCGGTCTGAATGACACGCATACTGCGGTCGGCCCGAAAGGGCCGACCGTACTTTCGAGATCGATCCGAACCCAAATGACCCAAGAGTCCGGACAAGGACACGAGGGAAGCAAGCGAGGGGCGCCATGTCGAACCAGAACACGAGCGGCAAGTCACGAGTCCAGACGGCTCTTCTCGCGGCGATCGCCGGGCTCCTGGCCCTGGACGTCGGGGACCGCTACTTCGGGACCGACACCGAGGCCGCCCCGGCAACCCGCGTCATCCCCGTCTCCTACCAGCCCGAAGTGCCCGCGCTGACCAACCCCATCGACCAGCGCCGCCAGATGATCTCAGAACTCAAGGACATCGACCGCAGGCTCACCCAGATCGACGACCGGCTCAAGGGCCGGCTCCGCGTCGAGGTGACCAACTTCCCGGCGCCCAAGGCCGAAGGAAAGGAATGATCCGATGATCGCGCGTTCGCCTGGCGCGGGTGGGGCAACGAGCCGCAGGGGGTACACCCTCCTCGAGCTCATGATCGTGCTCGTCATGATGGGCATCGCCGCGGCTCTGGTCATCCCCAACGTGCGCGGCAGCGAGAACATCCGCATCCAGACCGCCGTTCGCGCGATCGCCTCGGACATCATGTACGCCCAGAGCGATGCGCTCGCGTACCAGGCCCGCCGCGCGATCATCTTCGACCCGGCGGCCAACAGCTACTGGATCGCCGAGGTCTCGGGCGACGAGCTCGACTACGACACGCACGCCATGTACAAGGTCGACGGGCCCGACCAGCGTTTCCTCGTCGACGTCGACATCACCAGCGGCGGGGCGGCGCAGATTATCTCCGCTGATTTTGACGGCGACAACATGCTCATCTTCGACGAACTGGGCGGACCAGTCGCAGGCCTCGACAGCGACGCCCCAAGCGCCGGCGGCAACATCGTCGTCGGGAGCGACGAGGGCACCGCCTACCAGCTCAGCGTCGAGCCGTACACCGGACGCGTCACCGTTCAGCGCTTCGGCGCCGTCGCGGGCGACGTGGACTGAGTTTCTTCTTGCAAGGGGTCGGGGGACCAATGAAACAGAGCAAACGCCGGACAGTGATGTACGCACTGGGCCTCTTCGGGGGTCTGATTTCGCTCGCGGTCTGGGGCAAAATGCGCTTCGTCACCGACCTGCCCCGGATGGCGTACGCCGACCCCGAGGGCGAAGCCGATCGCGCATCCGATGACTCGGCCAAGACCAACGCGCTCACGCCCGAATCAGAGCCCGAGAACGAGGCTCCCGATTCAGGTGGGGAGTAAACGCCCAGGCGTCCTAGCTCCCCTATCTTCCCAAAAAACTCAATTCCCCACGCAAGTGCCCTTCGGAAGGGGTCGAACAACCACTCTGAGATCGGCCCGCATGTGCGGGATCGGGTCTCGGAACCGTTGATGACGGCTCGGCGCAGGCCGCCGTGGACCGAGGGGTACTTGGGATGTTGGAATCGCACTTTGCTGGTCGTGGGCTCCGGGCGTGGGGAATTCGTGCCGCCGCTCTGCTGGTCACTGTGTCGGGCGCCGCTCTGAGCGCCGTGCCTGCAATGGCCCAGCCCGAGGGTGAGCCTTCTCTGAACGAGCCGGGCGGCAAGGTCAATGTCGACGAGAACCTCATCACCGAGCTCTTCGTCAACGACGAAGACCTCAACACCGTGCTCCAGCTCCTGGGCGTCCAGGCTCAGAAGAACGTCGTGACGGGCCAGAGCGTCTCGGGCCGAGTCACCGCCAACTTCTACGGCGTCACCTTCTACGAAGCGCTCGAAGCCATCCTCAACGTCAACGGCTACGGCTACATCGAGCGCGGCAACTTCATCTACGTCTACGGGCTCGAAGAGCTCGACAGGATCCAGGAAGCCACCCGCACCCGCCGCAGCGAGCTGATCAAGCTCAACTACGTCTCGGCCAAGGACGTGCAGGCATTCGTCGAGCCGATGCTCTCCGACAAGGGCTCGATCACCGTCAGCCCCGAAGCCGGCGCGTTCAGCCTCCCGGGCGATATCCCGACCGGTGCCGACAACTACGCCTCCGGAAGCACGGTCGTTGTGACGGACTACGACGAGGAAGTCGACGCCATCCTCGCGATGATCGCTCAGATCGATACCCGCCCCGCGCAGGTGCTCGTCGAGTCGACCATCCTGCAGACCTCGCTCAACGAGGCCAACGCCTTCGGCATCGACTTCTCCATCGTCGGCGACCTCGACTTCAGCGAGTTCACCGGCTCGGGCGGCCCGCTCGCCGTGATCCCCTCGCTCATCAGCGGCCAGGGCGGCACGCTCGTGGGCGGCACCGAAAAGATCGGAAGAGCACAC
>JBGSIX010000189.1:0-12842 GCA_041742315.1 Phycisphaerales bacterium | reverse complement strand
GGGCGAGGTGCTGGCGCGGTGGGCGGGGGGCATCTCGGATCTGAACAGCTGGTGCGTGTACAACGCTTCGCGTGACGCGGCGGCTCAGGCCGGGCTCGCGGGGATCGTCGAGGCGTACGAAGCCGGGACGCTCGGACGCGCAGAACTGCAGCCCGCGTTCGAGGCGCGTTTCGCGCGGGCGTGGTTCACGGCGGTCGCCAACTCGGTCGACGCGATCCGCTCGTTCAACGCCCAGCTGCACGAGTCGCAGATCGAGCGGTTCCGCGCGCTGGACAAGGACGCGATCGCGATGACGAGGGTCGTGGTCGCGGGCCGGCTCGCGCAGCGGGCGCCCTCGGCTTCGGTGCGGGCATCGAGCCAGTCGGAGGTGGGCGTGCTCAGGCGCGAGCTGGAGAAGAAGCGCAGGCACATGCCCACGCGCAAGCTCATCGAGCGGCTGCCGAACCTGCTGCCCAGGCTCAAGCCCTGCTTCCTGATGAGCCCGCTCTCGGTGGCGCAGTTCCTGGACCCGTCGATGCCCAAGTTCGACATCGTGGTGTTCGACGAGGCCTCGCAGATCCCCGTGTGGGACGCGGTGGGCGCGATCGCGCGGGGGAGCGACGTGATCGTGGTGGGGGATTCCAAGCAGCTCCCGCCCACGAGCTTTTTCCGCACGCTCGACGGCGACGACGACGCCGAGCCCGAGGAGGGCGACGTTGAGGACATGGAGTCGATCCTCAAGGAGTGCAACGCGTCGGGGATCCCGGCGCTCCGGCTCAGGTGGCACTACCGGAGCCGGCACGAGAGCCTGATCGCGTTCTCGAACTATCACTACTACCAGAACGAGTTGATGACCTTCCCCTCGCCCGAGGAGCGGTCGCCCAGCATGGGCGTGACGTTCCGGCACGTGCCCGAGGGGGTGTACGAGCGCGGCGGCACGCGGACCAACCCGATCGAAGCGGGGCGCGTGGTGGACGAGGTTGTGCGCATGCTCATGGACGCCGAGGACCGCGACTCGATCGGGGTCGTGACGTTCAACCAGGCGCAGCAGACGCTCATCCAGGATCTGTTCGACGCGAAACGGCGCGAGAACCCGGAGCTCGAGCGGTACTTTACGAACGAATCGGAGGAGCCTGTTTTCGTCAAGAACCTGGAGAACGTCCAGGGCGACGAGCGGGACACGATCGTGTTCTCGGTAGGCTACGGCCCCGACGCCTCGGGAAAGCCTTCGATGAACTTCGGGCCACTCAATAAGGAAGGCGGGGAGCGTCGGCTCAATGTCGCGGTCACACGGGCGAGGCGGCGGCTCGTGGTCTTCAGCTCAATGACGAGCGACATGATCGATCTTCGGCGCACGCGCGTGACGGGTGTGGCGCACTTCAAGCAGTTCCTCGACTACGCCCAGCGCGGCCCCGAGGCGCTCGAGGCGTTTACGGGGCACTCGACGCAAGCGAACACGGAGGCCCGGTTCGAGCACGCGCTCCGCGATCGGCTCGCCCAGCGCGGGTACGAGGTGGACGAGCGCATCGGGTGCGCGGGGTACCGGATCGATCTGGCGATCCGCGATGGCAAGAACCCCGGGAAGTACCTGCTCGGGATCGAGTGCGACGGGAAGCAGTACCGCGGCGCGAGCACGGCCCGGGACCGCGACCGCACGCGGCCCTCGGTGCTCAGGGGGCTCGGCTGGAATCTGCACCGCGTCTGGTCGACGCAGTGGCACATCAGCCCGGACCGAGTTCTGGCGCAGATTGATGCGGCGGTGGTGGCGGCCCGCGAGGCGCAGCGCAGCGAAGCTGCTCCGGAGCCCAAAGCGCCCGAGACACCCCTGATCGCAGCGGCGCCGGTTGCGGAAGCGAAGCGGGCCAAGGCCGCAGAAACTACCTATACACCCGCGTCACGCGGGCGATACCGCGTGGGTCAGAGGGATATTTATGCGCCCGAGAGCGACGAGCTGCTGACGCGGTGGCTCGGGTTGATCGTCGAGGCCGAGGCGCCGATCCTGCAGGAGCTGGCGCTGCGCCGGCTCGCGGGGTTCTGCGAGCTCGCGTCCGTGCGTGACCGATTCCGTGAGCGTTTCAGCGATGTGCTCGGGCACATGCTCGCGCGCGGGTACGTGCGGATGACGGGCAAGACGCTCTGGAACCCAGGGGACGAGCCCGGGGCGTTCGTGGGTGTGCGCCCGCCGGGGGATGACCCCGAGAGCCGGCGCGAGGCGGACCAGATCCCGCCCGAGGAGTATCTGGCGGCGGTGGTCGCGGTCGTGCGCGAGCAGTTTGGGTTGCCCCGCGAGGACCTTGCCAAGGAGGCGGCGTCGAAGCTCGGGTTTGTGCGCCTCACGGCGGTCCTAGCGCCCATCGTGGACGAGGCGATCGAGCGGGCGATTCGGGAGGAGCAGACCGTGGAACGCGAGGGTGTGATCAGTCTGGGCGGGGCGTGAGCCTTCTACGATGATGCGATGAGCGCCGAGACGAAGCCACAACCAAGCGAGAACGCCTCCGACGCGGTCAAGCGTCTGGTTGAAGCGCACGGCGGCCAGCTCTACGGGCTCGCCAAGCGGTTCTGCGGGAACGCGGATGAGGCCGAGGATCTGGTGCAGGAGGTGTATCTCCAGGCGTTCAAGCACTGGGACACGTTTCGGCACGAGGCGAGCGAGAAGTCGTGGCTTTTCAAGATCGCGGCTCGTGCGTGCCAGCGGATGCACCGGAAGCACGCGGGCGAGCCCGAGCGGATCGGCTCGCTCGACGAGTTGCTTCCCTTCGGCGAGCCGCTGATCGCGGTGGTGCCTGGCGAGCAGACTGACGAGCTTCAGCGCCAGATCGAGTCGGATGCGCGCGAGCGCGTCGAGGGCGCGATCGCCGGGCTGCCCGAAGAGTTCCGGATCCCGCTTGTGCTGAAGGAGATCGTGGGCTTTGGCGTGCGCGAGGTCGCGGGGATCCTGGGGCTCGAGGAGGGCACGGTGCGCAGTCGGCTCCACCGGGCGAGGCTTAAGCTCAGGGCGGCGGTGGACGCGGTGATCCCAAGGACGGCCGAGGCGGCCCCGCCCCCGGCGTACCCGGAGCGGACATGCCTGGACCTCTTGAACGCGAAACAGGAGGCGCTCGACCGGGGTGTGCCGTTCGACACGAGGGTGATCTGCCAGCGCTGCCAATCGGTCTTTGCGACGCTCGACCTGACGAACCGGGTGTGCCACGACCTTGCCGGTGGGGAGTTGCCCAAGGGGCTCCGGGAGAAGCTGTTCGAACGGCTTTCTCGTCCGGATATGGCCCGTTCGGGTGGGGCCCAGGGGGTAGAAAAAGTTCTCAAAGTTCCTGATTGGCGGGAGCGGATGCCCGGGACGTGACTCTGTACCCAGAGCGGCCAAGCTCTATGCGAGGCCGGAAGGAGGCAAGTCATGTTCATGCGGATGGTCTACGACGACAAGCTCGCACAGGCGGCGTACCTGATCGGGTGCCAGAAGACGGGTGAGGCGATCGTGATCGATCCCGAGCGGGACGTCGATCGGTACATCGATCTGGCGGAGGCGAACGGTCTGCGGATCGTCGCGACCGCCGAGGCGCACATCCACGCGGACTTTGTTTCCGGCTCGCGCGAGCTCGCCGAGCGCGTGGGCGCGAAGGTGTATGTCTCCGACGAGGGCGACGCGGACTGGAAGTACCAGTGGCTCGACAAGAAGCTGGGCGGCGGGAGCTATGACTTTCAGCTGCTCAAAGACGGCGACACGTTCAAGGTCGGCAACATCGAGTTGCAGGCGGTGCACACGCCGGGCCATACACCCGAGCACATCGTCTTCCTGGTGACCGATCTAGGCGGCGGTGCGACCGAGCCGATCGGAGTGGCGACGGGCGACTTCGTCTTTGTGGGCGATCTGGGCAGGCCCGACCTGCTCGAGTCGGCGGCGGGGATCGAGGGCATGATGGATCCCTCGGCGCGTCGGCTCTACGGCACGATCAAGAAGCTCGATTCGATCCCGGACTTTGTGCAGGTCTGGCCCGCCCACGGCGCGGGCAGCGCCTGCGGCAAGGCGCTGGGCGCTGTGCCGACGAGCACGGTGGGGTACGAGAAGCGTTTCAACCCGGCGCTCAAGGCGGCGACGAGCGAGCAGGGCTTCGTGGACTTCATCCTGTCGGGTCAGCCCGAGCCGCCGGTGTACTTTGCGAACATGAAGCGGGACAACAAGGTCGGGCCGAGGGTGCTGGGCGAGTTGCCGATCCCGCCCAGGGTGACCGCGGGCTGTCTGCGAGGGCTCGATACCAAGAGAGTGGCGATCATCGACACGCGCCCGTGGGACGAGTTCCGCAAGGGGCACGTCCCCGGGTCGCTCTGGCTGCCCTCGGGCAAGAGCTTCAACACCGACGCGGGTTCGATCATCAGGGACACGGAGGAGATCTACCTGGTCATCGAGCCGGCGAGGCTCGAGGAGGCGGTGCGTGATCTGATCCGCGTCGGGCTTGATCGGTTCGGGGGCTGGTTCGACGCCTCGGACATCGGGCTCTACCCGAATCCGGCGCACGCGTTCGCGACGATCGACGAGGTGAGCCCGGAGCGGGCGGCGGACATGATCGAGACCCACCAGGTCCGCGTGCTGGACGTTCGGCGCGCGACGGAGTACGCCGAGGGGCATATCCCCGGAGCGACCAACATCGCGCACACGCGCCTGGCGACGCGTCTGGACGAAGTGCCCATGGGATCGAAGCTGCTCGTGAATTGCAAGCTGGGCGGGCGGTCGGCGGTCGCCTCGGCGTATCTGAAGCGGCAGGGTTTCGATGTCACGAATCTACAGGGCGGGATCACAGCCTGGGACAAGGCCCATGCGAAGGTTGCGCAGGAAGGAGCGGCACATGGTCACTGAAGCACCCACCGACAACGGCAAGAAGCTGACCGAGGTCTCTCCCGAGGTGATCGAGCAGTGGCTGAGGGACGGCGACACGGTGCTCATCGATGTGCGCGAGGATTTTGAGCACGCCGAGGAGCGCATCGGGGGCGCGCAGCACGCGCCGCTGTCGAAGTTTGACGCCGAGACGATCCGCAAGCGCTACCCGGGATCGCGTGTGGTGTTCCATTGCCGATCGGGCAAGCGTTCGGCTCAGGCCGCGGAGAAGTTCTGTGTCCCGGGCGAGAACGCGTTCCATCTCTCGGGCGGGATCGAGGCGTGGAAGTCGGCGGGCAAGCCGACGGTCAAGCCCGACAAGCCGCCGAGATTGCCGGTGATGCGTCAGGTGCAGCTCGTGGCGGGCTTTCTCGTGGCGCTCGGGGTCGGGCTCGGGGTGACGGTTTCGCCCTGGTTCCTGGCTTTGTCCGGGTTTGTGGGCTGCGGGCTGATGTTCGCGGGCGCAACGGGCTGGTGCGGGATGGCGCTCATCCTTGCCAGGATGCCCTGGAACAAATCGTCCAAAGCCAAGGGCGCCAGTTGCTGCGCTGGCTGATCGATGATCTGACACGAACACTTCTGAAAGGACTCGAACGATGTCACTGACCCCGGCCCAGCACTACGAGCTCTGGTCCACGATCATGACCGACATGAAGCAGCAGGCCCCCGAGATCGGCAAGGCCTTCGGCGGGATGTACCAGAAGCTGATGGGCGATGGGGCGCTCACGGTGCGCGAGAAGGAACTGATCGCGCTTGGGATCGGGATGGCGATCCGCTGCGAGCCTTGTGTGTATGCGCACCTTGAGAAGGCGGTGAAGGCGGGTGCGACGCGTGAGCAGCTCATCGAGGCCGCGGGTGTGGTGGTGGCGATGCAGGGCGGGCCTGGGTACGTCCATGTGCCCGAGCTTCTGGAGGCGATGAAGGCGCTTGGCGTCTAACCCGCCAGGCGGTCTTCCTCGCCCGAGATCCCCAGCGCCTTCATCTTCTTGTAGAGCGTCGTGCGGTTGATGCCGAGTTGGTCCGCCGTCACCGAGCGGTTCCATCCGTTGGCCTCCAGCGCACGGATCAGGATCCGCCGCTCCGGCTCTCGCATCGCCTCGACCAGAGGCACCGGCTCCCATGGCCCTTCGTCACCGGTTGACATCGGCGCCAGCGTCATCCCCGCCCCGCCCGATACGACCGCCGGCGGCAGAGACTCAATCCCGATCGTGGGCTTCGTCGTCAGCACCGCCGCCCGCTCGACAATGTTCGCAAGCTCGCGCACGTTGCCCGGGTACGCGTACCGAACCAGCGCCGCCATCGCCTCATCCGAGAACCCGATCAGCTCCTTGCCAAGCTCCGCCCCGAAGCCCTCGAGAAAGTGCTTGGCCAAAAGCGGCACATCGTTGGCCCGCTCGCGAAGCGCCGGCAGATCGATCTGCACCACGTTGATGCGGTAGTACAGGTCCTGCCGGAACCGACCCTCGGCGACCAGCTTATCGAGCGACTCGTTCGTCGCCAGGATCACGCGCACGTCGACTTCCACCGTCTCGTTCGAGCCCACCGGCTCGAACCGCCGCTCCTGCAAAACCCGCAAGAGCTTCAGCTGCATCCCCGGGCTCGCCGAGTTGATCTCATCCAGAAACAGCGTCCCGCCGTGCGCCGCCTGGAACTTGCCGGCCTTGTCCGTGTGCGCGCCCGTAAACGAGCCCCGCACGTGCCCGAACAGCTCGCTCTCCAGCAGCGTCTCGGGGATCGAGCCGCAGGCCAGCTCCACGTAGGGCTTGCCCGCCCGGTCGCTCCGGTTGTGGATCGCGTGGGCGATCATGCTCTTGCCCGTGCCGCTCTCGCCCGACATCAGCACCGTTGTTCGGCTCGGCGCGACCGCCTCGACCAGCTCGAACACGCGCTGCATCCGCGCATCGCGCCCGACGATCGACTCAGGGCCCACCTTGCCCGTCAGCTGCTTGCGGAGCTGCGCGTTCTCCTGCAGAAGCGCCTTCTGCTGGATCGCCCGCTCGATCGCGAGCCGGAGCTCGCTCTCGACGACCGGCTTGGTCAGGTAGTCCGCCGCGCCAAGGCGCAGCGCCTCGACCGCCGACTCGACCGTGCCGTAGCCCGTGAGCATGATCACCGCCGACCCGATCCGCTTCTGGCGTACCTCGCGCAGGAGCTGGAGCCCGCCCACGCCCGGCATCACCACGTCCGTGATGATCGCGTCGGGCGCTCTGCCCGATTGCGCGAGCAGTTCCAGCGCCTCGCGCCCGCCCAGGGCCGAGCTCACCTCGTACCCCGACGCGCGCAGCACCTCTTCGAGCGACTCGGCGACGATCGGATCATCATCCACGATCAGAATCTTGGCATGCTCAGGCATCACCCTCGATATCGGCGCGTGTTGCCCGGAATCAACGCCGGGCACACCCAAAGCCCGGAAATCCGCGCACGATCACCCCTCCAGGTGTTGCGTCCCCTCAACACCCGCCACGCTCGCGTCCGAGAACAGTTTCCTCGGTGGGACAGGCATCCTGCCTGTCACTATGACTCCTACGCCAGCCCGAGCGCCCGCGCATCCCGCTCGCTCAGCATCCCGCCGTCGCTCCGCTCGCGCACCGTGCCGTCACGCTTCCAGCTCCGCTCGCAGCGATCCCGATCACGCAGGTCGTGCACCACCGGCTTCTCGGCCTTCGCATCAAGCGTCACCTCGCTCACGCCCAGCAAATCCGCCAGATCGACCGGATCCAGCGCCGAGAGCGCGCCATTGGCATCGGGCAGCGTGATCCCCGCGTCGAGCGGGTTCTCGATGCCCTGCGCCTTGGAGCCCTCCAGCGCCAGGAGCCCTGCATCCCGCGCGTCCACCGCCGACGCCCACGCCTCGCTCGCCTTCACGCCCGACATCGGCAAAACCTCCAGCAGATGCACGCACGCCTCCTCGTCGCCCGTGAGCGAGCGATACGCCTCATCCGCTGTGTGACACAAGATCGGCGCAAGAAGCCTGCAGAGCTGGTCCGTCATCCGAAAGAGCGCCGTCTGCGTGCGTCGGCGTCTCGGCGAATCCACCGCGTCGCAGTAGAGCCGGTCCTTCACCGCCGCCAGGTACACCGAGCTGAGCGTGTCGTTGCAGAAGTTGTACACCGCCGAGTGCACCGTCTTGAACTGGTACTTCTCGTACGCCTCCAGCACCGCCACCGTCAGCGTGTCCATCTCGGACAGCACCCACGCCTCGATGCTCGCCGGCTCGATGTCCGCCAGCGCCACGCCGTCGCGCGCCATGTCGAACCCGTCCAGATTGCTCAGCATGAACCGGACCGTGTTCCGCACCTTCCGGTAGCTCTCGCCCGCCGTCTCGAAGAAGCTGTGGTCCACCTTCACATCGTTCTCATACGCCAGCGAGCACACCCACCAGCGCAGCACATCCGCCCCGAACTCCTTGAACAGCTCCTCGATCGTGTCGCCCGAGCTCTTGCTCAGCTTCTTGCCGTCCTTGTTCACCATGAACCCGTGCGTCAGCAGCGCCCTGTACGGCGGCACCCCCCGGCTCCCCAGACTCGCCACCAGCGACGCCTGGAACCACCCGCGGTGCTGGTCCGACCCCTCCAGGTACAGATCCACCGGGAAGTCCGCGCCATTCGAGCGCTCGCGCATCACCGCGTTCCACGACGAACCCGACTCGAACCACACGTCCAGGATGTCGTTGCCCTTGGAAAGAGCCGCGGGCGTCAGCACGCGGTCCCTGAGCTCCGCCGGCGCCTCCGCATCCCCCGCCGGGTCATACCCCGCCAGAAGCTCCCCCGCCGACATCGTGAACCACGCGTCCGACCCCTTCTCCCCGATCACCTTCGCCACCGCGCGCACGACCGCCTCCGTCATGAAGCTCTCGCCGCTCGGGAGCGTAAACGACGGGATCGGCAAGCCCCACGCCCGCTGACGGCTGATGCACCAGTCGGGTCGGCTCTCAAGCATGCCGCGCATCCGGTTCCGGCCCCACGCCGGGATGTACCGCACGTCCGTCTCCGTCTGCGACAGCGCCATCTCGCGCAGCGACTTGCCCTCGCGAACAGTGGGGCGGTCCACGCCCACAAACCACTGCTCCGTCGCCCGGAAAATCACCGGCCCCTTGCTCCGCCAGTCGTGCGGATAACTATGCACGAACTTGTGCGCGTAAAACAGGTGCCCGCTCTCGCCGAGTGCGTCGGCGACCTCCGCGTTCGCCTTGAAAACATGCTTCCCACGCAGCCACTCGGGCACCGTCTCGTCGTACGTCCCGTCCCCACGCACCGGGCAGTACACCGGGAGCCCCTCGCGAAGCCCCGTCTGGTAGTCCTCGGTGCCGTGCCCCGGCGCGGTGTGCACGAGCCCCGTGCCGTCCTCGAGCGTGACGTAGTCCGCCGTGACCACGCTCCAGACCTTGCTGTTCCCCTCCGCGATCTCGGGCAGCGTGTCACGAACCGGGCTCCGGTACTTGACGCCCACGAGACTGGCCCCCGTCGTCGTCGCCAGCACCTCGACCGCCTCGCTCTTGGCCTGCTGCGTCACCTTCTCGACCAGAGCCGAGGCCAGGATCGTGACGTTGCCATCGACGCGCACCAGCGCGTACTCGAACCGCTCGTTGACCGCGACCGCCATGTTCGCCGCCAGCGTCCAGGGCGTCGTGGTCCAGATCATCAGGCTCGGCTTCACCCCGGGCCGGTCGTCCTCGCCCAGCCCGAACCGCGCGTACACGTCCCCCGCGTCCGCGCACTCGAAGTCCACGTACACCGACAGGTCCTCGCGGTCCTCGTACTCCAACTCCGCCTCGGCCAGCGCTGTCTCGTTGTCCACCGACCAGTGCACGGGCTTGAGCGAGCGGTACACGAGCCCCTGCTTGCACAGATCCGCCAGCACCTCCAGCACCGCTTCCTCATACACCGGCGACATCGTCAGGTACGGGTGCTCGTAGTCCGCCAGCGTCAGGAGACGCTGCATCTGCCCCGCCTGGAGCTTCTGGAACTTCTCCGCGTTCGACTGGCACTCCCGCCGAACCGCGACCCGGCGTTTGTCGTCGTCCAGGTCCATCAGCTTCTTGATCTTGCCGCTCTCGACGAGCCCGGTCATCACCTTGTGCTCGATGGGGAGCCCGTGGCAGTCCCAGCCCGGCACATACGGCGTGTCGTACCCCATCACCGTCTTGCTGCGCACGACAAAGTCCTTCAGGCACTTGTTCATGAGGTGCCCGAGGTGGATCGACCCGTTGGCATAAGGCGGCCCGTCGTGGAACACGAACTTCTCTTTGCCAGCCCTCAGCTCGCGGAGCTTCGCGTACACCCCGAGCGCGTCCCACCGCTTGATGCTCTGGTTCTCGTTCTGGAGCAGGTTCGCCTTCATCGGGAACGCCGTCTTGGGCAGGTTCACGGTCTTCTTGTAGCTCGGCTTCTCGGCGGCTTCGGACATGGCTTGGGTACCTCACACCCGGAGACCTCGCCCCGGGGGTTCATCATTGCGCTTCAAATAGGGGTGCGAAAAAGGACGGCGGTCGACCGATCACTCGGCGGCCCCGCGAGCGGGCAAGCCCGGCGCAAAACGCCAGCGGCCCCTCAGCGGGGCGAGATAATTCGGCGGCTCTGAACCGCCTCAGCTTGCAAGTACGCCTTCTTCATGCCCGGAGTCTATCGACGAAATCGCCCCGGGACACCAGCCCCGGGGCGTTTCTTACGACCAACCCGGTGCGGATATCAGCGCCCGGACGAGCCTTCCAGCATCGCATCGAGCGTGAGGTACCCAGCCGACATCCCCTCGGCCATGCCCGAGGCCAGTGCGCCATCGCGAGCTTCCTTTGATGCGAAGGCAAGGGTCATCGACATGGTTGTCCGCCCGTCATTTTCGCTGAGGACAAGCGTGGCGAGGAGCTCGCCGAGTTCCATGCCTTCCGGCGGGAGCCCCGGGCCCCACATCTTCATCACCTCCGTGTGCACCAGCCGTTCTGGCACCACGACTTCTTTGTTCACGCCTGTGATTTCCAGCGCCGGCTCCCCGTCGGGTCCGTTCCACGCCCACTTGAACGTGCCCCCGACCTCGACCGATCCCTCGCAGACCGTCATTTCCCAGCCCTCCGGCGCGTAGAGCCACCGCCGGATCAACTCGGGTTTGGTCATCGCGTCCCACACCAGTTTCCGCGACGCGTCGAACCGACGCGTGATGAATATCTCCAGATCGCCCCTCGGCTCGACATGAAACGTGCCCGACATCGACATCACCGATCTCCTGTTTCTGGTTCCTGTTTCAGCTCATCAAGCAGCGCATCCAGGCGCGCAAAGTTGGGCTCCCAGATCCTTCGGAAAGCCTCCATCCATTCCACGGCCTTGGCCATCGGCTCGCCCTCGATCCGGCAGATGTGCGACCGCCCCTCGACCCGCCGCCGAACGAGCCGCGCCCGTTCGAGCACGCGCACGTGCTTCGAGGCTGCGGGGAAAGACATGTCCAGAGGCTCGGCGAGCTCCGTCAGGTTCCGCTCCCCCCGCGAGAGCTGCCTGAGCATCTCCCGCCTTGCGGGGTGGGCCAGGGCATGGAAGACGTCGTCGAGGCCGGGCTGTTGTGCAACCATGTGGTTTAATATATCAAGCCGGGATCAACTGTCAACCAAAAGGTTTAGTGTTTTGAGAAGGAGAAACCCACGGATTCGGATCCATGGGCATTGCGACTGGGCTTAGTTGTGCTCGAAAATCGTCTGGGTCCGCAGGACGAAGCCGCCCTGGGCGACCAGGTGGTACGCCTGGATGTGGACCTCGCTCGACATCGTCTGGACGTCCAGGAGCGAGAGGTTGGGCCCGGCTTCGCTGTCCCAGTTGAAGTGGAGCGAGCCGTTCTCGCGGACGTGCTCGACCATCTCGCGGTGCGTGGTCAGGAACAGGTTCTCGCTGAGCGTCTCGGTCTGGACCGTGGCCAGGTAGTTGACCTTCTCCGCCTCGAACTTCTGCTCGAAGTCCCGCTCGCCGGCGCACGGGAACGCGGAAACCACGCCAGCCGACGGCAGATTGTTCTCGCGGTCGATCACGAGCTCCGAGAGGCACAGATTGCCCATCCCAAACCGCAGCACGTGGTTGCCCGGCATGAGCCAGGCCTCGAGCTCGTACCGCCCGTGCGTGAATACGCGCCGATCGCGCAGGTCGAAGAGCTCCGGGTGCAAGGCTCGGTTGTAAAGAACGACCTGGTACGACTGTGTACACAAATGCTTTGCAATGGTTTTCATTGGCTGGCTCCAGCACCGTCGATCCTGACGGCCTTCCCTCGGATCCGCCCTCGCTCGTGCTCGGGTGGGCGCTCCGTCGCTGTCTGCCAGCTACGCATCCCTGCGTGGCTCAGTCACCGATACGGTAGCCCCCTCGAGCCCCTGTCTCCCGTACCGGCGAAAACAGGGCTGTGGATACCTCCGATCCAAGACACATCATATTGTGCATCCCCGAAAATGGAACCCCCTTTGCTCGTAGTTGCCCGCTCTTTTTGCAAATTCAGGGTCTTGACCGATAGTGACACGGGCCAACGCCCCACCCCATGCTGACCGATTGGTGCCAATCCGCGCTCCTCCTGGCGACCTCGCCCAGGCTCACGCTGCGCACCGCCCGGGCCGCCCGCAGGCTCCGCAAACAGGAATCCCCCGAGCACGTCCTCGCCCTGCTCGGCGCGAGCCAGCAACTCCAATCAAGCCCAGCCGAGCCCGAGCGGCACGACCCGATCGACGAAACGCTCCGCCTCGTCCGGCGCATCCGACAGGCCCGCGCGGCGCGGATCCAGCACCAACTCGAGGATTATCCGCTCAAGGAATGGACGATTATTATTAGACGCTGACGGTCACGCCGGCAGCGCGGCCTTGATCTTTTCCGCCAGCGCCTTGATCTCGTCCATGTCGCCGGGGCGGATGCCCCAGTTCATCTTGATTCCGTCGTCCTTGGCGCGCGGCACCACGTGAATGTGCAGGTGAAACACCGACTGCGCCGCGCCCGGCCCGTTGGCCTGCACGATGTTCATGCCGTAAGGCTTCAGCGCC
>JBGSIX010000188.1:0-3403 GCA_041742315.1 Phycisphaerales bacterium | reverse complement strand
GCGAGCTCGAGATCTACAGCGTGCGCACGCTGAGCGAGGTCGTCGGGCTCCTGACCGGGCACCTGGAGCGCGAGCCCTTGCCGCCCACGGACGTGGCGGGCATGATCGCGACGGCTCCCGCGCCGATCGACTTTGCGGAAGTGAAGGGACAGGAAGCGGTCAAACGCGCGATCACCGTCGCGGCGGCGGGTGGGCACAACCTTTTAATGCTCGGGCCCGCGGGGACGGGCAAGACGATGATGGCCCGCGCGCTGCCGGGGATTCTGCCGCCCTTGAGCCCGACGGAGGCAATCACGATCACGCGGATCTACTCGGCGGCGGGGCGTTTGCCTCCGGGCCAGGGGCTCGTCAGCGAGCGGCCCGTGCGCACGCCGCACCATACGGCGAGCTCGGCCTCGATCGTCGGGGGCGGCGCGGTGCCCAGGCCCGGGGAGATCTCGCTGGCGCACCACGGCGTGCTCTTCCTCGACGAACTCCCCGAGTTCTCGCGGAACGTGCTCGAAACGATGCGCCAGCCCATCGAGGACCGCGAGGTCACCATCACCCGCGTGCAGGGCTCGGTGAAGTTCCCGACTGATTTCATGCTCGTCGCGGCGATGAACCCGACGCCCCGGGGCGACGTCGCGGCGGGCGAGGTGGGCCGGCGCGAGATGGAGCGGTACGTCGGGCGGATCTCCGGGCCCATGCTCGAACGGATCGATATCCATTGTGAGGCGCCCAAGGTGCCGTGGGACGAGCTCTCGACCGCGCCGCGCGGGACGAACACGGCGGTGATGCGCGAGCGCGTGCTCGCCGCTCGCGAGCGACAGCGCGCGCGCCAGGGCGAGGGGGTGATCAACTCGAACCTCTCGGGCACGCAGCTCGACGAGCTGGCGCCGATGCATGACACGGGCCGGATGCTTCTGGGCGAGGCGATCCGCTCGCTCAATCTGAGCGCCCGGGCGTACGACAAGATCCGGCGGGTGAGCCGATCGATCGCGGACCTGGCGGGCGTGGACCAGATCGCGCCCAAGCACGTGGCGGAGGCGGTGGGGTATCGGCTGCTGGACCGCCGGTTGTAACGGGAGAGAGGGCCAGATCGCAGAGGGCCAGAGGACCAGATTCGGAGTTGTGTCGATCCGGATTTCTGGCCCTCTGCCATCTGGAGTTCTGTCTGGCTTCGGGCTCGTCGTCGGGCTTGTGATTGGGCAACTCGGCTCGGTTCTGTTTGACAGATCGTGATTCGTGCCACTGACCTGGTCTTCCAGGTCAGTGCGTGGGAGCCACCGACCCCGAATACGGGGTCGGTGGCACGCCCGGATCTGTCAAACAGAACCTAGGCTTGGGCGGTGCAACAGGCACAGGAACAAGGAGCGCGGCCGTGCTGAATCGGGTGGTGTGTGGGCTGGGTCTGGTCGTGGCATGGAGCGCCTCGGCGCAGTCGGGGTACGCCGTCAGTCCTTCGATCTTCGAGCCGATTCCATGGCCCGACCACGGCAGCGTGCGGCTGGCTTCGGGCGCGCCGGGCAAGGACTACTGGCAGCAGCGCGCCGACTACGAGATCGACGTCACGCTCGACGAGGCGAACAAGAGCCTCTCGGGATCGATCCGCTGCACGTACACGAACAACTCGCCGGACGAGCTGCGGTACATCTGGCTCAACCTGGAGCAGAACGCATTCCGACCCGATTCGATCGGGACGCTCTCGGCGATGCCCGATCTCTGGTGGCGCGTGCCGTCGGACTTCGAGGGCGGGTTCACGCTGGGTGACGCGGCGATCGACGGCGAGATGGTCGAGGTCAGGGTCTACGACGCGATGGGCAAGGTGAACCTGCCCAGGCCGCTCGAGCCCGGCGCGTCGGTGGTGTTCGAGCTCGAGTTTGCGATGCCGATTCCACCCAGCGGCAGGCTCGGGATCTACGAGTCCAAGGCGGGCACGGTCTTCGAGCTGGCGCACTGGTTCCCCAATGTCGCGGTGTACGACGACATCCACGGCTGGAACACGCTGCCCCACCAGGGCGACGGGGAGTTCTACACGAACTTCGGCGATTACACGGTCAACATTACCGTGCCGTCGGATCACCTCGTCGCGGCGACGGGCGAGCTGATGAACGCGGGCGATGTGCTCAGCGACGAGATGCAGGACCGCCTGGCCCGCGCCAAGACGAGCACGGAGAAGGTGACGATCCGCGGGCTCGATGAGATCCCCAGCGTGCGGGGGGATGGGACCTCCACGTGGACGTTCCGGGCCGAGAAGGTGCGGGCGTTCGCGTTCGCGTCGAGCAGGGCCTTCGCGTGGGACGCGGCGATCGCGGATGAAGAGCGCCCCGTGCTCTGCCAGGCGTTCTACCCGCCCGAGGCGGCGCCGCTCTGGGCGGACGAGGCGATCGCGATGGGCCAGCACTCGATCAACTACTACTCGAAGTGGCTCGCGGAGTACCCGTACCCCTCGGCGACGAACGTCAACGGGATCGTCGACGGCATGGAGTACCCGATGATCGTCTTCTGCTCCGAGCAGCGGAGCCGGGAGGGGCTCCTGGGCGTCACCGACCACGAGTTCGGGCACGAGTGGTTCCCGATGATGGTCAACTCCGATGAGCGGCGCAACGCGTGGATGGACGAGGGGTTCAACACGTTCATTAATTACTACAGCTACGCCGCGTATTTGAATGAATCATCGAAGGGCCACCAGGACATGGTCTACGCGACGGCCAAGGGCTTTGCGTCCGACCCGGGCCAGCCGATCATGACCTTCCCCGACCGGATGATCGACGGGGACCTGGGCTATCTGGCGTACAGCAAGCCGGGCTACGGCATGCAGCTCCTGCGGGACTACATCCTCGGGCCCGAGCGGTTCGACGAGGCGTTTGGCGAGTACATCCGGCGCTGGTCGTTCAAGAGCCCGATGCCCGAGGATTTCTTCCGCACGATGGAGGACGCCGCGGGCGATGACCTGGCGTGGTTCTGGCGGGGCTGGTTTTATGAAACAGCCTCGCTGGATCAGGCGATCGGGAGCGTGACGGCCAGCCCCCGGCGCGGCAAGGTGGGCGTCGAGGTGAACAACCTGCGCCGCATGGTCATGCCCGTGGACCTGCTCGTGACGTACGACGACGGCTCGACCGAGCGCCGGCGGATTCCCGTCGAGGCGTGGGCGCGGACGGACTCGTTCCCGACGCGATGGGACTCGGGCGGCAAGACGATCACTCGCGTCGAGATCGACCCGGACAAGTGGCTTCCCGATGTGGACCGGAGCAACAATGTCTTCGCCGTGCCGGGCGAGGATGATTCGCCCAGGGACAAGCGCGACCACCGCAACGTGCCGAGCACACAAGAGGATGAGGGCGGGTCGGTGAAGAAGTCGGAAGATTGAGAGAAGTTCAAGTGGCGGGGGCGTCCAGCCACCGCGCCTTTGTTGTGATGTGGC
>JBGSIX010000187.1:0-10461 GCA_041742315.1 Phycisphaerales bacterium | reverse complement strand
TCGCCGCGGGCGACCTCGACGCGACCGCGACCGTGCGCACGGGCGACGAGCTCCAGCAGCTCGCCTAGGCATTCAACGACATGGTGCCCAAGCTCCGCGACCAGCTCGCGGTCCGTGAGTCGCTCATGCTCGCCAAGGAGGTCCAGCAGAAACTGCTCCCCAGCGCCCCGCCGAAGATCGCGGGCCTCGACATCGCCTCGCGGAGCATCTACTGCGACGAAACCGGGGGCGACTACCTCGATTTCTTCCCCCTCGAAACTGGCTCGGGCAAGCACGCCTTCTTCGTCGCCGATGTGACGGGCCACGGCATCGCAGCCGCGCTGCTCATGACCACCGCCCGCGCCCTGCTCCGCACGCGGGCCGTCGACAACGACCACATCGCGGGCGTCCTGACCCGCGTCAACGCGGACCTGGCTCGCGATGCGCGATCGGGCCACTTCATGACGCTCTACTACCTGCTCATCGAGCCCGAGACGCGCACCGCCCACTGGGCCAGCGCCGGGCACGACCCCGCCATCGTCTACCTGCCCGACACGGATACCTTCACCGAGTTCGCGGGCAACGACATCCCGCTGGGCATCGAGCCCGCCTGGGACTTCCACGAGGCCAAGGCCCAGCTCCCGGACACCGGCGGCGTCATCGTCATCGGGACCGACGGCATCTGGGAGGCCAGGCGAGCCGACGACGAACTCTTCGGCAAAGATCGGCTCCGTGAAGCCATCCGAGCCAGCGCCCACAAACCCGCCGAGGACATCGCCGCCGACATCATCGACGCCGTCGTCCGCTTCCGCGATGGCTCGCCCCAGACCGACGACATCACGCTCCTGGTGCTCAAGGTCACCGCGTAAATTCCCGCCCGGGGTGTCCTGTATGCACGCCCCCCGCAATCAGGAGAATCGAATAAATCGTTCTCGGCACTGACCTCATCCGGGGGAAAGGCCGCGCCATTGGCCTATACACTCCCCCGCTCAGGTGCGTTGCTTGGGGCCGTGGCTCGACAATGAGCCGCCGCCCGAACCAACCCTGGGGCCTCAATAGCCGATGTGAAGTCCGGCGCAAGGCCTCAAATCGACCCAGGGCCCATGGCCCGTCAGCACCACGGAAGGCACCAATGGATACACACCAAGTCCCAACCGCAGCCCACGGGCTTCCGCTCGAGCCGGGCGAGAAACTCCTCCGAGGCTTCCAGCGCTTCGGCAGGCTCTCCACCGCCGGCGGCATCACGCTCATCCTCATGACCGTGCTCGCGCTCGTCTGGGCCAACAGCTCCTGGTTCGAGGCCTACGACTACATCTTCAACGAGATGGAGTTCCACTTCGGCTTTGGCACCTGGCACCTCCCCCACATCCACAGCCTCGCCTACCTCATCAACGACGCCCTGATGGCGATCTTCTTCCTCTATGTCGGGCTCGAAATCAAGCGAGAACTCCTCGTGGGCGAGCTCAGATCCTTCAAACGGGCCGCCCTGCCCGTCATCGCCGCCATGGGCGGCATGCTCGTGCCCGCGCTCATCTTCGTCGGCATCAACAGCACCAGCGACATCGCCAACGAGACCATGCGAGGCTGGGGCGTGCCCATGGCGACCGACATCGCATTCGCGCTGGGCATCCTCACGCTCATGGGCGCCCGCGCCCCGCTGGCTCTGAAAGTCTTTCTCGCCAGCCTCGCGATCGCCGACGACCTGGGCGCTCTGATCGTGATCGCGCTCTTCTACACCGAAGAGCTGCACATGAACTACCTGCTCCTGTCCGCCGGCGTCGTGGGCCTACTCGCCACACTCAACGTCCTCCGCCTGCGCCACCCACTCTTCTTCCTCGTCCCGGGCATCGCGCTCTGGCTCTTTGTCCTCTCCAGCGGCATCCACGCCACCATCGCCGGCGTGCTCCTGGCCGCCACCGTCCCCGCGTCGGCTCGCGTCAACCCCAAGCGATTCCTCAAGGCCTCGCGCAAGGCGCTCGACCACTTCGAGAAGGCCGGCGACGACGGCTCCACCCCCCGCGAGTCCTCCGAGCAGCGCGCCGCCGCGTTCGCGCTCAAAACCAACGTCAACCAGATCCTGCCCCCGCTGCACCGCATGGAGCACGCGCTCGGGCCGTGGTGCGCCTTCTGGATCATCCCCATCTTCGCGCTGGCCAACGCGGGCCTGCACCTCTCGGGCGAGATCGGCAAGGTCGCCTCCGACCCGGTCACCATCGGCGTCTTCTTCGGCTTGAGCGTCGGCAAGCCCATCGGCGTCATCGGCGCCTGCTGGATCGCCTGCAAGCTCAACATCGCCGCCTTGCCCACCGGCGTCACCTGGCGCCACATCATCGGCGCGGGCTGCCTGGCGGGCATCGGCTTCACCATGGCGCTCTTCATCGCCAACCTCGCCTACAAATCCGCGCCCATCCACCTCGACGCCGCCAAGCTGGGCATCCTCTCCGCCTCGCTCGTCTCCACGATCGCGGGCCTCTCCATCCTCATGACCTGCAAGCCCATGGCCAACGCGGACCACATCGAGGAAGAGGACGACCTCCCTGTGGCCAGCCGCACCATCAAGCACGAGGCCAACATCGCCCCCAACAGCGACAACTATCCCAAGGCCAAGGCCGGCTAAAGGGAACATCTCAACCGCCTTTCCGACCGCCGCGGACTCACCTCCGCGGCGGTTTTTTTCATACCTGCGCCGAACCCCACTACCATCCACCCATACACACACGGATCTGCCCAAAGGAACGCAAACATGCCCGAAGCACGACGCCCGCTTGAAACACCCAACATCAAGGCCCCGCTCCCCGGCAACGACCAGGGCATCCCCACGCCCCACGGCGACATCGGCGCGGAGGTCTACCGCAAACGCCGCCAGCGCCTGATGGAGCAGATGGGCTCGGGCGTCGCCGTGATCTACGCCGCCGACTCGATCGGCGCGGGCAAGCGCCAGAATCTGGACTTCTACTACCTCACCGGGCTCGCCTTTGAAGCTGGCGCGGCGCTCGTGCTCGCACCCGAGCACCCGCAATTCCAGGAGCAGCTCTTCCTCCGCACGCTCGAGGTCGAGGACAACCGCTGGCACGGCATCCGCCCCATGCTCGGCCGCGCCACCGAACTGGGCACCGGTATCGCCAAGGTCTCGCGCACCGCCAACATGCCCATCCTCCTCAACCGCACCATCCTCCAGTGCAAAGCCCGCGAGCTCGTCTACCTGGGCGACTTTGCGACCTACAACCGACCCGTTTCGAAGGAACTCCAGCTCTACCGCGACATCCAGACGCGCATGCTGGGCTGCTCCATCCGCGACGCGCACACGATCCTGCCCCGCATGCGCTCCATCCACGACGAGGCCGAGATCAAGCTCATGCAGCACGCCATCGATGCCTCGGTGAGCGCGTACAAAGCCGCGATGCACGCCGTGAGGCCCGGCATGAACGAACGCCAGCTCATGCACGTCTTCGAGCACACGCTCCACGAGCACGGCTGCGAAACCTTCGCCTACGAGCCCATCGTCGGCTCGGGCCCCAACAACTGGGTCCTGCACTACACCGCCAACAACCGGAAAATGAACGCGGGCGAGATGGTCCTCTGCGACGTGGGCGGCGAGTACCAGATGTACGCCGCCGACCTCACACGCACCTTCCCCGTCGATGGCACTTTCACCCCGCGCCAGCGCGAGATCCACGACGTCGTCCAGGAAGCGTGGCAGACCACCGTCGATATGTGCAAGCCCGGCATGACCTGGGTCGAGCTCAACGACGCCGCCCGGCGCGTCATCGACAAGGCCGGCTTCGCCGACGAGTACTACCACGGCCTGGGCCACTTCCTGGGCCTCGATGTCCACGACGTGGGACTCGATTCCGAACCTCTCCAGCCCGGACAGGTCCTCACCATCGAGCCCGGCGTCTACATCGCCATCGAGAACATCGGCGTCCGCACCGAGGACGACATCCTCATCACCGACACCGGCTGCAAAGTGCTCTCCAAAGACCTCCCCCGCTCGGCGAGCGAGATCGAAGCCTTCATGGCAAGGTGACTATGCCTCCCTCTCCCGCGCCCCGCGGGAGAGGGTGCCGAGCAAGGCGAGGCGGGTGAGGGTCTTCCTCCCAACGAGCGCGAAGCGCAAGCGATGGATGGATTCCCGCTTCCCTCGCTCGCGCTACGAGCACATCATGTAATCACGCCACCGTCGTCGGCCCGGAGTATCTCCGGTGCACCGCCACGCACCCGACCAGGGCGCCGCTGATAAGGCACATCGGCAGAACCGCGTGCATCACCATGGGCAGGATGCTCAGCACCAGCCCGACGATGAGCGTCAGCGGCTCGCCCTCGCGCTTGCCGTAAAGAAACATGATGAACCCGACCAGCCCGATCAGGCTGCCCGCGAGAATCACGCCCATCGTCAGACCTTCAAGCATCGCTCGCCTCCAGACCCACTCCATCGACACGCCCAGAGGCCCCGAGAAGCCCATTCCCAGGCCCGCGCGTTATCGGGACCGCTCTTCAACGGAAAGGCGCTCCCAAAGCCGATATCCAGACCCATGACCGCCGTTCTCGGCCTCAAGCTCGGGCCCCAGCACGACACCGGCGCCTGCCTCGTCTGGGAGGACAAAGGCGTCCTGCGCTGCTGCGCCCTCTCCGAGGAACGCCTCTCCCGGCGCAAGCAGGACCGCCAGTTCCCCGGGCTCGCCATCGACGCCGTCCTCGCCGAGGCCGGGCTGACGCTCTCAGCCGTCGACCTCGTCTGCGTCGACAAGCTCGGCCCGAACACCAAGGTCGAACAGACCCGCCCCGTCGGCACGGTCAGCGCCGACACCTGGCTCCCCGATGAGAAGGCCTTCTTCCTCGCGCTCGAGGGCAAGCCCGTCTTCGTCGTCAACCACCACCTCGCGCACGCGGCGACCGCGTACTACCCATTCAACCGCGACAAGGCCGCCGTCCTGGTCGTCGACGGCTCGGGCTCCGACTGGCCCATCGAAGAATCCGCCGACCGCCTCATCATGCAGGGCCGACCCGACGAGGTCGGCAACTACCCGCTCCGCCGATACGAACGCCGCGCCGAGACGCAGTCCATCTTCAAAGCCCGGGGCACCACGCTCGAACGCATCGCAGTGTCGACTCGCTCGGGCGCCGGACACTTCTACGGATACGTCTCCAAGCACATCGCCGGCTTCGGCCAGCTCCAGGAAGGCAAGCTCATGGGGCTCGCCGGCTGGGGCAGCGCCGAACACCTTGCCGAATTCCCCGCCTTCCCGGGCGCACTCTTCGACGACATCCACACACCCATGCTCGATTACCTCCTCGAAACCGAGTGGCAGGTCCCGAGTGTGCGCTCGAAAGACGTCTGCGCCACGACGCCCCCCTACAACCACATCGCCTTCTGGGCGCAGCACTGGCTCGAGCGCGCCGTCCTGCACCTGGCGCGCACCGCGGTCATCGAGACCAACTCCCGCACGCTCTGCTGCGCGGGCGGCGTCATGCTCAACGTCGTCGCCAACCGCCTCGCCCGCGACACGCTCAAGGCCGAGGGCCGACTCACCGAGATGCTCGTCCAGCCCGCAAGCTCCGACGCCGGCATGCCCATGGGGGCCGCGCTCGTGGGCTACTACATCGTCGCCGGCGGCAAACTCCCCTTCCAGGACAACCCCGTCTACCTCGGCCCGACCTACAACGAAGCCGCCGCCGAGCGCGAAATCCTGGCGATCGGTGGCTCCAAACCCGACAACCTGCTCGAAGCTGTCGCCGACCTGCTGATGCAGGACAAGATCATCGGCTGGTGGCAGGGGCCTTCCGAGTACGGCCCGCGCGCGCTCGGCTCACGATCCATCCTCTGCTGGCCCCGAAGCCCCGAGATGAAGGACACGCTCAACCTCCGCGTCAAACACCGCGAGGCCTTCCGCCCCTTCGCGCCAATCTGCCGCGAGGAAAACGCCCAGGAAATCTTCGGCGTCGACTTCGCCGTCCCGCACATGCTCTTCAACACTACCGTCAAGCCAGAATTCCGCGAAAGACTCCCCGCCATCACCCACGTCGACGGCTCGGGCAGGCTGCAAACCGTCAGCCGTGCGCACACGCCCCGCCTCTACGACCTGCTGGGCGTCATCCGCGAGCGTGACGGCCTGGGCGTCCTGCTCAACACCAGCTTCAACGACGCGGGCGAGCCCATCGTCGAAACACCCCGGCACGCCATCGACTGCATGAAACGCACCGGCCTCGACGCCCTCGTCGTGGGCGGTGCCCTCTACATCAACTCCGACCTCTAGGTGGGACGGGCTTCCAGCCCGTCACCTCCAAAGCTCATCCTTGCCTCGCTTGCGCTTCGGGCTCGTCAAATACCCAACCCCGCGCGCACATCCTCCGCCGTCACGCCCTCGACCCGCACGACTTTCTCAGGGTTCGTCTGCCCACTCACCACGGTCACCGCGCCCGCCTTCACGCCGAGCGTTTTGGCGACGAGCGCACAGATCGCCGTATTCGCCTTGCCGCCCTCGGGCGGCGCCGAGACCTTGACCTTGAGCCGATCGCCCAGCACCCCCGCGACCTGCTCGCGCTTGGCGCCGGGCACCGCCTTGACGCGGATCAGCGCACCACCCTCGGTGTCCTCAACGATGCTCACTTGCTGGCCGTGGCGGGCGCTTTGCGCCTTGGCTTATGGATCGCCGTCACCGCGTCCTTGATCGCGCCGAGCCGGATCGGCCCGTTCTCGATGCGTTCGAAAGCGCGATTGGCATTGGCCGCCGAGAACTCCGTCCCGATGAACCCGCGCCCGAGCGCGTGCGCCACCACGCCCGTCGTGCCCGAGCCCAGGAACGGGTCGAGCACCAGATCCCCCGGGTTGCTCGTCGCGCGGATCACGCGCTCCAGGTACACCTCGGGCAGCTGGTTGTCGTGCCCGTGCCTGCGTTCTTTGTTGTTGCCCTGGATGCGCCCCCAGTACTCGCCGTACCACACGTCCATCGGCAGGCGTTTGCCCGCGGGCATCCCGTCGCGTTTGTCCATCGTCCGCGGGTCGAAGTAGGTCGAGGCGCGATCCGAGGTCTCGAGCACCTCTTCCGCGTTCCAGCGCCGATCTTTCGGGTTCTTGGCGAAGTACAGCGCGTGCACCTTGGAGTTGATGAACTTCGTCTTCGTGTTCTGCCCGAACCGGTAGTGCCAGACGCACCAGTTGATCATCGTCAGCCCGCGCTGCTTGAGGTGCAGCACGATCTCCGCGCACGTGTCGTCGGGGATGTTCACCCAGATCGCCCCGTGCTCGCGCAACGAATCGACACACAGATCGAGCCAAGCGTATGTAAAGTCGAGGTAGTCATTGCGGGGCATCTTGTCGTCCCACTCGTCGTACGCCCGCGACCAGTTGAAGGGCGGGTCCGCAAACACCAGGTCCACCTCGCCGCGCTTCACCTGCGGGATCTCGGGCAGCACGTCCCGGCAATCGCCCACGTACACGCGCGCACCCTTGGCCTCGCCCGCCTCCGAGCGCAGCGCCCCCTTGATCTCGTGCGTCGGCTTGAGCGAACCTGTCTTCTTGGCCATGCGTCTTCCCTCCCTCTCCCACCTGGGGAGAGGGCCGGGGTGAGGGGCTCTCCCCTCTTACCCCATCCTCCGAAACAAACCGATCCCGTAATTCATCGGCGACAGGTACACCTCCACCGATTCGTACAGCCCCGCCGCGAAGCTGTTGATGTGCTCGAGCAGGTGCCGACCACCCACGTGCCCGCCGCAGCGCTCGGGGATCGTGTCGTGCACGATCACGTACCCGCCCGTGCTGAGCACGGGCTCGAGCTCGATCAGATCCTTCCGCAGCCCTTCCGCCGAGTGATCGCCGTCGAGCAGCGCCAGCTGCACGCCCCCCGTCTGGCGCAGGTGTGGCCTGATCCTGGGCAGTACCTCCCAGCTGATCCCTTTCTCCAGATGCACCCGGTGCGAAAGCCCCGCCTCTTCGACGTGCGAACGCACGAGCTCCTGCCGATCGCCCGTGACACTCGCCTTGCGCCACTGCGTCTCGGGCAAGGGATCGAACGTATCGATCGAAACAAGCGCGCCTGCTCGCTCGGCCTCATCGCCCGACTGCGCGTACGCGTCGCCGATCTCGTCCAGCGCCGCCGCCATCCAGATCGTGCTCACGCCGATGAACGAGCCGACCTCGATCACCGTTCTCGGCCTGATGTTGCGCACAAGCGAGAAGAGCAGCAGCCCCGTCTCCGGGCTCATCGCCGCCGGGAACGCCGCGGGCAAGCCGTAGAGCCTCTCAAGCGTGCGAAGCCAGGCCGCATCCGAACCCGCGAGCCACGCGGGCCAGGACCACTTCGCCGGGTGGTGCGCCTCGCCCACCGGCCCAGGGAAGAACCCCGGCTTGTCCCGCGGGATCCACACCTTCTGCGCGGGCCGATCCGGGCTTACCGGGCCAAACCGGTCGAAGGGATCGGATTCTGCGGGCGCGCGCGGCATCACGACTAGCGTAGCGCATTTCCATATTTCGCGCTACGCTCCACAACCGATTCGTCCCCAATGCGCCAACCAAAGCACGTACACTACTGCCCAAGCTCATGACGACCGCCACGCCACAAACCCCTCCCTCTCAACCCGCCAAGCTCGGCGTCGCGATCTGCACCCACGACAACATCGACACCATCGAGCGCTGCCTCCAAAGCGTCCTGCCCATCGCCTCCGAGGTCGTCGTCGTCGACTCGGGCTCGACCGACGGCACACCCGAGCTCGCCGCCCGCCTCGGCGCCCGCGTCGTCCACCACGACTGGGAAGGCATGGTCGGCCAGCGCAAATTCGCCCTCACGCTCGTCGCCCACTGCCCCTGGGTCCTCTTCCTCGACTCCGACGAATCCATCGACGAACAGATGGCCTCCTCGATCACCGGCGCCCTGCGCCAGAACGCGCCCGATGTCTCGGGCTACGAGATCCACCGCATGGTCTTCTTCCTAGGCGACTGGCTCCGCCACACCTTTCAGCCCGAGTGGCGCCTGCGCCTCGTGCGACCCGAGAACTTCTCCATCACGGGCGTGGGTCCCAACGGCGAGGGCGGGCACGACAAGATCACAGTCACCGGCCGCGTCGAACGCCTCGATGGCATCTGCCGACACGACTCCTGGCGCGACCTGGGCCACCTCTTCGAGCGCCAGATCTTCTTCGCCGAGCGAGCCGCCAAATACACCGACAATGGCGGCAAGGTCACCGACGTCCTCTTCCGCCCGCCGATCATGCTCATCAAGCTTTTCGTGCTGAAAAAAGGCTACCGCGATGGCCCGCGCGGATTCATCACCTGCGCGGGCATGGCCCTGGGCGTCGCCATGAAGCACATCTGCATCATGCGAAAGAAGCGACTGAACTGACGCTCGCTCACGCCCGGCTCTTGGCCTCGCGGAGCGTCTGCACGGAGTGCCCGCCCCCCACGACCGAACGCAGGAGCGACTTGGCCCCGCCGCTGGGCGAGTGCGCCCGGAGCAGCCGCCGGGTGTAGAGTTCGGGGTGCACTATCGAGAGCGCCTCGGGGTCCGCGGGCTTGACCGCCGTCCGCAACTCACCCGCGCGCGACGCCTTGACGTAGAGCACCGTGTTCTGCCGGTACCACACATCGACGCGCTCGTCGCCCCAGACCGCGGGCCGCACGATGTCCAGCGCCAGGAAGCCCCTGGCCGCGAACTTCCGCGCCCAGTAGGACTGCCACTGCTCGTTGACGTGGTGCTTGCCGCCCTGGCACGGGATCGCCGCGGAGAAGAGCACGAAATCCGCCAGCTCGCAGAGCTTGCCCACGAGCCTTTCGCCCTGCTCGGGCGTCACATGCTCGGCGACCTCCAGGCTGATCGCCAGATCAAACCGCCGATCGATCGGGATCGCCTCGCGCAGATCGATCCGCACGAACCGCGCCGGGTCGATCTTGAGCAGCGACGTATCGAGCCAGTCCCCCTCGGCCCCGACCACGTCCGGGGCCCCCTTGGCCGCCAGCACGCTGAGCCACGTGCCCACGCCGCAGCCGATGTCCACCCCCGACGAAACGGGGGGCAGTGCGTCCAGCACGATGCCCAGCACCCGCTCGGCGGCGTAGCGCGTCCGGGTGTCCCGTTCCTCGAAAAACCGCTGGTCGTACTCTTTCATCGCACCCCAAATCCGAAGCCGCGCCCGCCACCCGGCAAGGCGTCTCTAGCCTACCCCCCCGGGCCGCGCTACGATCCCCTGACGTTTGTTTGGGCCGGGAAAGAGCAAAGCCCCGGGCCACCCGCTTTCCCGTAATCGCTGCCGAAACAGGCACTTGGATCCACAATGCCCGACGAGACCAACACCCCGGCCCCCCAGGGCCAGCCCGCGCCCGAATCCTCCGACCCGACCAAGAAGAAGCGCCGCCGCCGTCGCGGCAATCGCAAGCCCGCGGGCGAAGCCGCCGCGCCGGAGCAGTCTTCCGAATCGACTCCGGAATCTGAATCATCGGAACGCCCCGCGCGTCGTGGCCGGGACCTCGCCGCCGCCGCATCCGCCAGCGAC
>JBGSIX010000186.1:0-6014 GCA_041742315.1 Phycisphaerales bacterium | reverse complement strand
CGCATCCGCCAGCGACGACGACCGGCCCGCGCCGAAGAAGAAAGCCCGAAGCCGGAGCCGCAGCGGCCGCGACGACAAGCCCGACCGAGGGGACAAATCCGATCGCCCCGAGTCCACCGCCGAGGACGCCGTCGTCACCCGCGCCCGCAACGCACGCGACACCTCCAACGCCGACATCTTCGACCAAGACAAATCCTTCGCGGACCTGGGCCTGCCCAAGGAACTCCTCGACCAACTCGATGTCCTCAACTTCTCCCGCCCCACGCACATCCAGTCGAAGATCATCCCGCCCATCATCGCCGGCCGCGACGTGCTGGGGCAAGCCAAAACGGGCACGGGCAAGACCGCCGCCTTCGGCCTCCCGCTGCTCGCCGGGGTCACCGCGGGCGACGGCTCGCAGGCGCTCATCCTCGCGCCCACGCGAGAGCTGGCCATCCAGATCCACAAGGAACTCGAAGAACTCGGGCACAAGTCCCACATCCGCTCCATCCCGGTCTACGGCGGGCAGAAAATCCTCACCCAGGCCGACAAGCTCAAAAAGGGCGCCGAGATCATCGTCGGCACGCCCGGCCGCATCATGGACATGCAGCGCCGGGGCTACCTCAGCTTCAACAACTTCAAGTTCGTCATCCTCGACGAGGTCGACCGGATGCTCGACGTCGGCTTCCGCCAGGACATCAAGCACATCCTGGGCCTCTGCCCCAAGAACCGCCAGACCGTCTTCGTCTCCGCGACGCTCTCCGACGAGATCGAGAAGCTCGCGCGGAGCTACATGACCAACCCCGAGAAAATCGTCACCAGCGCCGGCTCACTCACCGCCAGCCTCGTCAAGCAGTACTACCTGACCGTCCAGCCCTGGGACAAGCGCGCCCTGCTCAAGCACCTGCTCACGCACGAAGAGCCCGGGCTCACACTGATCTTCTGCCGACTCAAGCGCGTCGTGGACGAGCTCGCCGCCATGCTCACCCGCAGCGGCATCGACGCCCACGCCATCCACGCCGACCTCGCCCAGGGCAAACGCAACGCCGTCATGGAAAAACTCCGCGCCGGCACGCTCTCGGTCCTGATCGCCTCCGACCTCGCCGCCCGAGGCATCGACGTCGAGGGCATCACCCACGTCATCAACTACGACCTCCCCGAGGACATCGAGCTCTACGTCCACCGCATCGGCCGAACCGCACGCGCGGGCGCCGGCGGCGTCGCCTGGTCCTTCGTCACGCCCGAGCAGGGACCCCTGCTCACCGCGATCGAGAACCACATCAACACCGAGATCCCTCTCCAGGAGTACCCGGACTTCGTCCCGGGCAAGCCCCCCGAGGACTACCTCGAGCAGCAGCGCTCCCGCGAACGCCAGCTCGAAGCCGCCCTGCAACGCAACCGCTACAACACCACCGAGGCCCCGCCCAAGGTCGAGGTCAGCGAGGACAAGTTCCCCGGCGGCATCGTCCCCGCCAAACGCCCCCCCAAGGTGATGGGCGGCCGCATCAAATCCGGACGCCGCTAAAGCCCCCAGATCCCGCAGTTTCCGCGCCATCTGTCGCGTTCGGCGCCCAGATTGCGCACGATCTGAAGGGGATTCTTGTAGAGGCCCCCACCAACCGATACCGTGAATCAACCCCCAGCGAGGAACCCAGAAATGAAGAAGATCGCAGCCATCGTGCTCGGTGTCGGCATCGCCGCCCAGGCGTTCGCCCAGACCCACCCCTGCCCCGCCGACACCAACGTCGACGGCCAGCTCTCACCCGCCGACTTCACCGCGTGGATCGCCGCCTTCAACGCGAGCAACGTCGCCATCGGTGATCAGAACGGCGACGGCTCCGTCACCCCAGCGGACTTCACCGCCTGGATCGCCAACTACAATGCGGGCTGCAACTTCGCCGACTCCGACAACGACCGCATCCCCGACATCTACGAGAACAACTCGGGCATTTACTTCGCCGATTTCGCCACAGGCACGAACCCGAACAACCCGGACTCCGACGGCGACAACATCGAAGACGGCGACGAGGCCTACGGCACCGCCGACGGGCTCAACCTCCCCGGCATGGGCGCCAACCCCAACCACAAAACCGTCTTCATCGAGATCGACTGGACCGAGGACAGCCACGACACCGCGTTCCACTCCCACCGGCCCCGCCCCGGCATGTACACACGCATCGCCGCCGCGTTCGCAAACTCGCCCCTGACCAACCCCGACGGCATCACCGGCGTCGACTTCATCATCGACTACGGCCAAGGCGGGCTCTTCAACGGCGGACAGCTCCTCTTCGCCGGCACAAACCCCGAATTCCTCGACTTCTCCGACGCCATCGACTACCGCGATACCTACATGGACCCACGCCGCAACGGCATCTTCCACTACGGCATCTTCACCCACCGCTACGACTCACCCAGCAACGGCTCCTCGGGCGTCGCCTACATCAACTACGACGTCCTCTTCGTCACCCTCTACCAGTTCTGGGACTGGGACGAGGGCAACGCCAACACGCTCATGCACGAGATCGGCCACAACTTCGGCCTCCACCACGGCGGCCACGAAAGCCGCAACCGCAAACCCAACTACAACTCCGTCCTCAACTACAACCTCCAGTTCCCCGGTGTCGACACCAACTGCGACGGCTTCGGCGACGGCATCCTCGACTACTCCCGGGGCCTCAACCCCGCGCTCAATGAGAACGCACTCAGCGAAGCCGCCGGCATCTGCGGCTCGCCCATCGACTGGAACGAGAACGGCTCCATCACCGGCGGCACCGTCGCCCGCAACATCAACTGCGCCAATCTCAACACCACCACCTGCGGCTCGGGCTCGGGCTGCGAGGACTCCACCTGCGATACCCTCACCGACCACGACGACTGGGCCAACATGAACTTTCTGGGCATCAATCGGACGCCGATCCTCGAACGCATCGACTGTGACAACCCCGTCCCCAACCAGTAACCCGCCCGGGTCATACCATCGGGCATGACCCAGAGCGACATCGATTTCATCCTCGAACTCACCGCGACCCCCACAGCCGCCGGCCGTGAGGGTCGCGTTGTTTCATTCATCAAGAACTGGGCGAGCCATCGCGACGACCTCTCCCTCGAAGCCGACGCCTCGGGCAACCTGACCATCCGTTTCCGCGAGCCCTCGGACGCGGGCCCACCCGTCTACTTCACCGCCCACCTCGACCACCCCGCGTTCGCCGTCGAACGCGTCCTTGCGCCCACCGCCCTCGAGCTCGCCTTCCGGGGCGGCGTCATGGACGACTACTTCACCGACGCCCGCGTCGAGGTCATCACTGCCGATGACCGCCGACTCCCGGGCACCATCACCAGCAAAGCCGACGCCTCGGGCCCCAGCCCCTACAAGCACTACCTCTGCGAGCTCGACGAACCCGACGAGCACATCGCCACCACCGACATCGCCCGCTGGCTCCTGCCTGAACCGGCGCTCGAAGAGGGCCTCATCCATACCCACGCCTGCGACGACCTCGCCGCCGCCGCGTGCGCGATGATCGCGATGGACCGCATCCGGGCCGAGCGCGCCGCGGGCCGGCACAAAGCCGACGTGCGACTGCTCTTCACACGCGCCGAGGAGGTCGGGTTCATCGGCGCCCTCGCCGCCGTGCGCCTCGGCACCATCCCCGCCGATGCCAAGGTCATCGCGCTCGAGAACAGCAGAGCCTTCCCCGAGTCACCCATCGGCGGCGGGCCCATCGTCCGCGTGGGCGATCGCCTGACCATCTTCAGCCCGCGCCTCACCGACGACATCGCCCGCATCGCCGAGGACATCGCGGGAGGGCCCGCGACGCCTACCGCCTCGCAGAAAGCCAGCGACCTGCCCAAGTGGAAGTGGCAGCGCAAGCTCATGGCCGGCGGCGCGTGCGAGGCCACCGTCTTCTGCCACGCGGGCCTCGACGCCACCTGCGTCTGCCTGCCGCTGGGCAACTACCACAACATGGCCCGCCTCGACGAAGCCCAGGCCGGCACACTCAAGGACGCCAAGCCGGGCCGCGAATACGTCGCGCTCGCCGACGCCGAGGGCATGGTCGACCTGCTCACCGCCTGCGGCTCACAACTCGCCTCGCCACCCAAGTCCAAAACGAGCCAGAAACTCGACGAGCTCTGGGACTCACGCAAGTCGATCCTCGACGAGCGCTGATCCCTCCTACTCGCCTTCCTTCTTCTCCGTCTTGGGCTTGTCCAGCACCAGCCCCTGGAGCGACCCGAGCCCGCGGTTGATCAGATCGAGCGGGTTGAGCGTCGTACCCACGTTCTGCAACAAGAGTTCCAGGTCCGCGAGCGTCTTCTGATTCCCGGGCATGCCCTTGGTTCGCCAGGGCACCTGCGTGAGCGATTCGAAGATCGGGATCTGCCGACCGATCAAGGACGTCAGCCCCGTCTTCAGACTCCCGAGCGCCTCCTCGGTGAGCGCCACCATCGGCACGTACGTCACCACGTCGATGTACCCATCCGTGAGCCGGATCGTGCCCGACGACTCGATCGTGAACTCACCGATCGGGATTTTCGTGCGCGGGTACGTCAGCACGCCGCTGTTGATCGTCACGCTGACCGGGCTCATCTTCCGCCCGATGCCGCCCTCGGTGCGCTGCTGCGCCACCTTCATCACCTTCGAGAAGATCGAGCTCGTCTGGAACCGCGCGGTCCCGAGATCCACCACCGCCTCGACATGGAGGTCCTGCAACCGGCCCAGCTCCGTGTGCCGGAACATCGGCACCTCGAGCGTCTGCACCGTGAGCCTGATCGGCCCGTCGTCGGGCCCCTTGGTCACACGCCCGACCACCGGGATCGCCTTGCCCATGTAGTTGCCAAGCTCGGGCCGAACTTCGCGCACCACGAGCTCTGCCGGCTCGATCGCGATGAGCCGACCCTCGAACATCCGGCTCACGAGCTTCCCAGATGCCCGCGTCGTCCGCAGGTCGAGCGTCAGCGCACCGCTCTCGGCCTGCAGATCGCTCGCCTTGACATCCAGCGTCGAGCTCGGCCCGAGCACCTCGAGCACGAGCCCATTCTGCGCGAGCAGACCATCGATCATCGCCGTCGGCGCATCCTTCGCGACGAGCGCGCCGTCGACTTTCGCCTGCTTGAAATCAATGGCCCCGCCCTCGCCCGCGAACGACTCGATCCGGGCCGCCAGCGTGATCGCGTCGCGCCCCGCCTCGGCAGGACTCGCCTTCCCATCGATCACGATCCCGCTCGCATCGCCAACGATGCCAAGGGTAATCGGCGCGTACACGTGCCCCGATCCCTCGGCCTCGCCCTCGCTCTCGTGCGGCACAAAGAGCCCGAGCCTGGGCATCTCCGCGTGCGCCTCGACCGCAAACACGCCCGCGCCCACAGGCCCAGCGCCCCGCGAAATCGCCAGCTTCTCGACGCTCAACGCGAGCTCCGTGTCCCCCTGCACCCGCACGCGCTCGGCCCCAACGGGCTGGCCGAACCCATACCGCGTCGCAAAGTCCGGAGCCACGCTCCACGTCACGTGCGCCGGCTCACCCAGCGCCACGCTATCGCCCGTCACCGCAAGTGCGATCGGCGCCTTCGTCTTGAGCCTCGGGCTCGTCAGACTCAGTTTCGCATCGAGTTCGCCGACCGTGCCCGACTTCGTGTTCCCCTCGATCGCAAGGTCCGCGTCGAGCTTCGCGCCAAGCGCCCCGGCGACGAACCCTTCGAGCCGCGCCACATCGTCCACAAGCCCCGCGTCCATGTCCGAGAGCTTCAGATCCGTGCGGAGCACGCCGGCCAGCCCGCCCGCCTCGAACCCGATGTCCATCCCGCCCGTCAGCGAAGCGATCTTGCCTTCACTTGTCACCACATCGCCCGCCAGCGCGAGCGAGAGCACCCCTGGCGCCCCGCCCACGATCGCCGCGACGGGCAATCGCCCCTCAACCGCGAATGGCTCCACACCGATCGGCCCCGAACGCACGATCAACTCGCCCCGCCTGATGGGCAGGCCCTCGACCATGCCCGATGCCGTCAGCTTCACCTCGGGCGTGCCCGCCGCCGCCAGCGAC
>JBGSIX010000185.1:0-19387 GCA_041742315.1 Phycisphaerales bacterium | reverse complement strand
GATGCGGACGCCGTCGAGCACGAGGCCCCGCATGATCGGGTGCGTGCGTTTCCAGGCGGCGAATCGATCGGTCGATTCCGGGCCCCGCTCGACGCGGTAGCCCGGGATGGACGCGCCGAAGGAGATGCTCGGCGCGGAAACGCCCAGCGGCACGTCCACGCGGTCGAAGACGATCAGGTCGTAGCCCACGACTTCGCCCGCTTCGAGAGCGCGTGCGAACGCGCCGGTGCTCTGACGCGTCAGCGACTGGAAGTCCATCTCGGCGAGGAAGTCGCCCAGCACCCAGCCGGATGCGTCGGCGTCGCCCCCGGGCGAGACGAGAAGCACGCGGGGTCTCACCGAGGGCGAGATGATCGCGCTGGCGGTGTTGTCGGCTTCGAGCCTGTCGGCGCGGTCGATCTTCGCCGACACGAGCCCGGTGATGCCCCGGTCAAGCTCGAAGGTCAGGCTCTCGCTCCCGGGCGCGCCCTCGGCGCTGGCGGGCACGCGGATGGCTCGGCGTCCGATCTCGCCCGAGGGCCCGGTCAGGACCACCGTCGAGGCGACTTCCCGATCCAGCGCGTTCTGCACGCGCAGGAAGAGCCTCGTCAGCGTCGGGTCGTTGAAGTCGCCCGCGATGCTGAGGGCGGTGATGCCCAGGTTGTCGTGGATCGATGTCTCGTCGGGTCCGACGCGGCGGAAGGTCAGGTCCGCGCCGGTGAGCACGTAACTCGCGGGCTCGAAGCCGCCGTCGGAGAAGAGGATGACGGATGAGGGTTGGGTGGTCGCGCTCTCGTCGGTTTGGTTGGTGGTCAATGCGCTGATCAATTCGAGCGCCTGGGCGAGGTTGTCGGGCTGATCGGTTGGGGTGATGCGGTCGAGCGCCCGGTGCGCGGCGTTCAGATCGGTGGTCGGGGCGAGCACGACCTCGGGAGCCGCGGCATACGTCACGACCGACACGCTCGAACCCCGGCCCAGATCGTCGATGGTCTCGTGCGCGATGCGGATGGCATCATCGAAGCGCGTGGCGCCGCCCTCGCCGTCGATTGCGTTCAGGGAGGCGGAGCGATCGATGAGCAGGAAGACGCGTCCCGACGCCGAGAGCCCGCCCGGGATCGCGGGCCGACCGATCGCCACAGCAAGGAGCGTCAGGGCGAGCAGCTGCAGAAAGAGCAGGAGCGAGGGCCGGAGCCAGCGGAATGGCTCGTTGACCTGGAGGTCCTGCACCGCGCGCTGCCAGAGGAGCGTGGAGGCGACGCGGACACGTCGACGCCGGAGCTTGAGGAAGTAGAGCGCGACGAGGATCGGTCCGGCAATCGCGCCGGTCAGGATCGCCGAGAGCGGGTCGAGCAGCGTCACGCGTCCAGGCCCTTGCCCTTGAAGCCCTTGGCGACGATGTACATCTCACGCGAGACGTCGCGCGTCGCGTCGGGCTTGAAGCCCTTGGCCCGCATGAACCGGGATTTGGTCTCGAGGACGACGTCGTGGTATTCCGCGCCGTCGAAGATCTTCATGCCAAGACGCCCGCCGGGCTTGAGGACTTTCTCGGCGATCGCAAGCACGGCGCGGCAGAGGTGCGCCGAGACAAGGTCGTCGCCGTGGCCCGAGGTGTTGGGCGCGATGTCCGAGAGCACCGTGTCGAACCTGTCGCCCGCGAGTTCGATGAGCTTGTCGGTGTCGAGATCGTTGATGTCGCCCACGAGCGTGTGGCAGGTGCAGTTGAGGCTCACCTCGGCGGGCTTGAGATCGACGCCCACGAGGATGCCGTCGCGGCCCACGATCTCGGCGGCCACCTGGAGCCAGGACCCGGGCGAGCACCCGAGATCGAGCACCCGCCCCCGCCTTTGGATCAGCTCGAACCGCTGCTGGAGCTCCTTGAGTTTGTACGCCGACCGCGCGGCGTAGCCCTCGGCCTTGGCCTTCTTGAAGTACTTGTCATGGAGCACGCGTTTGGCCATCGTGGGGGATGGTATGGGGTTGGTCGTGACTGGGCTTGCCGGGAAGTGTGTCAGTCGTCGCAATTGACGTACAGAATGGGGTTCTGTGCGCCTGGTTTGAAGTAGTGCCCGACGGATCGCCCTTTGTAGCGTTTGCGGACCTCGTCCTCGGCGACCTCGCCGACAAATTCCCAGCGGTCCTCACGGCGACTGGGCCTCCCGCTTGCGTCGGAAGACTTCATTGTTGTGCCCCCGCGGAGCCAGCCTGCGATGGCAAAGACCTCCCTCACGATCCCCTGGTGAACGCTGAGCGCGTACCTGGCTCTTTCTCTCTTTGGTCCGAGCTTCCATGCGGATCTCGTGGCGTCGTAGAGCTCGTGTACTCCCATGTCGGAGCGGTAGTTGCGGTTGATGTTGATGATCATGACGGCGTGAGTCACTTCAACGCCGCGGGCGTCGAGTGTGGCAGCAATCTCAGTGACGTCCGCGCGAGAGCCGTGTCTTGAGCCGTGGCCACGCACGCGGTTGGTGAGCGTCTCGATCCCGAGCAGATCGATCGCCGTCGATTCGACCAGGAGCGCCTGTTCCTCGGTGAGATCGTACTTCAAGATATCGATGCGCGGCTTCAGGCCCAGTTTGGTGAGTTCGTCGATCGCTCTTACTTTTTCTGATTCGGAACGGTCCTTCAGGTGTGAGAAACAGCGGCTCCCCTGACCCTTGCCGACGTAGAACGGGGTGCCGGTGCGGGGGTGGATGTAGAGGTAAACATAGTGGCCCAGTCGTTCGCATGCTTTAGGAGAGAACATGCCGTGCTCCTTCGGGTGTGCCCGGCTTTGAGTGTATAGAAAGACCCCCGACAGCGAGGCTGCCGGGGGCTCGATCGGATCGGGTTGTTACGGGTCAGGGCTTAGAAGTCCATGAAGTCCGCGGGCTTGGGGTTGGCTGGGACGGAGGGCTTGGGAGCCTTGCCGGCGGGCTTGCTTGACTTGCCTGCCGGGGCGCCCGCGCCCACGAGCTGGCGGGAGCTGCTCGATTTCGTTGAACCAGAGTCCGAGCCTGAATTGTTGATCTTGAACTGGTTGACGAGGTTGCGCAGCTGCGTGACCTCGGCGGCGGTCTCCTCGGCCGCGGAGGCGAGTTCCTCGGCGTTGCCCGCGTTCTGCTGGGTCACCTTGTCCAGCTCGGCGACGCCCGTGTTCACCTCGCCGATGCCCGTGGACTGCTCCTTGGCGGCCGACGAGATCTCGCCCAGCAGCGTGTTGACCTTCTGCGTGCCGGTGACGATCTCTTCGAGCGCTTCGCTCACGCGGCCCGCGATCGCCACGCCGTTGTCGGCGCGCTTGGCGGACTCCTCGATCATCGTCGCCGTGTTCTTGACGGCCTCGGCCGAGCGCTGCGCGAGATTGCGCACCGCGTCGGCGACCACCGCGAAGCCCTTGCCTGCTTCACCCGCACGGGCGGCCTCGACGGCGGCGTTCAGAGCAAGGAGATTGGTCTGGAACGCGATCTCGTCGATCACCTTGATGATTTTGCTGATCTCGGAGCTGGACGCTTTGATCTCGTCCATCGCCTGGCTCATGACGCCCATCTCGGTCTGGCCCTTCATCGCAGACTGCTGCGACTCCTCGGAGAGTGCCGTCGCCTGCACGGCGTTGTCGGCCGATTGGGCGGTCATCGCCGAGAGCTCTTCGAGCGAGGCGCTGATCTCTTCCAGGCTCGCGGCCTGCTGCGAGGCGCCCGAGGCGAGCGACTGGCTCGACGAGGCGATCTGGCCCGAGCCCGAGTCGATCTGATTGGCGCCGCTGTTGACCTGCTCCAGGGTGCTGGAGATGTTGCGGATCATCTCGCGGAATCCGGTGGCGAGCTGGCCCATGCTGTCGACGCCGTCGATCGTGATCTCCTGGGTGAGGTCGCCCTCGCCCGCGGCGATCGCCACGCTCAGCAGCTGCTCGACCTTGTCCTGGAGTTCCTGAGCCGCCACGCGCTCACGCTCGGCGTTCTCGGCGACCTGCTGCTGCAGGTGCTTCTGCGCGGTGATGTCGGTGGCGTACTTGACGACCTTGAAGGGCTTGCCGTTGAGATCGAAGATCGGGTTGTACGAGGCCTGGATCCAGATCTCCTTGCCGCCCTTGCCGATGCGCTTGTACTCGCCGGCGTCGAAAATGCCGTCGTTGAGGCGCTGCCAGAACGAGGTGTACTCGGGGCTGCTGGCATAGCTGGACTCGGCGAAGATGCGGTGGTGCTTGCCCTTGATCTCGTCGAGGGTGTAGCCCAGAGTCTTGAGGAAGTTCTCGTTGGCATAGCGGATGGTGCCGTCCATGCCGAACTCGATGACGGCCTGCGACTTGCCGATCGCGTCGAGCTGGCCCTGGTAGTCCGCGGTCTGGAGCTTCTGCGCGGTGACGTCGGTGGCGTACTTGACGACCTTAAATGGCTTGCCGGTGTCGTCCATGATGGGGTTGTACGAGGCCTGGATCCAGACTTCCTTGCCGCCCTTGCCGATGCGCTTGTACTCGCCCGCGTCGAAGGTGCCCTCGTTGAGGCGCTTCCAGAACGCAGCGTACTCGGGGCTGTTTGCGAAGCTGGGCTCGGCGAACATGCTGTGGTGCTTGCCCTTGATCTCGTCGAGGGTGTAGCCCAGAGTCTTGAGGAAGTTCTCGTTGGCGAAGCGGATGGTGCCGTCCATCTCGAACTCGATCACGGCCTGTGCCTTGCCGATCGCCGCGAGCTGGCCCTGGTAGTCGGCGTTCTTGGTCTTCTGCTCGGTGATGTCCGTCGCGAACTTGACGACCTTGACGACTTTGCCATTTTCGTCGAAGACGGGGTTGTAGGAGGCCTGGAGCCAGATGGGCTGACCCAGATTGGTGATGCGCTTGTACTCTCCCGCGTCGAACTGGCCGTTCTGGAGGCGCTTCCAGAACGCGGCGTACTCGGGCTTGGCCGTGTAGCTCGGCTCGCAGAACATGCGGTGGTGCTGGCCCTTGATCTGATCGAGAGTGTACCCCACGGCGCTCAGGAAGTTATCGTTGGCCCAGAGGATCGTGCCGTCGGGCGTGAACTCGATCACGGCCTGCGAGCGGTTGATCGCGTCCGACAGGCCTTTGAGGTTCGTGAAATCCGTGTGCGATTCGTTGCTGTCGGACATATATGCTCTCCGTGGGATCAATCCCCTGAAAGGGGAAGGCCGAATAAGCGCGCCGCCGCCGCGATAGCGCCGCGAGAAAACCAGAACGTGTTGGTGTCTCGACACGAAAGTGAGTTGGCTTGAGCCGTGAGTGGGCAGGTGGGGCTCAAACCTGCGTGTGAGCCCGGAACTTGGCTCCCGGATCCGGTGGGCGTTCATTCCAAAGTCACGGGTGAAAATTTCTTTGAGCGTCCCGTTTGTCTCGCACGCCCCCGGTTCTGTGCTGGATCGACGCGGCTCTGTGCTCCGGGCGCGCGATTGCAAGGCTTGTTCGCGTGCGGAATGAGCCGGGTGCCATAAAATCGAGTTCAAAGAATGAACAGAATAATAAAGCCGCCGCCGTGCGATCCTCTTGAGGGCTCATTCGCCCGTCAAGCGAGCGTGCAAAGCCGTCGAACGCACTCTCCGCAGGCGGGGCGTCCCGGCACTGCACTCGTTCACAGGTATCACCGGCGGTGCGTTCAATCGAGATCGCACGCCGGACGCGGGAGCGGCAACTATGTCAGAGCACGAATCGGCCGTCGCAACGGATCGTCAACTCAGCCCGAGCGAGCTCCGAGGCTATGTGGACGCCATCAGCAAGTCACAGGCCGTGATCGAGTTCAACCTCGACGGCACGGTTGTGACCGCCAACGAGAACTTCCTGAAGACGCTGGGCTACACGCTGGACGAGATCCAGGGCGAGCACCACCGGATGTTCGTCGAGCCCGCGTACGCCGAGAGCGCCGACTACCGCCGATTCTGGGAGAAGCTCAACAAGGGCCAGTTCGACGCGGGCGAGTACAAGCGCATCGGCAAGGGCGGCAAGGAGGTCTGGATCCAGGCCTCGTACAACCCGGTCTTCGACGAGAACGGGCTCGTCAGCAAGGTCGTCAAGTTCGCGGTCGATATCACGGCCCAGAAAATGCAGACCGCCGACTTCTCAGGCCAGCTTGCCGCGATCGGCAAGTCGCAGGCCGTGATCGAGTTCGAGATGGACGGCACCATCCGCTTCGCCAACGAGAACTTCCTCAAGACCCTGGGCTACACGCTCGACGAGATCAAAGGCAAGCACCACAGCATGTTCGCCGAAGCCTCGTACGCGACGAGCCCGGAGTACGCCGCGTTCTGGAAACGTCTGAACGAGGGTGTGTTCGACGCGGCTGAGTATCTGCGCATCGGCAAGGGGGGCAAGCAGGTCTGGATCCAGGCCTCGTACAACCCCATCTTCGACCCGAGCGGCAAGCCCTACAAGGTCGTCAAGTACGCCACCGACATTACCGCTCAGAAAGAGATGCAGTTCCAGGTCGCCGAGAACGCCAAGCGTGAGGCCGAGCAGAAGGCCGCGATGGAAGTTCTGCTCGAGAATGTCTCGAGCGGCGCGGATCAGATCGACCTTGGCTCGCAGCAGATCGCGATGTCGAGCCAGTCGCTGGCCGAGGGCGCCTCGGAGCAGGCCGCGAGTCTGGAAGAGATCAGCGCCTCGCTCGAAGAGATGGCCGCGATGACGGACCAGAACGCCGACAACGCCGTGCAGGCGACGGCACTCTCGGAGGAATCCCAGCGTTCGGCGACCAAGGGTCAGTCCGAGATGCAGATGATGACGCAGGCGATGGACGAGATCAAAGCGTCCAGCTCCGAGATCAGCAAGATCATCAAAGTGATCGACGAGATCGCGTTCCAGACCAACCTGCTCGCCCTCAACGCCGCCTTCGAGGCCGCTCGCGCCGGCGAGGCGGGCAAGGGCTTTGCGGTCGTCGCCGACGAGGTGCGCAACCTCGCCCAACGCTCGGCCGAGGCCGCCAAGAACACGGCGACGATGATCGAGGAATCCGCGCAGCGCGCCGACAACGGCGTGGCGATCGCGGGCCGGGTGAGCGAGGTCTTCGAAGAGATCGTCACGGGCACCAAGAAGGTCAACACGCTGCTGGGCGAGATTTCATCGGCCGCCAAGGAGCAGTCGTCGGGCATCTCGGAGATCAACACGGGCGTCTCGGAGCTGGACAAGGTGACCCAGCAGAACGCGGGCAACGCCGAGGAACTCGCCTCGGCGGCCCAGGAGACCGCGGCACAGGTCGCCACGCTCCGGGACGTGATCTCCAGCAACGGCAACAGTCAGTCGGCTCCGAAGCCGACGGCCAAGGCCAAGCCGGGCGCGAAGAAGCCCGCACGCGCTCATGAAACGGTGCCCTCCCGGGCGACCGCCGCCGAGGAAGCCGAGTCCTTCCTCCCCATGGATTCCGACTTGGCAGACTTCTGAGCCCCCGGGCCCAGCCAGCGAGCCAGTCAGCCCACCCAGGGCGACGGGGATGGTCCCCGTCGCCTTTCTTGCGTGGCTATCCAGATCCGCCCTTGACACCGAGAGTGAGAATCGATTATCATTCTCGTGTGCTCAACTCTGGTTCCCATCGCGACGCCGTCCTCGGGCTCATCCGCATGACGGATCGGCCTCTGACCGCCGACGAAATCCGCGAAGCCCTGCGGACCTCGGGCATCGGGTCGGCGACGGTCTACCGGATCGTCAACCGGGCCTTCGAGGCGGGTGAGATCGCTCGGGTCGAATTGCCCGGCTCCCCGGCACGGTTCGAATCGGCGGACCTGCCGCACCATCACCATTTCGAATGCGACAACTGCAAGCGGGTCTTCGACGTGCCCGGCTGCGCCAAGGGCGTCGCCTCGCTGGCGCCCGACGGGTTCGCGGTCGAGTCGCACGAGATCATCCTCCGGGGACAGTGCCCCGACTGCAACGAGGTGCCCGCGTGACGGGTCGAGCGTTCCAATCCCGGGCGGCGATCTTCGCGCTGGCGGTGGTGGCGATTCTCTCCACGGGTCTGCCCGGGGCGCTGCACAGGCTCTCGGCGCACGCCCTCGTCTCGGAAGGGCCCGCGCCTTCGCACACCTGCAGCGGTCCCTCCGGCGAGCACGGGCACACCCATCCGACGCGCGACAGCGACCACGATCACAACCACTCCCACTCCGAGGGAAGCTGCGACCTCTGCCTCATGCTCGCCGCCGGCGGGCAGTGGGGGACTCAGCTCGCCAGCGTCCCCTGGAGAGCGATCATCGCTCAAGCGCCTGCTCTAGCCGAATCGGTAGGCCTGATCGAATCGCTTCCTATCCGTGCGCGTTCGGCGCGCGGGCCGCCGATGATCTCGGTCGGCTGATTCCTTCCCCGCACATCTCGCTGTTCTGATTTCTTGACACACCGCTGTCGCGTGCGCGCTGCTTGCGCCGCGATCGGAGGGTGAAGCGATGCACAGATGCCGCGCGTTTACGCTGATCGAATTGCTCGTGGTGATCGCGATCATCGCGCTGCTCATCGGGATCCTGCTCCCAGCGCTTGGGAATGCCCGCAGAGCCGCCCGGACCATGGTCTGCCTGAGCAATGTCCGTCAGCTGGCGATCGCGCAGACGATGTACGCCGACGCCAACGATGAATGGCTCGTCGACGCGGGCATCGACCACGGCTCGATCGGCGAGCCCGCCTCTTCGTGGATCGTGGAACTGTCGGAGTACTTCGACTCGCCCGATGTGATCCATTCCCCCGCCGACCGGAGCCGGTGGTGGCCGCTCGCCCAGGGAGGGGTGAGCCAGGGCCCGACGCTCGCGGCGTTCCTGCACCGGATCGACGTCCTCAGGCGCCAGAACCCGGCGGATCCCGATGCCGCGATCGACGCGTACACGGCGGGCCTGCCGCCCACGCGATGGACGAGCTACGGGCTCAGCGATTTCCTGACGAGCAAGTTCAGCCCGTTCACCGATCCGAAGTACGGGCGCATCGAGGCCTCACGCAAGCTCGCGATGATCCCGAGGCCAGCATCCACCGTGCAGTGGGCGCTCATGGTCTTCGACGACACCGAGATCACGGGTGATTCGCGCCCGCAGTACGCGACGGCGGACCATTTCCACCCGTTCAGCTGGGGAGGCGAGGGCGACCTGCCCTGGCTCACCGCGCGCGAGCAGATTGAGATCGCCGCCCACGGCGGCAAAGACGACGCGCCAGAGGCCAAGTCGAACTACGGCTACCTCGATGGGCACGCCGAGACCGACGCCTTCGAACATGTCTACTCGGATTATTACTCGAACAGGTTTTTCCCAAGGGTTGCCAAATGAAAGAGAGAAGGGCCATGTATAAAGCGACAGCATTCGCTGTGTTGACGGCGTTCGCATCGGCGCAGGCGTCGGCCCAGATCCACGAGGGCGATATCGCGCTGGGCGTGAACGACGGGGTCCTCACCGTGGGGATCGCAACCGATGGCATGGGCACGATCACGCAAAGGCAATGCGTGTTCGGCGTCGCGCTCGAAGCGCAAGCCCGCACGACCGACCCCGGTTTCGACACCGACACGGGCGTCTTCGCTACAGGGACCGATCTGGCGTACTTCATCGCCTCGGCGCTCCGCAAGTGGGACGGCTCGTCATTCGACGCCATCCCGCCCGAGAAAGTCCGCATTTCCTTCGGACCCGCGCCCGGGATCTCGACACCCGACGTAGACCCGATCGAGCCTCTTGAGGGCATTTTCGTCGGGGCTTCGGCATCTGGCGAATGGCACACGCACTACGCCTATCGGCTCGAACTCGGGGGCGTCCCCGCGACAAGCTCGGCAAGCTTCGGCGTGTACCTCCTCAAGCTTGAGCTCCACGCAGGCACGTCGGCCTACCTCCCGAGCGAGCCGTTCTGGCTTGTGATCGCCCAGAGCGCCTCGATGATGGAACTCAGCGAGGCCTACGCGTTCGCCGAGGCGGCGTTCGGCTGCCCGCCGGCGGCCTGCGTCGCCGACGTCAACGGCGACGGGATGCTCTCGCCCGCCGACTTCACCGCATGGATCGCCGCGTTCAACGCGCAGTCATCGGGCTGCGACCAGAACGGCGACGGCGCGTGCACGCCGAGCGACTTTACCGCATGGATCGCCAATTACAACGCCGGGTGCTGATGTTCACACCCGGATTCCGTTCACCCCGCAGAAGGAGAGAGAGATGAGAAAGCAAGCATTGATGACAGCAGTTCTGAGTTCGATCACGACCGTCGCGATCGCTCAGCCCCACGGGCACGGCGGCGACGGCATCATCGGCGTCGACGGCTCGGGCACGCTCGCCATCGAGATGGACCTCGACGAGGCGACCCTGTTCGAGGAACTCTTTGCGAGCCCGGGGCTCAATGGCTACGTCTCCGACGAGCCGGGCTTCGCCTCGCTCGGTGAGGACGAGCCCGACGAAGGTTTCTTCGTGCTCGGATCCGGCGCCGACATCCACTTCAAGCTCGTCGGCACGAGCGGCCCGGAGATGCAGGTCTACAACCCGTTCTTCGACGTCCCTTCGCTTGGCTTAGGCGAAACGCTCGCCTTTGGAGCGGGCAACGACTTCGACACGCACCCGTTCTGGTTCCTCAGCACGGATCTCCCCTCCTTCGATCCGATGCAGGACGAGTGGATCGTGCAGTTTCAGATCGTGGATATGGGCGCCACGGGTTACGCGGATTCGGATGTCTTCACAATCCGTTTCGCGATCCCATCGCCTGCCACGGGTGCTGTACTCGGCCTTGCGGGCCTTGGCGCATCCCGCAGGCGTCGGTGAGAGAGTCACATTCAGCCCTTTTCAGCAACTCGCCGGGGCGGTGCTTTATGGTGTGAGAAAAAAAGAACACCCCCGCCGGGCGTGTCGGCGGGGGTGCGATTGGGCGAGTTTCCGAGAAACGTTCTCGGATTAGCGGCGGCGACGGATCGCGGCCAGGCCACCCAGGCCCAGCAGGGCCGCCGAGGCGGGGGCCGGGACGTAGTCGCCGTTGATCTCGAACTTGTGGCTGAGAGCGCCGCCCGAAGCGCCACCGAAGGTGTTGCTCTGGGTGCCGACCGTGGGGGCGGCGTCGCTCAGGAACCACTGGCCGGTGAAGCCGGCGCCGACGGTGACCTCCAAGATGCCGGCCTCTGGGACGACCACGCCGCCCGGGTAGGTGTTGATGGTGATCGTGTAGATGAAGTTGCCGGCGTTGGTCAGTGCCACACCGAACGAGTCGACGAAGGCGCTGTTGGTGTCATAGAAATCGAAGAACATAATGCCACCGGCCTGCTGGACGCCGCCGACGAAGCGGAAGGTGGAGACGTCGATGGTGCCGCTGGTGCCGATGGAGTCGTAGTCATCGAAACCGACCGCGCCGGTCGCGGCAGCAAAGGCGCTGAACCCGCCGGCGGCGCTGGCGTTCATGTTCGAGTAAGCGGTGCCGAAGACGCCCGCGATATCCGGACCGCCGATGGGCGTCGCGGTGATCGAGTATTGCCCCGAGTTCAGCATGTTCGTGCGGGGTCCGCCGGTGAGATCGGCCGATGCCGAAGAGGCAAGCGCGAGGCCTGCCGCAACAATCAGAGTCCTGGTCATGTCTCAACTCCCAATCCATGAGTCCGGGTTCGTTGCCGGATCTCAACATGAGTGCCGAGAGCTTCGGATACAGCGCGCCTTGGCGAAAGCCAGCGGTACTTCGTGATGTATCGACGGAAGGTCTCTCGTCTTCCTGCTCGTACCGATCCCATGAAGGCCGGTAGCGCAGGATATCCCGCCCGCCGCCAAACGCAATAGAAATCAATATGGGGTCAAAGCAATAATTTATATCGTGACCTTGTGCCCGGCCTTTCCCCCCGGTCTGGGCCGGTACGGGAAAGATCTGGTATGGGCCGATGATTGAATGGGGCCGCTCGGAAGCCTTCGCCCGGGCATGAGCGTTCGGCACCGCCCGTTGCCGATATCACAAAGGCAAAGAGAGGGGAGTCACCGAAACCAAAAAACACCCCCGCCAAGGCAATGGCGGGGGTGCGCGAAAGCAGACGTTTCCGAGAGCTTGCTCGGATTAGCGGCGGCGACGGATCGCGGCCAGGCCACCCAGGCCCAGCAGGGCCGCCGAGGCGGGTGCCGGGACGTAATCGCCGTTGATCTCGAAGTTGTGCGCAAAGCCGGTGCCGTCGCTGCCGATTCCGGCGGTCTCGGTGCCGACCGTGGGGCCGGCGTCGCCGAGGAACCACTGGCCGTTGGCGGCGGGACCGAAGTCGCCGTTGCCGTCAACATACATCTGGGCGATGCCGGCCTCGGGGACGACCACGCCGCCCGGGTAGCTGTTGATGGTGATGGTGTAGATGAAGTTGCCGGGGTTGGTCAGAGCCACACCGAACGAGTCGACGAAGGCGCTGCTGGTGTCGTAGAACTCGAAGAACGCCACGCCACCGGCGACGTCCACGCCGCCGACAAAGCGGAAGGTCGAGACGTCAATGGTGCCGCTCGTGCCGATCGAGTCGTAGTCATCGAACCCGACGTAGCCACCGGCAGCCGGGAAAGCGACGTAGCCGTTTGGGCCCGGGTCCATGTTCGAGTAAGCCGTGCCGAAGACGCCAGCGATGTCCGGACCGCCGATGGGCGTCGCGGTGATGCTGAAGTGCTCGGGGTTGAGAATATTCGCGTGCGGGGCGTTGGTGAGGTCAGCCGAAGCCGACGAAGCGACCGCGAGTCCTGCTGCAACAATCAGAGTCTTTGTCATGTCTCTACTCCCAATCAAAATGGGGCCAGACTGATCATCTGATCCCACCATCAATGTCGAGAGGCTCCTCTCACATCGCGTGTTGGCGAGCGCCAAAGGAAAAACACGATGTCAGCGGAAGGTCTCTCCTCTTCCTGCTCGTACCGGGCCCATGACGGCCGGTAGGGAAAGATTACCCCAATCAGGGTTTGCCTGCAACAGAAAACCTGCCGGACGGAAATCAGGGTTCGGGTTGTATCAGTATGTTCGGCAAAGGTTAGGTTCTCGATTGGCCCTGACGGAGTCAGGCCAGCTCAAGTATGGGACCGAGATGCCGCTCGAATCGCTGCCACCGACCCATCGAGGAGGTGTACATGGGCCGGCGGACCTGATCGACGCTGAGCGTGACCACCGTCCTGCCGCTCGCGTGGGATTCGAGGCAGGCCTCGTCCCAGTCCAGCCCCGCAAATTCAACAAGCCGCTCGGCCTGCCCCCGCTTGTCCGCCACGATGTCCTCGTACCGCACGTCCAGGATCGGGGTCGTGAGCACCGCCTTCCAGTGGGCCATGAGTCGCTCGTACTGCCTGTAGTAATGCGCCAGCGTCGCCAGGTCCCGCGAGTATGCCTGGTTCTCGGGCCCCGGGAAGTGCTGGAAGAAGCACGACACGCAGGTGTCCCTGGGGTCCCGCTGGCAATGGACGATCTTCGCCCCGGGCAGCAAGAGCTCGATCACTCCCGCGTGCAGAAAGTTCTGCATGAGCTTGTCCACGATCACCGGCGACCCATCGCCCGCCGACTTGAGCTCGGCCAGCGTGCCCCGCGCCACGCGGTCGATCCCGGCCGCGCTGAACTCGTCGAGCCTTTGGATCTGGGTTTCGTCCGCCGACCGGATCACCGTCAGCTCGCGAGCCGCCGCGGAGATGATCTGCCGCTCCCCGATTCCCACGGCCTTCGGATGGCTCGCGATGATCTGCTCGACCAGCGTCGTCCCCGAACGGGGCATGCCCACGATAAAGACCAAGCCCGCCCCGTCCCGTCGAGAGCGGGGGAGACCGGGCATCCGCTCGGCGCTGAGCGCCTCGATCCGCTGGTCCACCCAGTTCTGCCAGCTCTCGATCGTGTGCCGCGACGGGCGCAGCGCGTTCGCCTCCGCGCCCGCATTCCAGGCCTCGTCGTATCGGCCCAGTTTTTCGTACTCCGCCGCAAGCTCGTACAGGATCGACGCCCGCCCCTCGGCGTTGTTCGACTCGACCTTCTCCGCGCGCTCCAAGACCTCGACCGCCTCGGCCCGCCGATCGCACGCCCGGCAGCACTTGGCGAACGTCGCCGCGTTCTGCCCGTCCGTAAGATCACGCTCGACCAGCGGCCTGATCAGGTCCGCCGCTGCGCCCGGCTGGCCCGCGATGTTGAGCATCTCGGCCTTCACCCGGATCGCCCGCGTCGAGTTCGGATCCTTCGCGAGCGCCTTGTCCAGCTCCATCTCGGCGGCGGGGATGTCCTGCAGCGCGAGGCAGCACACCGCCAGGAGCGCGTGCGTGTCGGCGGGCACCTTGGGAAAGCCGCACGCTTTCTCCATCAGCTTGCGGGCCTCGCCGTGGTTGAGCTGACCCATCCGGCAGAGACCGAGATTGAAAATAATGCTCGGCTCATTCGGATGCCGCTTGAGCAGGTCTTCCAGGATCTGCGCCGACTCGCTCAGCCTGCCCTCGGACTGGAGCTGCTGCGCGTACGCGCCGAGGCGCTGGTCCTCGGCGATCTGAGCCGCGCTGAGTTTCTTTCCCGATGGTTTCGCCACGCCCCGATGGTACTCGGCCATCTACGCCTCGGTCGGCATGCGGTCGTCGATCAGCCCCTCAAACTCGGCGCGGCCCGGCTGCTCGCCCCGCATGTACCGCTCCGCCGCCGCCGCGACAGCGCCCAGAGACTCGGTCCGGCACCGGAAGCCGCAGTCGAAGATCTTCTGATTCTGATCGTCAGTGACCCACAATCGTTGCCAATCCGGCCTGACCACCTTTCCCCTGCACCTTTCGCCTCCAACCCACGGGTGATGCGTCGATTTCGTTTGTCGCCAGATCGATCGGATCATGCCAAAGGTGGTGAAATACACGATCTCGGTGCTCGTCGATACGGTTGTGCCAGTCCAGATCAAGAGGCCTGCGGCGACGAGACTTGCAATGAGCGTGGTCCCGAAGATTCTGGGAAACGAAAAGAGCAGGATTGGGTAACAGCTCACCCCAAAGAGAATGCAGATCCCGATCCAAGCCAATCGCCTCCAGAGCGGTTCTGCCTTTCGTTTCGGTATGCATCCGATTGCCAAGCAGGGCGTGCCAGGAGAGATCGGTGTGCCACACTCCGGACACCGATCGAGTCGCTCCGCCCCAGCAAGGTCATAGCCACAACCCGGGCAGTGGCCCGGGAAGGGGACGAAAGCAGGATCTGGCAATGGCTCGACTGGTTTCTTGGGCAACTTGTGTTACGCCGCCGCCGGGCCCTGGTACTGCGCGCTGCCATATCCAAGGATGCAGATGAAGATCGCATTGAGGAAAATCAGGCCGAGTGTGGTCCCGATCCCACGACCAAAGGACTTGGAGATGTCGTTCATCAGAATGATGAGGACCACGATGTTCGCTATCGGGATAAAGAACAGCAGAATCCACCAACCCGGTCGGCCGGCGATTTTGGTCATGAAATAAATGTTCAAGATCGGAACAATGCAACCCCAGCCCGGCTGCCCGGCTTTGACGAACATCTTCCAGGCGCCGATGATCACGACCACCAGGAGTGCGACGTAGAGGAGCAAGAACAGGATCCCGACGATCCCCGCCGCGGCTCCGGCGGCTGCCGCCCCCGCGTTCCCGCTGCCCTGCTGAGCCAGTGTGAAGATCGATCCGAGCATGGTTTGACTCCTTTCGGAGTACATCGTCACCAAGCCCGGCCGACCTTCACAACTGCCGGATTTCCGCATCCGATCGGGCGACTTTCGGCTCAGCCCAACCGTTCAGTCCCGGTGCCGCATGCGGAGCTTCGTGCTCATCCGGGCCATCAGATGGGCGTGCTCGAACCAGGCCACCCAGTCCGCCGTCATCGCCCCCACCTCGTCGGCGGGCAACTCCGCTCCCGGCACGGGGCATGAGGGTCCAAGCAGTTTGGCCGCCATCGCCCGGTACCGCGAGAGCGACCGGTCGCCCGCCAGGACGAGCAGATCGAAGTCCTCGTTGAGGATCAAAGCCACCGGCACGCGCAAGCCGCCGCAGAGCATGATCCGCTCCGCCAGATCCGCGTGCTCGTCGCGGTCGAGGAATCGGCACGCCACCCTCCCGCCCGCGGCCCGCTCGATGTGATCGAGCACGGGCATCTGCTGCGAGCAGTCGCCGCACCAGATCCCGCTCGACACGACCACGTTCAGCTCGCGCACGAACGAGCCGAGCAAGCCGCGATCGGCGGGCGTGAGCTCGACCGACGCGTGGAGCCGGTCCCACCCCGCGCGGTGGTGGGGGGAGCCGGAGCCCAGATAGTCCTCGTACGGCTCGCCCGCGTCGAACTTCGTGCGCAAAAACTCGGGCGAGAGCAGCGTGTTCGCGTCCGTGCTCACCAGCGTTCCCCATCATTCTGCGGCCCGAGTGCCCACGGCTCGGAGTCCACCCCGTTGATCGTCGCCCCGCCGTGGATGTTGTTCTTGACGTAGGGCAGGAACGACTGCGGGAACGTGGGCTGGATCGCGCTGGCCTCGTCGAGCTTCGCGGCAAGCTCCCCGGGGATCTTCACTTCCAGTGCTTTCAGGTTCTGCTCGAGCTGCTCCATCGTGCGGGCCCCGATGATCGAGCTCGACACGCCGGGCCTGGCCTGCACCCAGGCCAGCGCCACCTCGGCGGGCGTGCGGCCCATCTCCTTGGCGACCTCGACCAGCGCCTCGACGATGTCCAGATTCCGCTCGGTCAGGTTGTTCGTGACCCATGTGCCGCGTTTGGGGTCGATCGAACTCAGGTTCGCCCGCGTGTACTTGCCCGTCAGGACGCCGCCCTTCAGCGGCGACCAGGGCGTCACGCCCATGCCGAGCTCCCTCGCCATCGGCATCAGCTCGTTCTCGACCGTGCGCTCGACGAGCGAGTACTCGATCTGCAGCGCGACCGCGGGCGTCCAGTTCTTGAAGATCGCCTCGTACTGCGCCTGCGCGCACTTCCACGCGGGCGTGTCGGAAATCCCGAAGTACCGGATCTTGCCCTGGCGGACGAGGTCGTCGATCGCGCGCATGGTTTCGTCGATGGGCGTCAGGTGATCCCAGCAGTGCATCCAGTACAGGTCGATGTAGTCCGTCTGGAGCCTTCGGAGCGACTGCTCGCACGCGGCCATGATGCCCTTGCGGTGCGCGCCGCCCCCGTTCGGATCGCCCGGGTACATGTTGCCCAGGAACTTCGTCGCGATGACCAGCCGATCCCGCTTGGCCGGGTGCCTGCCGATGTGGTCGCCGATGATCTTCTCGGAGTGGCCCTTGGTGTAGATGTTGGCGGTGTCGACGAAGTTCCCGCCGTGGGCGATGTAGGCGTCGAGGATCTTGGTCGAGTCCTCCACAGTCGAGCCGAAGCCCCAGTCCTCGCCGAAGGTCATCGCGCCCAGGCAGAACGGGCTGACCCGCAGGCCGCTCCGGCCGAGGGTGACGTAGTGGTTCAGTGCCATCGGGGATTCCTTTCGTGATCGTGATGTTGCTCATCTCCGCGCGATGCCCGGATCGTAGTCGCGCCTTTCTCCCGTTTGTCGGCATCGGGTCCAGACCAAGCTGTCCTGTATGCGATCCGTACAACCACTCTGAGGCAGAACCGTGAGGCGTGCATCAAGATTCGTGTCGGCTTTCGTGCTCTTGGCGTCCGGCGAAATGCCTGCCCGAGCCCGGCGTGTGAGTCTTACTTGTCGAGCTTCCGCTCGATCCGCACCAGCGTGTCGCGGATCTCGCCCAGGATCTCGGTCGAACCAAGCGCAGGCGTCTCGGGCTGCTCGGCCTTCCTCGGCTTGCCCTCATCGAGCCGGTCGCGCTGGTCGAGCACCGCGTCGCGGAAGTCCTTGGCGTTGCGCACGCCCACGAGCATGACCAGCGCCGAGCCGATCCCCGAGCTCTGCCCCGCGGTCTCGATGCTGATCGCTTCGACGCCGCAGAACCGCATGATCGGCCCCTGCGTGATGCCAAGGTCCGTGATCTTGTCGAGCGGGACCGTTTTCTCCGTCTTGTTGAGCACGCCCCGGTTCACGCGGAGCGTGCGCTCGTAGAGCGTGCACCGGATGTGCTTGTACTCGATCGAGCGCAGGATGTAGACCAATGGCACGAAAATGATCATGAAGGGGATGCCCACGACCGTCAGCGCCAAGACAAGCGTGATCGAGATGACGTAATAGCGCACCGCGCTGTCGAACTGAGCTTCCAGCAGCACTCTCTCGTCGCGCATCGCGTGATCCCCCTCCGGAATCCTGATTGGGAGACGAGCTTAGTCGATTCCGTCCCGGGCCGCACACGCGAGCCGGCGCAGCTCGTCGAACGCCTGCATCGGGCTCAGCTCGTCGAGCTTGAGCTCACGCAGCCGATCCACCGCCGGATGCGGGATGAATTCCGTAAAGAGCGACATTTGCGCGGGCGGCTCGCGTTTGGGCTGCGCCCCAGCGGGCGGCGGCGAGCCGTGATGCACCGCCAGCGACCCCAGGATCTCCTTGGCCCTTGTCGTCACTCTGCTCGGCACGCCCGCCAGTCGCGCGACATGGATCCCGAACGACTGCTCGCTCCGACCGGGCGCAATCTGATGCAGGAACACGATCTCGGGTTGCCCGTCCGCGCCCGACCACTCGCGCACCGCGACGTGCAGGTTGCGGACCCTCCCATCAAGCTGCGATTCCAGATCCGTCAGCTCATGGTAGTGCGTCGCAAAGAGCGTCCTCGGCCCGCGCTCGGCGAGCGTCTCGACGATCGCCCACGCCAGGCTCAGCCCGTCGAGCGTCGACGTCCCGCGTCCGATCTCGTCGAGGATCACGAGCGACCTCGGCGTTGCGTGGTTGAGAATATTGGCCGTCTCGATCATCTCGACCATGAACGTCGACTGGCCCCGGTGCAGCGCATCGTCCGCGCCCACGCGCGTGAAGATCCGGTCCGTCACGCCGATCGTCGCACGCTCGGCGGGCACGAAGCTCCCCGCGTGCGCCAGCAGCGTGACCAGCGCCACTTGCCGGATGAACGTGCTCTTGCCCGCCATGTTCGGGCCCGTGATCAGCGCCAGCCCCGGGCTGCTCCCGCCGAGTTCGAGCCCGTTGGGCACGAAGTCCTGCTCGAGCGCCTCTTCGAGCACCGGGTGTCGCCCCTCGACGACGAAGAGCGAGCGATCGCTCGTCATCTCGGGCCTGTTCCAGCCCCGCCTGGCCGCGCGGTCGGCGAACGCCGCCAGCACGTCGAGTTCCGCGACCGTGCGCGCAAACGCAGCCAATTCCCCCAGATGATCCGCCAGCAGCCTGACCAGCTTCGAGAAAAGCTCTCTTTCCACTTCGAGCGCCACCGAATCGGCCCGCATGACCTTGTCCTCGAAGGCCTTGAGCTCGGGCGTGATGTACCGCTCGGCGTTCTTGAGCGTCTGCTTGCGCGTCAGGGCGTGCTTCGCGAGCCGGTCGCCCGCCGTCGCCGCCTGCACCGCCGTCAGCTCGACGTAGTACCCGAAGACCTTGTTGTACCCGACCTTGATCCCGGGCAGATCGAGCTCGGTCGCGACCTTGGCCTGATAGCCCGCGAGCCAGCTCGCCGCGTCCGTCTGCAGGCTCCGCGCCTCGTCGAGGCGCGGGTCG